>LOEW01000020.1 GCA_001516045.1 Desulfosporosinus sp. BRH_c37
CCGATGCATGCCAATATTACGATTAAATTAATTGCCGAACAAGAGAATGGGCGCTTGCTGGGTGCCCAAGTTTGTGGTTTAGGAGAGAGTGTAAAAAGACTCGACGTCTTGGCGACAGCCCTTAAATTTGGCGCCAAGGTAGAAGATCTTATTGACTTGGATTTAGCATATGCACCACCCTTTGCTACAGCGATTGATGTACTTATCCATGCTGCTACAACGTTAGAAAACATGCGTCTAGGGGTTGCGCAGGGAATTACAGCAGAGGCTGTAGTAAGTCGCTTACAGGCCGGGGAAAAGCTATGTCTGCTTGATGTACGTGAACCGGATGAGGTGGCTTCCTATCCATTACCCATCAAGGGAACCATGGTCATTAGATTGGGAGAACTACGGGATCGTTGGCAAGAGGTCCCAAGGGATTCGTTAGTTGTTACTGTATGTGGATTAGGGATCAGGGGCTATGAAGCAGCTTGTATTCTTAAAGGAAAAGGCATGAGTCAAGTCGTTTTTCTGCAAGGAGGAATCTCAGTAAGTAATGCCTACTTCTTCCCAGGGTAGCATCAAATTTTTGCCCTATGGTTTTCATATAGTGCGATCAGGATTATATATTGTACGTTTAGTACACAAAATGTTAAATTAAGAACATGATCTAGTGTTAATTTACACAAGAAAGATTTTCACAAAGTTTTCCATCAAAACATTCATTTTTCTCTTTAAGGTTAAGGAGGTGTTATTTTGTTTATTGTAACAATTGACGAAGATCAGTGTTCTGGATGCAGCGAATGTACTGAAAGTTGTCCTGCTCACCTGCTTAGCTTCGTTGAGGACAAAGCCCAAGTAACTGGTGATGAATCAGAGTGCTTGGGTTGCGAAAGCTGTATTACAGTTTGCCCATCTGGTGCCATCAGCATTGCTGAGATGTAAGAAACCTATAAACTTGAAGACGGAGGGTGTGCCATGACAGAAAAGAAAACGCCACTACTGGACGAATTAGAAAAAGGTAAATGGCCAAGTTTTGTATCTGAAATTAAACGGGCCGCAGTGAGAACCGAAGCTGCAGCCGAATTGCTCCAAGTCTTGGAAAGATCCTATGTTGAGCGTAGAGGACACTGGAAACACGGTGGAATCGTTGGAGTTAGAGGATACGGCGGCGGTGTAATTGGCCGTTATGTAGATGAACCACAAACTTACCCAGCTCTTGCGGAGTTCCATACTATCCGTATTAATCAACCATCTGGTTTTTTCTACAATACGAAAACACTTCGTACAATTTGTGATCTTTGGGAGAAGCACGGTAGTGGCATGACGAACATGCACGGTTCCACAGGCGACATAATTTTGCTAGGGTGCAAAACAGAGCATATTCAACCTATCTTTGACGATTATAGCGATGCTGGCTTTGACTTAGGTGGATCTGGGTCCTGCTTAAGGACGACTAACACCTGTGTAGGTCCAGGTCGGTGTGAATTCGCCTGTTATGATACACTGGAAGCATGTTACAATATCACTAATGAATTCATGGATGAGCTTCATCGTCCAATGTGGCCTTATAAGAGCAAAATTAAGTTCTCTGGTTGCTCCAATGATTGTACGGGCTCGATTGCGCGTGCCGATTGTTCAGTAATTGGAACTTGGCGCGATACTTTAAGAATTGATCAAGCAGCTGTGAAAGAATATGCAGCAGAAGGCTTTGATATTCAGGGTCTCGTCTGTGCTAAATGTCCAACCAAATGTCTAACATTTGATAGTGCGACCCAAGAACTTTCAGTAGTTGGTGAAGATTGCACGCGTTGTATGCATTGTATTAATAAGATGCCGAAAGCTATTCAAGCAGGCAAAGAAAAAGGTGCTACAATTCTTATCGGTGGTAAATCCACCATTGTTCAGTCTGCATTCATGTCATGGGTAATTGTTCCTTTCATGAAAATGGATCCGGAAGATGATTTTGCAGAATTTAAAGATTTCATGCGTCGTATTTGGGAGTGGTGGGATGAAAATGGTAAAACCCGTGAACGTATTGGGGAAACAATTTACCGCGTAGGAATGGGCAAATTCCTCCGTGAAACAGAAATCGCACCTGTTCCGCAAATGGTCTTCCGTCCGCGTGCTAACCCATATGTCTTCTGGAACCAAGATGACCTTGACACATCCAGTGTTGAACTTTAATTAATCAGCTTTATTTAGTAAGCAAAATTAAGTAGCTAACGAGAGGTGGATAATAATGGCAAAATTAGACCAAGGACCTCCTAATTATAAAGAGATGCTTCCTCCAATTATTAAGGAAAACTATGGAAAATGGAAATACCACGAGATTCCTAGATCGGGCGTGCTTAAACATGTTTCAGAAAGTGGCGCAGCTCTTTACAGTGTCAGGGTGGGTACTCCTCGTTTGGTCAGCATCGATTTTATTCGCGACGTTTGCGAACTGGCTGACAAACATACCGATGGATTCTTACGCTGGACAACCCGTAATAACATTGAATTTTTAGTATCTGAAGAGGCTAAAGTTCAACCGTTAATTGATGAATTAGATGCTAAAGGATATGCTGTTGGTGGAACGGGCGCAGCAATTAGCAATATCATTCACACTCAAGGGTGGGTACACTGTCACACTCCAGCGACTGATGCTTCGGGTGTAGTTAAGGCAGTTATGGATGACCTTTATGAGTATTTTAATAGCATGAAGCTCCCTGCCAAATTAAAAATGGGTTTGGCGTGCTGCTTAAACATGTGTGGATCAACTCACTGTAGTGATATTGGGATTGTCGGTGTTCACCGGACCCCTCCTAGAATTGACCATGAAAAGATTCGTAAGGGCACAGAGATTCCAAGTCTTGTAGCTAGTTGCCCGACTGGTGCTATTCGTCCCGATCCCAAGAACAAGAGCGTTATCGTTAACAATGATAAATGTATGTATTGTGGTAACTGCTATACAATGTCTCCAGCTATGGAAATTTATGATGCTAAAAACGACGGTATTGCAATTCTCATTGGCGGTAAAGTATCTAATGCTCGTTCGGCACCTAGTTTTTCCCGTATGGTGATCCCGTTCCTGCCTAATAATGCTCCACGTTGGCCTGAAACGACTGAAGCAATCCGTAAAATTATAGAACTTTGGATTGCTAATGCTCAAAAGGGAGAACGGATTGGAGAATGGGTTGAGCGGATCGGCTGGGAAAAATTCTTCACAATGGCTGAACTACCGTTCTCAGATATGTTGATCGACGATTATATATTCTCCAGAGAAACCTTCCGTACGTCTGCAGCATTCAAGTACTAATCTGAGGGAAAAATTTAGAAAGTTGGTATTTAAAATGGCAAGAGGACCAGCAGATCCCGAAGTCAAAGCCAAGGTTCTAGAATACCTTGCGAAAGTCCAAAAAGCTAAGAGCAGAGACGTTGCAGTAGCTATTGGTGCGACAAAAAGTGATGTGGATAACGCAGTAAAGGAACTTACAGCAGAAGATCTTGTTGAATATCTTTACATTACAACCACATTTATTTGCTTAAAAGGTAAGGTACAAACTCCAGATTAATCATCAAGAGATTTTGTAATTATTAATCAATAAAATTCTTGCTTTATATCCTGATTGACCATCCAAATGTCCTATACCCCTGTTTCTGCTGATTCATAAAATCTAGCATGTTAGGGATGGGCTTAGGATGGTCATTTTAACTGCATACATTGGGGAACAATTTGTGGTTTGTAGCAAATATAATTGATCTCTAAATATAACTATAAGTTCGCTTATTCCTCCTGAATTCGACTCCAAGAAAGGTGTAGGTGTAATTTGCCATGGACAGCAAGAATGAACAAAGTATAAATAATATCCCTCGCTTAGTAATCGGAGCACCTCAGGGGCGAAGTGGGAAGACAACATTTACCTTGGGATTACTAAGAGCTTTTGCCAGGCAAGGAATTGCAGTTCAGCCTTTTAAAAAGGGACCGGACTATATTGACGCGAGTTGGCATACGGCCGCAGCTGGGTGTACCAGCCGAAACTTGGATTCCTTTTTTATGGGAAAACAAGAGATATGTACTTCTGTGTCTCATCAATCCTCGGGCAAAGCGATAACAATTATTGAAGGTGCGATGGGATTATATGATGGCCTAGACTTGCGGGGCAGCAGTTCTACGGCTGAAATCGCCAAAGTAACCCGTACGCCTGTGCTTTTAGTGGTAGATACAACTCGTATAACTCGAAGTATTGCTGCCATCGTGATGGGCTATCAACATTTTGATGCAGAGGTTCAGATTGTCGGGGTAGTACTTAATAAAGTAGCACAAGCCCGTCATGAGAAAATGGCTCGAGAAGCTATAGAAGCGTTTTGCAAAATTCCGATAGTAGGGGCAATTCCCAAGGATGTTAATTTAGCTATCCCTGATCGACACCTCGGGCTAGTTACCAATGGAGAAATGCATCAAACTGAAAGTTTACTAGAGTATCTCGCGGATGTCATTTGTGAACATGTCGACTTAAATATGGTGCTAACTTTAGCTCAAAGCGCACCTGAGTTACCTCAATATGAGGGTGCTTTTGGGCCTGACCTTTCCATACATTCCAAAAATCATAGAAGTATTACACCAAAAATTGGCTTTATTCAGGATGCAGCCTTCAGTTTTTATTATCCAGAAAACTTAGAAGCCCTCAAAAATAAGGGGGCTGATGTAGTTCCTATTAACGCTCTTATAGATAGCCAACTCCCCGAAGATCTAGACGGGCTATATATTGGAGGGGGTTTCCCAGAGGTCTTCGCTGCTGAGCTTGAAGAAAATAGAACCTTACGAAGAGAAATTAAACGGGCTGGAGAAATGGGCCTTCCAATTTACGCCGAGTGTGGAGGGCTTATGTATCTAGGTCGCTCAATTATGACTCCATCTCATAATTTTGAGATGGTTGGTTTGCTTCCACTTGATACTCAAATGGAGAGCAAGCCCCAAGGACATGGTTATACGATTATGGAAGCGAATCCAGACCAGAATTGGTTCGTGGAAAAGACGGAGATTAAAGGTCATGAATTTCATAATTCTCGAGTGATTAACTTGGCTTCAAATGTGAAGTTTGGATTGAGTGTTAAGCGAGGGTCTGGAATCGATGGACAACACGACGGGATTTGTTACAATAACGTATTTGCCTGCTACAACCATATTCATGCGCTGGGATGTCCCGAATGGGCAGAACGCATGGTCAGATTGGCAACCATTTATAACCAGGGTAAGTGGGCCCATATTGAGAAAGTAGCTGGACAATAAACTACTGTTTTCCATTAGGGCAGAAATGGATGGCCTGGCATTCGACCAACCGCAGGTGGTTCCTTCTCGCCATCTTTGGCTACAAGGATACTCAGCCATCACGGCGCCTTGCCATCCATGGCGATGCTCTAATCTTGAACACGATAGTCACCGAAAGCGTACAACCCTTAAAGAATATTTATTTTTTTATCAAGCTTGTCTAGCTAAATCCTTATACTGATGGTATTATAAAGATATACAATACCAAACATAATATTTGGATATGTTAAAGATATTATTTATTTGGATTAAATGATTCAAGACATTATTACTTTTTCTTGTGTAATTTTTCTTAAAGTCTTTTTACATGATCTGATAGAGTGGCAATTATCATGGATATAGGTGATCTAGGAAGGATGATAATTCATCATGGAACAACACCTACTAGTATTCAAAGATGTAGCAGAAACAAAAAACATTACGTTATCTGCTAAGAAACTACATATGAGTCAACCCAGCATCAGTTTGCAGATTCAGAATTTGGAAAACCAGTATGGTGCTCGGTTTTTTGACCGTACTAATAAAGGGGTAACACTGACTAAAGAAGGCGAAATTTTCTATGCACATGTTCGAAGTGTTTTGGACATTCTTTCGAGTGCCAAAGAGCAGATTAGTGCTTTAGCCAAAGGTCAGAGGGGACTAATCTATCTGGGAGCCACATTAACTATTGGAGAATATATTCTTCCAAATATTCTTGCCTATCTGTATAAGACTCACCCTGATGTTGATTTCAAAGTAAAGATCGCGAATACCGAGTCGATTTCGCAAGATGTTTTAGAGAAAAAACTTCATATTGGTTTGATTGAGGGGCCAGTTCCCCGTCATAAGGATCTTAATGTGGAAAAGTTTTGGGAAGATGAGTTAGTAGTTGTTCTTCCCTATTTTCACACCTGGGCGTCAAGAAAAAGCATTACTTTAGCAGAACTCCCACATGAGCGTTTGGTGACAAGAGAGAACGGTTCAGGAACTCGTAAAGTGATGGAGATGGCCATAAGGGATCGAGGGCTTGATCCTGAACATTTGAATATCACTATGGAACTTGGAAGTACTCATGCAATCAAACAAGTGGTCTCGGCTGGACTTGGAATAACTATTATCTCAGCGTTGACAGTCAGTAGGGAAGGGGACCAAAAACTATTTAAGACTTTAAAAATCCAAGACGCTCCTATTTATCGGCCTCTCAGTATTCTCACCAATGCTCAAACTAACCAGACCAAAGACGAGCGTCTTTTGATCAACCTCCTCCATGATCACAGATTACTATCGAAAATTTTAAGTAAGGATTTTAGCGATTTAGAAGACCTTGAATAAGCTACTTTGTATTCACTGACTTCAGAGAGCGGTAGGGAAGGACGAGGACAAGAAAATTGAAAACTGACTGCCGGATTGGACTCGTTCAGATGGAATCCATAGTTGGAGAGACTGAACGGAATTTCAAAAAAATAACTCATATGGCTGAGGCTGCTCGAAAACAGCAAATATCTCTATTGTGCTTTCCAGAATGCGCCCTAAATGGATATTCCCCGCAAGACGCATCAGAACTGGGAGATTCACTTCAGAGTTCATGGATTAGCCGGTTAAGCGAGTGCTCGCAAGACTTAGGGATCACTCTGTTAGTGGGTTTGGTTGAACGTAACAAAGATCTGCCGAAACCCTTCATATCCCATGTTATTTTATCTCCAGGAGAGGAGACCTCGGTTTATCGTAAAGTGCATTTGGGTCGGAGTGAATTAGACTATTTTACTCCGGGTGCCTGTTTTCCAATTTTTTCAGCACACGGAACTACTTTTGCCGTGGGAATCTGTTGGGACTGGCATTTCCCTGAGATGGCTGCGATATATTCTCTTAAAGGGGCTGAGGTATTATTTGCACCCCATGCATCTCCGATGATAGCTGGGGATCGAAAAGAGATTTGGTTGCGTTATCTTGGAGCAAGAGCCTATGATAATTCTGTATATCTTGGAGCATGTAATTTGGTAGGAAGTAATGGGAAAACTAAGGAATTTAGTGGCGGATCCTTAGTCATTGGCCCAAAAGGGGACATTTGTAGTCAATCTAACTTGGCGGAAGAAGGAATCCTACCAGCTACCCTTGCAGCGGATAGAATTAATCTTATTCGGAGTCCAGACCGTATTTCGATGCGAGATAGTTTTTTCCTGGCGGATCGACGCAAGGAACTTTATCATGAACTAATAGAACTAGACATTTCGTCGAGAACGAAGAAGTTAAAGAAGTAATACCCTCGTGAAATTATCAATCACTCACCCCCTTCCAGATGGAGTGGGGGATTTTTTGTCGCGTCAGCATGGTCAGATAATTTAGTACGTGAAAATTGATCTTAATAAAGGAAAAACCCTCCCAGGCATTTAAGCAAGGGAAGGTTTTAACTATGATAATTTTACCAATTATTACGTGAGCGAGGTTGATAGCAATCACGACAATACACAGGTTTATCACCGGAAGGTTGGAAGGGTACGGTGGTTTCCTTTCCACAAGTAGCACAAATGGCAGGGAACATTTCGCGTGGTTGACGAGAATATCCACCACCACCACCGCTATTTCTGTTTTGTTCTTTTCTGGCAGCACGGCATTCTGGGCAACGTCCAGGCTCATTGGTAAACCCTTTTTCAGCATAGAACTCTTGTTCAGATGCAGTAAATTCAAACTCTCGACCGCAATCCTTACAACTTAAAACTTTGTCGTTAAACATAAAAAAACCTCCGCAATTTTATTACCCGCTACATGGGAAGTTCAGAAAAATCTTCCCATAGCCTTAGGCAATCGAGAAGGTCTGTGCAAATCCGCAAGTACTAACGAGTTTACTTTAGTATAACTAACAAACCAATATAAGTCAAATGTCAACAGCAAATTTTAGTTAAAATATTCCATTATGTATACCATTAATTAGGTAATTATCAAAATTATTATCCTCATTAGTCAGTAAAAAAACAGTATATGGTTTGGCTTCTTATGGCGGATGATAAATAAACTAAAGCTATATTGCATAATAATAAGCCGATAGACTTTTACTGATTTAGGAAGATGGGGGATGAGCAAATATTAAGACGCAACCAGATCGTATCCTGGGTATGCAGAAACTCGAGACATTATTCAACCAGAGGGGTTATTTAATTTGTCAGTCTTCCGGAGAAAGGATATATGATTTTAATATGATCGTGGCGATTTTTATACCACTTAGTCCAGAGCGTGATCAAGTCATGGCAGTACATAGTAACTATGCCAAAGCATTTATTCAGAGTTGTCTTTTAACACTGTAAAGTATCAATATAGGAAAGTAGGTAAAGAGAAAAGATAGGAAACAGCATTTCAACAAAACTAAAGTAGAGCCATTCTTGGCTCTACTTTGGTTTTGTTCTACTAAGTCAGACCCTTATGCCGTCACGTGTAACTATAAACCAAAAAGGTTAAAGCCGCCCTCGGTAACAAAGGGCAAAAATCCTTGCTTTTCAAAAGATATAAAGATAGGACTAATGACTAGGACTGTTTCGCCTTCGATTGTGACTATTGACGTATATTCGATTGCCAATTACGGGTCTATAATGAAATCAATAAAACAGTTGTTCATAAGAGAGTACAAGGGGGGTTAAAAAATGAAAGAAAAGTTAATGAGACTACTTAAGGATGAAGCGGGCCAGGGAATGACCGAGTATGCACTTATTATAGCACTAGTAGCTATCGCAGTTATTGTATCTCTCGGATTGATGAAAGACGAAATCGTAACAGTATTTACTGATATTACAACAGGTCTAAGTACTAGATGAATAACCTTATATCTAACCAATAAATTTATCGAAACTAAAGCTTTATCGTAATAGAAAATCATTCTTATAATTTACAACACAACTTAGAACCCTACTGACCGCAGTAGGGTTCTTTACTAAAAAAAGGGGCGCACTATGGGGTTGAATGAAGTTACTCTTGGATTGACATTAGGCATTGCAGTCTTCACCGACTTGCGTGAACATAAGATCTATAACAAATTGCTTGTCCCCGCCTTTTTCCTTGCGCTCCTGCTCCATACGTTTCAGGGGGGCATTTCGGGATTGACTAACAGTCTATTGGGAACAGCTATTGGTTTTGTTTTATTACTTCTACCGTATTTCATGGGGGGAATGGGTGCGGGGGATGTGAAATTGCTTGCCGTGATCGGGGCTTTTGGCGGCGCCACTTTTGTCCTCACAAGTTTTCTATATGGAGCCGTCATCGGCGGTCTTATCTCAGTCTTTTTGCTTGTTCGCCGTAAAGTCTTGGGAAATACTCTTAAGCACTTCCTGCTCTTTCTCCCCATTCTTCAAAAACCGCAGCATTTTATCGAAACTGTGAACAACGCGCGACAAGAAAAATTTCCTTACGGAATTGCGATTGCCCTTGGGACACTGATTGCTTTGATTTTGCCCTTGGGAGGGAGAGGGGCATGATTCGAAGACTCAGAAAAGGAGAACATGGCCAAGCTTTAGTTGAGATGGCACTTGTCTTGCCTCTATTTTTCCTGTTACTGTTTGGCGTGATTGAGATGGGACGCATTGGCTATTCGTATATTGCAGTAAGCAATGCCGCTCGGGCGGGCGGGCGGATCGCAACCATCGGAGGATCAGACGCGGATATTACAAATTCCATCAATAATGCAGCAGTTTCTCTTGATTCCGCGAGCCTAACGATCACAATCACCCCGTTGCAAGCTCATCGTCAATCTGGCCAAGCGGTAACGGTTCAGGTCACTTATCCCGTTCAATTAATCATTCCAATCATCAGTAACGTGATACCCAATCCTGTCGTTGTGAGTTCTAGCATCATTATGCGCCTTGAATAGGAAAATCAAGTAGTGCCCATTTCTGTAAAACGGAGGAGTGGTCATGGTTCAAATAATATCTCGATTCCAATGGAAATCTCAGTTACAATGGTTTAAACAACTATTTCGTCAATGGTTTAGTGTTACAGAAGTTCACCAGCATGAACGCGGGAGCGTTGTCGTGCTGGTTACCCTAGCGTTAACCGTCTTGCTCGGTCTCTGTGCCATTGTAACAGATGTCGGCTTAATGTATGCCGAAAAGGCCCATCTTCAAAATTCGGTTGATGCAGCGGCCCTCGCTGGCGTGCAGGAACTTCCGAACGATCCAAATAAAGCAGAACAAAAAGCAAGAGATTATGCCAGTCAAAATGGGGTTTCTACAGTTACTGTGACCTTCGAGGCGGACAATATCAAAATCTGTGTTCAAGCTACTCAGCAAGTTCCTACCTACTTTGCCCGAATCTGGGGGATTACTGAAGAACAGATTTCCGTCTCCGCCAAGGCGATGATGGTTCCACCGACAGAACTATCCGGAGCTGTTCCTCTCAGCATTCAGGAACAAGACTTTGTCTATGGGCAGAAGTATGTCCTCAAATCTGGAGGAGGGTCAGGAACCTCCAGTTGGTACCTTGATGACAGCGAGAATAATGTCGTTATAAAATTTGGAGAAGAGTCGGGAACCCCCGGCTGGTACGGTGCTTTAGAACTGAGTGGCACAGGGGCAAACACATATCAAACGGATTTGGCCAACGGGTATGCTGGAACTTTGCGTGTGGGACAAATTGTGGATGTCAAACACGGAAATATGAGTGGGCCAACGGCAGACGGGATTAACACTAGGTTAAGTCGTGACACAACTGTTCCGCGTAATACATTTGTCGACTATAACAGGGATGCCCCGGAAATTATCTATATCCCTATTGTTCGGATTATTACCGAAAGTGGGAACTCCATTCAAGAAGTGCAAATCGTTGGTTTTGCTGCTTTCTTTCTCGAAGGGGTTGCTGGGAACGGAAATGATTCCATCGTAACTGGTTGGTTTCTAAAAACACTTGCGTCGAATGACCATACTACGGCCAGCCTGACTGACCTGTTACAGACAGAACAGGACATGGAACATGGGGTAGCGAGTACGGATTTCGGTTTATACACACCGAAGCTTGTCGATAATTAACCCTTCTCTTGAACAGCCTCAAACGTAATAGAATTAGTCAGAATAAATTTAAAGTAACCTTAATGAGGGGTGACAAACATGCAACGTAAAGGTTTTTTCCTTTTAGCACTGATTTGTGGGCTGATCGCAGCGGGCTCAATGTATGTCTTTTTGAACGGAGCGACGCGAAATCCACACTCCACGCTCAAACCTTTGGTGGTCGTAAAGACGAATATTCCGGCCCGTTCTGTCATTGAGGCCAGCCAGTTGGTGGTTATGGATGTTCCGACGCAAGGATATCCCAAAGGCGGTTTTTCAACCATTCAAAATGTCGTGGGTTCCGTGGCCCTATTAAATCTCTCAGCTGGAGATTTGCTCCTCAGTCCGATGCTAGAACGTCTAAATTCTCAAAATTCAGGAAATGGGAACTCCGCAGGAAGCATAACGGCTCTTACCGTTCCAGACGGAAAAAGGGCGGTGGCGATTCCAATTGGTTTAGTCAGTGGGGTCGGTTATACTGTAAAACCGGGAGATCACGTCGATATCCTCGTGACGATAGACATTAAAGACTCCTCCACAAATTCACAGGCCGTAACAGAAACCAGTCTAGCTGCTCAAGACGTTTTAGTATTAAGCGTGGGGGAGAGCACAAGTGGGGATAAAAAGATTGAAACCAAATCTTACACTTTAGCGTTAAGCGTACCACAAGCGATGGCGGTCACGCTCGGTAGTGAAAAAGGAAGTCTTCGTTTGTTATTACGCAACCCTGTTAATACGGAAATTAGGCAAGATGCTCCGGTTACCGGAAATGTGTTTTTGGATCCCAACTATTTTAATCACTATAAATAAGGGGGGCCTAACATGAAACGCATTAGTGTATTAATTGTAGACGATATCAGCGATACTAGGGACAGCATCCGGCGACTTCTCCAATTCGAAGACGATATTGAGGTGCTGGGTGAAGCAGGGTCAGGTTCCGAAGCGATACTGATTGCTGAGGAGAAACGGCCGGACATTATTTTGATGGATATAAATATGCCCGAAATGGATGGAATACGGACAACTGAGCTTATGACTCTTCGCGTACCAGAAAGTTCAGTGATTATCATGTCGGTTCAAGAGGAGCATGCTTATTTGCGTCGGGCCATGATGGCAGGAGCCCGAGAATATATTGTCAAGCCTTTTGCCGGAGACGAACTGGCTAGCGTCATCGCCAAGGTTTATGAAATGGATCAACAAAGAAAAGAAGCTCTGGGAGAACAGTCTAAGGTGTGCAACGACTCTAAGAAGCGAAATGGTGAAATCATTTCATTTTTCAGTACCAAGGGTGGCGTCGGGAAAACGACGATAGCTACCAATCTGGCGGTTCAATTGGCAAGTTCGGGTAAATGGAAAGTTCTTCTTATTGACCTTAACCTCCAATTCGGAGATGTAGCGGTCTTTTTAAACCTAGTGCCCAAACGAACGATGGCCGACTTAACAGAATCCGGACCGATCAAATATTCCGAGATCCAATCTAACTTTCTGACTCATTCATCCGGTCTTCAAGTATTGGCTGCTCCAACCCGCCCAGAATATGCCGAACTAGTCACAGCTGAGCATGTTGAACAAATTCTTAGCGAGGTTAAAACAAGGTTTGATTATATAATTTGTGATAACGTCAGCCGGTTTGAAGAAGTTAGTCTCTTAACTTTTGATATGGCAACTCAAATTTGGCTTGTGGTAGCCATGGATGTGCCGACTCTTAAAAATGCAAAACTTAGTCTTGAAGTTATCGAGGGGCTTCATCATACACCTAAAGTGCAGGTTGTTCTTAACCGCACTAGTAAAGAAATGGGAATGGATCCTCGAGATGTGGAGAAGAGTTTAAATTTTAAAATTAGCTATAAGATTCCGAGCGACGGGCGAGCCTTGGTAGCTTCGCTCAATCAAGGCGTGCCTTTTGTAACGTCATACCCACAAAGTAAGGCTTCCGAGGCGATTCGAAGCATGGTGGAAAAACTTACTCCATCAGAAGACGTCGACCCAAACCTTGAGCTTAAGGAGCAGAGGCGACAAAATCTAAGTCCCATTAAAGGGCTTCGTAGGGTGTTCGGATTTTAGGCATATGAAAGAAAATAACACGTCAAAGATGCCATGGATATTTTGCGTCAGACAAGGAGGTATGTTTACCTCATAGCGGGCTATTAGGTGAACATGCTGACGCAGTATGACACAAAATAGACTGGCATACTGACTGGTTATTTTCTTGAATGTGCCTTAGGAGGGATGAAAATGTCTTTGCTTAAACGCTTAGAAAAAGTGAAAATTCATCAGTCTGAGGAGCCCACGAACGAGTCTCGGATGGTTCGTCCCACTCCACAAATTGACCCTTGGCGTGAGTTCAAAAGTACTGTGCATCATGAAGTTATCCAGGCTTTAGATAAGACTAACACCCAAGACCTCACTTCCGAGTCACTGCACCCGCTCGTTGAGCACACGCTTGACGCGCGGGCCGATGCTTTGGGGTTAACCCCTCCTCGGATGGAACGCCAGCGCCTAGTGCAAGAGGTTATGGATGAAATCTTAGGGTTTGGTCCGATTGAATCGTTGCTTCAAGACCCTAGTGTAAATGAAATCATGGTTAACGGACCTCATCAAGTATATGTCGAACGGAAAGGCAAACTTGAGCTGGCTGAGGTCACGTTTTACGATGATGCACACGTCTTACATATTATTGAAAAAATTGTTGCCCCATTAGGTCGGCGCATTGATGAGAGCCAGCCCATGGTCGATGCCCGTTTACCTGATGGTTCTAGGGTTAACGCGATAATTCCTCCACTATCATTAAATGGGCCGATTCTTACGATTAGGAAGTTTTCTAAAGTTCCCTTTGGAATGGAGAATCTTGTAGGCTTTGGGACATTGACGGCGGAGATGGCGGAATTCATAAATGCTTGCGTCAAAGCTCGTTTAAATATTGTTGTCTCTGGGGGTACGGGCTCAGGGAAAACAACAACTTTAGGTGTAATCTCCGCGTTTATTCCAGAGGATGAACGTATTATTACTATCGAAGATGCGGCTGAACTTCAACTCCGTCAAACCCATGTCGTCACTCTGGAAACTCGCCCAGCAAATATTGAGGGTAAAGGGGCGGTTATGATTCGGGATCTGGTGCGCAACGCTTTACGGATGAGACCAGAACGCATCATTGTGGGCGAAGTCCGCAGCGGAGAAGCGCTGGATATGTTACAGGCCATGAATACTGGTCACGATGGTTCCCTGACCACCGGACACGCTAATACTCCGCGAGATATGCTTTCTCGCTTAGAAACAATGGTATTAATGGCCGGGATGGATCTACCAGTTAGGGCAATTCGCGAACAAATTTCCAGTGCCCTAGATGTCATTGTCCAGCAGAGTCGATTGCGGGACGGGAGCCGTAAAATTACTCATATTACTGAAGTTCTTGGGATGGAGGGGGATGTGATCGTGCTTCAAGACATTTTCCGTTTCGAGCAGACAGGGATTGACAAACAAGGTAAGGTCCAAGGGCATTTCCGAGCGACCGGAATTCGACCACATTTTATTGAAAAACTGATTTCTGCTGGGCAAATTCTTCCGGACGATATATTTTCAAATTAATAGTTCTTTATATGATGACCGATGTAAGGAGGTCGAGTATGGTTAATGGGATGGCTAACACTATCATACTCATTTCGGTAGCCGCAACATTTTTAGCGGTCTACCTCGGAATCCTTGCCCTTGCACGCCGTGAAGAGACACTTGAAGCCAAACTTCGACGGTTTACGGCGTTGCGTGCTCCGTCAAATCCAGGGACAAGTAAAAGAGACATTAAACACCTGCTCACCCTCTTAGGGCGTTTCGCTCCACGTCATTGGAGCGAAGGGATGGATCTCGAACTAATCCGTGGAAATATTCCACTCAAAGGCGGGGAATTTTTGGTTCTCCAATCTTTTTTAACAGTTCTCTTTTTCCTCATTGGCCTTATGCTCACGCAAAAAATTTACGGAGGGATTCTTTTTGCCATCAGCGGGGGGGGACTTCCCCGGTTATGGTTAAAATCTGCCCAGAAAAAGAAACGTTGCCAATTTAACAATCAACTGGCTGACGCATTGCTGGTTTTGGCCAATTCTCTGCGGGCGGGTTTTAGCCTCTTACAAGCCATGGAAATGGTCAGTCAGGAAATGCCTAACCCTATCTCAGGGGAATTCCAGCTTGCTTTGCGAGAAATGACGTACGGAACCGCCACGGAAACAGCTTTGATCCATTTATCCGAACGGGTTGGTAGTGATGTCTTAGACCTGCTCGTAACTGCTATGCTGATTCAGCGCCAAGCTGGAGGGAATTTGGCCGAAGTACTACTGAATATTCATGCAACGATCCAGGATCGTCTTACCATTCAGCAAGAAATTAAAACGCTCACCGCTCAAGGGCGGATGTCTGGATATATTATAGCTGCCCTACCATTTGGTATAGCAGCTGCATTGAGTGTAATCAATCCGAACTATCTTTCCGTTCTGTTCAGCAATCCGATCGGCTGGGCAATGCTTGCCGGAGGCCTGACCTCCCAGTTTATCGGCTTTTTAATTATCCGAAAGATCATTACAATCGAGGTCTAAGACGCAAAAACATCATCTTACCTCAAGCTGGGCGAACTACGGACAAAGGAGTGAGCCATCATGCCATTAGCCATTATTCTATTTAGTGTATTTGGTGTCGTCTGTTTTACTCTGATCGGAATCTTTTCCAGTAAGCAAGAAAGTAAACCACAAGAACTAATTTCACGGGCTTTGGGACAGGGAGAAATGGCTGTTGAAGAAGATATCCGCCCGCTAAGCGAGAGGATGTTTCGTCCGATGCTCCATCAATTTGCACATCTTTTAACACGGTGGGCTCCAAAAGGAAAACGAGAACAGACGATAGCGAAGCTTAGCGCTGCCGGATTATCAGCCCAATGGGAAGATTCGGAATGGAATGGGTTAAAATACGCGCTGAGCGTGCTACTTTCACTTCTTTTGTTTGGGATATTTTCATTTATGGACACCGGACTTCTAATTCGATTGGAAATGGGGATCATCGGTTTCCTGATTGGCTATCTGTTTCCCAATTCCTGGTTGAAGGCGAAAGCTAAACAGCGCCAAAAGGAAATCCAGCATAAGTTGCCTGATGTTCTCGATCTCCTAACCGTCAGTGTAGAAGCAGGGCTCGGGTTTGATGCTGCATTGCTCAAAGTTGTGGAGAAACAAAAAGGCGTCCTGGCGGAAGAATTTCTGAGGGTGTTACAGGAAATTAAGATGGGTCGTCCGCGTCGGGAAGCATTACGAGACTTAGCGAGGCGCAACAAGCCTGCTGAAGACCTCAGCAATGTTGTTGCTTCTCTCGTGCAAGCCGACCAACTGGGGATATCTATTGGTGGCGTTTTACGCAATCAAGCCTTACAGATCAGGCAGAAACAACGGCAACGCGCTGAGGAAAAGGCCCAAAAGGCCCCAATCAAAATGATGATTCCTTTGGTTTTTTTCGTCTTTCCCAGCATATTCATTATTGTTCTTGGGCCAGCAGTTATCCAAATTATTGATATGTTAAGGTAAAACTATTAATATTGCTATCTATAATCCTATCGTAGACTGTTCATATAAACTATTAGAGCCGAGCATCTTGGAAAGGACGAAACAAGCGATGAAATCTGGAAAATTACATAATCGGCGGACGGGGCAGGTTGTAGGGAAGTGGGTATGGAAAGCGGACTCGTTTTGGGCTCGTTTCCGAGGACTTTTAGGTCGGAGTAGCTTAGCACCAGGAGAGGGTCTTTGGCTAAAACCTTGCCAGCAAATTCATATGCTGGGTATGAAGTTTACGCTTTCAGTTTGGTTTATAGATCAATCGGGTCAGGTGTGTGGGCTTATTGATGATTTACAACCTTGGAAAATTTCACCTCGTATTCGTAATGCCGTAAGTATCATAGAGTTTCCAGCGGGATGGGGAAAAACAACGGATACTCAACTTGGAGATGAATTGGAGTGGGAAGAACATATAGCTAAGATGTAATCCTTATCGGGTTTTATAAAACTCAGAAAAGACGTTTGCGATGGCCAAGTGGTCTTTAACTCCCCCGAGTTCTCGTACAGAATGCATAGCTAAGATGGGGTTCCCAATATCTACGGAACGAATATCCAGATGAGTACTGGAGATCGGGCCTATGGTTGACCCCCCTCGTTCATCTGAACGATTAACAAATTTCTGGAATTGAACCCCGGCGCGCTGACAGAGGGCCGCGAATACAGCCGAAGATTCTGCATCGGTCGTGTAACTTTGATTAGCACTTATTTTTATCACTGGTCCCCCATTGAGAATCGGGCGATTAACCGGATCATGCTTTTCTCCGGCGTTGGGGTGCAGTGCATGGGCCATATCTGCTGAAATAAAAAACGAATGCGCCAAGGCCTGAAAATATGCTTCTCGGTCTTTATTTTGTGCTAAGAGGATTCGTTCTAAAACATGGGCGAGAAATGGAGAAGCTGCTCCTTGTTTGGAGGTGCTGCCGCATTCTTCATGATCAAAGCAGGCCAGAACCTGCGTCATTAAAGCGGGCTTTGCCTTAGCAAGGGCCCAAGTACCAGCATGGATCATCGCCAAATCATCAAGCCGTCCGCTTGAGATAAACTCTTGTTGAAGTCCGACCAAACAACCTTTCTCATATTCATAGAGGAAAAGGTCAAAGTCTAAAATATCTTCTGGTGGACAGTTCAGGATCTCGGCAAGATGATGAAGTAGAATACCTTCTTTTCGTAAATCCTCCGTAATTTGTGCCAATAACGGTAGCATGTCTTTTTGTTTGTTTAATTCAACTCCTTCATTAACCTTCCGATTCATATGGATCGCAAGATTGGGTATCACCAGTAACGGACGGTCACTGCGGAAAAGTTTGATATGAGGTGCGAAAGGGGATTCTCCACGCAGAACAATCCGACCAGCTAAAGATAGTGGGCGGTCCAACCATGTATTGAGAATAGGGCCTCCGTATGTCTCCACATTTAATTTCAGATAATGTCCTTCTATGGGTATTTCAGATAAAGGCTTGACTCTGAAACTGGGGCTGTCCGTATGTGCGCCAATAAGGTGAAATCCATTCAAATCTGGCTCTCCTTGGCCGACAATGAAGGCAATTAAGGCTGAACTATTTCGAATTACAAAATATTTTCCTCCTTGACTCAATGACCATTTCTCTTCAAGAGGCAACTCTCTGAACCCTTCCAGATCCAATATCCTTTTTACACTTTCTACAGCATGAAAGGAAGATGGACTTTGATTAATAAAATCAAGCAGTTCTAAGGCAAACTGCAGTTCCTCAGTTGTTATGACAGACTTTCTCATACTTTACCCGCTTTCTATAGATTAAGTTTGCTTTTTCCTCGATATTATGCGAAAGTTATATATTCGCCTTTATTAAACCCCATTCCTTTATTGAACGAGTTCACTTTTGGTAATCCTTGGAATGGGTGCAAGGAATAATGGTATTAAACATTGAAGAAAATGAAGTGAAGTTTAATCGTGAAAAATATTCGAATAGCCGCGCTGATAAATATCAATTTGAATGAAATGACGAAGATTTGGAACCGCTGTTGGCAAGGGTATTACTACGATATGTCATATACACCTGAGCATATGAGGGGTTGGCTTGACCTAAGCCAAGTTTCTTTGCAACATTCTATGGCTATCTTTGTGGAAGGTCAGATTGCCGGGTTTGCTTTGCTGTCATTAGACGGGACCGATGGTTGGATTGCTGGGGCCTGCATTGATCCAGACTATCGTCGCAAAGGCCTTTTCACAGCATTAATGCGTGTAGAACTTGAAGTAGCTAGACGAATTGGTTTAAAACGCATTTACCTTGAGGTTTTGGAACAAAACCATGCACGTAAAGTCTATCAGTCTGTCGGTTTCAAGAAGTTGCGACTGCTCAATATTTATCGTGTACAAAATATGATTGATTATAATAGGATTTTTGTGCCACTTCCATTTGAAGTTACTCCCCTTGAAAAGTATTTTGATAAGCGCCAAGCTATATTTAAGCCGGCATGGCAGCGAAGAGAGGGGTATCTTAGACGTCATGTTAGTATATCAGCGGTGATGAATTCGACTGGATCTGCTGGTGCCATGTTTGCAGGGGATAAAGCCACTCTCTTAATAGATGCCTGGAGTACTACTGCAGCCGGAGCAGAAGATGTGATTTCCACTATTATCCGGAGAAAAGGCACTTCATGGTCATTGACAAATCAACCCGAAGACCAGATTACTGATTATCTCAAAACTTGGGGAATTAACCCAAGTGCAAAACAATATGAAATGTGTATTGAACTGACATAAACTTGCTTCCATATGCATAGATAATTAAGGCCCGGTGTTTTAATGAAAATATGGGTCGGTTCTCGTCAAAACATTCGATACAGGGTCCCTTCACGCCATCCTTGGCCAGCGCCTGAAGTCTTACTTCTAAATAGTAACTTTAATAAACCGAACCTTGTAATTACTGCGAATATAGTGTATAATAAAGTTCTATACAATTGGAAGGAGGAGTTTCTATGACACAAAAAGAGCAATTAATGATTAATGCCATTTTAGAGTCTGTTGGACTAGAATCTATTCAGCCCACACAGATTCAAAGACTAGTTCATGAAGAAGGATAAGTAGTTACAGAAAGGGAGCGGTATTTTGACCCAGATCCTAATCCTAAATTGTAACCTGATTTGCTTTGATCCATTCATTAAGAGTCAAATATGAAAGCGAGTTTCTTTATAGAATAAGAAGCTCGCTTTTATACTTGAACTAGTCAGGAAGTATAAACTCACGTATATATACTTTCTGGAAGGTCCCTTCTCGCCCTCCTGCAAGAAGGTTAATACGTGCGAAGACAGTGTCTTCGGGCTACAGGGACACTCGGCTATCACGGATCATGCCATCCTTGGCGCAAGCCAAGTTTTCTTTAACAATAATATTCTACATAGGATGGAGTTGACGAACTTATGACATTATCGGTACTTGGTATAGCCTGTAGCCCACGACGCAATGGCAACACAACTCGTTTACTTTTAGAAGCGATGAAAACTGTCCAGGCAGAGGGTCATATGACTGAGTTGGTGTATCTTTCTGACCTCAACATTAATCCCTGCCAAGGATGTAATGCTTGTTCAGCTAAAGGGATATGCATAATTAAAGACGATGTCCCTAAGCTCCAAGAAAAGCTGATCCAAGCTGATCGCCTTATCATAGCCGCCCCTATCTTTTTTATGGGGGTAAATGCCCAAGCGAAAATCATGATTGATCGGATGCAACCGTTTTGGGCACGCAAATACCTCCATCATCAATCCCTGATTAAACCTTCTGGTCCTGAGCGCATCGGTCTTTTTCTCTCTGTCGCTGGTACAGAAAAAGTGGATGTGTTTAAATGTGCGGAACGTTCTATTCAAACTTTTTTTCATATGTTAGATATTCATTACGCCCAACCCTGTCTCTATCGTGGGGTTGATCAAGCTGGGAAGATTATTGAACATCCGACTGCCTTAGGCGACGTACGCCGAGCCACACAGGCTTTGACGTTATCCTGAAATCGCAAAACTTGCTTGTTCAAACTGTTAAATATTATGGTATACTTATATTATTCTGTAATATTGCACGATGGAAAGGAACTGTGTCTCATGCTACAAACTTCAAAGCCGATAAGTGTCCCTAAAATTGCGATTGTAACAGACAGTACGAGTGATTTAGCTCCGGAAATGATTAAGGATTTTGGGATCGAGATCATTCCTTTGCACGTTGTGTACAAAGATCGAGAATATCTTGATGGGGTTAATATTAGTCCGGATGAAGTTTATAAAAATATGGATATTGAGGTGCCTACAACATCTTTACCTTCTCCGTCTGAAATTTCGAATCTGTTTAAGCGGTTAAAGGATTCTAATGTCACACACGTTCTCTCTATGCATATTTCTAGTGGTTTAAGTGGGACCTTTGAGACGGTATGTCAGGTAGCCCAAGAGTATAAAGAGATGGTTATCGAAGTTGTGGATTCAAAAGCGCTTTCCATGGGGTTGGGTTTTCCGGTTCTGGAAGCAGCTCGCAAGCTTCGCAACTCAACGGATTTTCAGGGCGTGATTAATGTTGCTAAGACCGTTTCACAACGTATAAAAATCTATTTTGTACTTTCTACACTAGAATATCTTAAACGCGGTGGACGTATTGGGTACGTTTCTGGCACCATCGGTGAGCTTTTAAATATCAAGCCGATCATTTCCGTGAATTCTGAAGGAAAATACATAACGTCTTCAAAAGTCCGCGGCAGAGATCAATCTCTTAAAAAGTTATATGATATTTTGACAGAAAGCACTCAGGGAGGACGCTATAACGTTGCAATTGTTCATGGCGGAGCGGAGCAGGAAGCTCGGAATTTGTGGCAGAAAGCACGCGAAATCCCCAACATTAATGAATTATTATTTAATCAGATTAGCCCAGTTATGGGAGTTCATACAGGCCCGGGACTTGTCGGGATCATAATTTCTCCAGCCTTATCACCTCAGTATTAGACTGAGGTTTTTATTTGTTCTTACCAGTTGGAGTATGCTATACTCACGTAAATAGTAAAGATTATCCAATGTCTGTTTTACAAAAGATGAAGGAGGTTAATCAGGTGAACTTTCAAGAACGCTATCATTTATGGTCGGAAGACCTCTACTTTGATGAAGAAACACGGCAAGAACTTGGTCAAATGACCGATCTGAAAGAAATTGAGGACCGCTTTTATGCAGATTTGGAATTTGGTACGGGAGGATTAAGGGGAGTTATTGGAGCAGGAACTAATCGTATGAACAAATATGTCATACGGAAAGTAACTCAGGGGTTGGCCGAATGTGTTTGCGATCATGGAGCGGAGGGTATGAAACGTGGGGTAGTCATTGCCTATGACTCTCGGAAATATTCACCGGAATTCGCCCTCGAAGCTGCCTTGGTTCTCGCTCGGAACGGAGTGAAGGCGTATCTTTTTGATGCGCTTCGTCCAACTCCGGAGCTTTCTTTTGCCGTGCGGCAATTGCAGGCAATAGCAGGAATTGTGGTAACGGCTAGTCATAACCCTAAAGCCTATAATGGCTATAAAGTATACTGGGAGGACGGTGGACAGGTTCCTCCAGTGAAAGCAGACCAAATTCTTGCTCGTATCGAAGCAAGGGAAAATTGGCTTGACATAGAACCTATGCCGATAGAGATGGCCAAGAACAGCGGTTTACTGGAAATCATCGGCGAGGAAATAGATCAGCCTTACCTAGCTCGTGTTCATAAACTTGCCCTGCATCCAGATCTTGACTTGAAAAAAGGGAGAGAACTTCGTATCATATATACGCCTCTGCACGGAGCTGGAAACATACTTGTCCGAAGGGCTTTGGCAGAACTTGGTTTCAGTTCGGTTACCGTGGTACCTGAACAGGAGCTCCCTGACCCAGAATTTTCGACTGTCCCTTACCCAAATCCAGAAATTCCAGCGACGTTCGAACTCGCTCGGAAATACGGGAACCAAATGCAAGCCGATCTTCTCTTAGCGACTGATCCGGATGCTGATCGCTTAGGAGTGGTCTTACGTGATTCTCAAGGGGACTTTACACAGCTCACAGGAAATCAAATTGGGGTATTGCTAACCTACTATATCCTATCTCAAAAAAAGGCCTTAGGAACCCTGCCAGATAATGCAACGATCGTAAAAACAGTTGCCTCAACCGATTTGGCGGATGAGGTTGCAAGGTGTTTTAAGGTACGTGTAGAGAACGTACTGACTGGATTTAAATTCATTGCAGAAAAGGAAAAAGAGATGGAAGAAGGAGGATGGGGAACTTTCCAATTTGGTTTCGAAGAGAGTTACGGGTATCTTGCTGGACAGTTTGTCCGAGATAAAGACGCAATTATTGCTTCTGTCCTCTTGGCAGAAGCGGCATTATATTATCAACAGGTTGAAAGCCGCAGCCTCTTTGATGTCCTGGAGAGTATTTATAAACAATTTGGGTTTTACTTGGATGACCAAGTGTCCCTCGTTCTGGAGGGCATTCAGGGTAAAAAAGAAATAGCAAAAATAATGGACGCTCTTCGTCAGGAAGAAATCCATGAATTGGGTGGCACCAAGATAGAAAAATTCGATGATTATGAACAACGGATCGGTAAAGATAATTCGACAGGGCTAGCATATCCACTCACACTACCACGTTCGAATGTCTTACGATTTTCCTTTAATGGTGGGGGATTTGTCATGGTACGCCCCTCTGGTACTGAACCCAAAATAAAATTTTACTTTTCAATAAAATCAGACACCTTCACAGAGGCAGAAGATAATCTTCACAAGATTAAAGCTGAGGTTATGCACCGTATAGCCCGAATACGATCTGTCTGATGAGAAGTGAACTCGTTCAACTAAACTTGAACATCGAGACTTCGGTGGGGGAGTCTACCCCCACCGAAGCAGAGTGCAGGGTCCCACTCCCACTTGTAGAAGTGGGAGTCTCACGATTGGATCAAGCCTGTTGAAAAGGGAGAGTTTTCTCAATGTTAAAAAACGAGCGCTGGTTTGCCGTCGTTAACCCGCAATCCGCCAATGGTAGCACGAGGAAACGGTGGCCAGAGTATTTAAGGCGACTACGAGAAGACGGATATCAAATTGATTTTGCATATACGACCGAGCCTGGAGATGCTATACGGATTACGCGAAGGACCTTGAAAGAGGGCTATACGCATATTATAGCCGTTGGGGGAGACGGGACCATGAATGAGGTCGTAAATGGTTTTTTCTCAAACGGTCAACAGATTAATTGTGAGGCTGAGCTTGCCCTCTTTTCCCATGGTACTGGAGGGGACTTAATTCGCACACTACAGATTGCTAGAGGGATTGAGGGCTTTTTGGAGATCTTAGGACGGGGCCAGAAACGCTTAATCGATGTGGGAGAAGTTCTCTTTCAAGACGAACACAGACAGCAAACTCATCGATATTTCCTTAATGTTGCGGACGTCGGCCTAGGAGGAGAGACCGTCGCTCGTGTCAATCAGCAAAGCAAACTGTTGGGGGGAAAACTGTCCTTCCTAATTGGTTCGGTTCTGAGTATTCTTCGTTATCGCAATAAAATTATGCACTGCGAAATCGATGGAAATCTTATCTTTGCAGGACGCTTAAACAGCATCATGGTGGCCAACGGTCGTTATATCGGCGGAGGAATGATGATTGCGCCTCATGCAAAAATTGATGATGGGTTATTTGATGTGGTCTGCTTGGGTGATTTTTCAACACTAATGCTTCTGCGACATTTACCCAAGATTTATAAGGGGACGCACCTCGAAATCCCTGGTGTCACAGTGTATCGTGGACGATTAGTTGTTATCACGACTGTCGAAACGGCTCTGCTTGATATCGACGGCGAACAACCAGGACAAGCACCTCTCACGTTTAGCATACATCCCAAGGCCTTGTGTTTATGGGTATAATGTGTTGATAGAAGCCTGCTTGGCTATGTTGGACAGCATATTGGCCCTTTAGATAAACTTGCCTGGCCGGGTGCTATGCTAGTCATTGTGCTAAGTGTGCTTTTTGTCCACCGTAGCCTGGCTGCCATCATATGGGAAAGAATTGGGGAATTCGGCACCATGAAAGCTCTGGGTTGGTCTCGGCGTGATATCCATCGGGCCTTAATTCTGGAACTGTTCTCTCAGGTGCTGATTGGGGCTTTATTGGGTCTCGGTATAGCAGCTCTTGGTAGTTTACTGGCTGGCTATTGGCATATTAATGTGTCTCCTCTAGGCAGCGTCCCGCCTTTACCTGGAATGGCTCCATTAGCAAATACTATCAAGATAAACATTAAAAGAGGGGAAATGCATAAATGAAGAAAAAATTGATATCCGTATTTCTTACCACATTATTCACATTCTCATCTGTACAACCAACATTAGCTACAATTAGCTCAACAACCATTTCTCCAATAATTAATAGAATTTCAGGTCAAAATCGCTATGACACATCATCTGCAATCGCTAAACAAGGTTGGCCTAATGGTTCATCAAACTGCATTTTAACATATGGAGGTAATTATTCCGATAGCCTCACAGCAACACCATTAGCAAAGAAATATGATGCTCCAATATTACTTACTGAGAGTACATCACTTACACCTATTACCAGACAAGCATTAATTGATTTAAAAAACAGAAATGTCACAATTATAGGTGGTACAGAAGTAATTTCATCATCAGTAGATACAGAATTGCAATCTATGGGAATAACTACAAATAGAATATTTGGAAATGATAAATATGAAACCGCAATTGCAGTAGCTAAACAAGTCACTTCAACACCTTCAATAATATTTGTTTGTATATCTGATGATTTCACGGATGCACTTTCAATTTCTCCGATTGCCTCGATAAAACGAGATCCAATCATTCTAGTACCCAATAATAATATCCCTGACTCTATTAAGGATTATATATCTTCTAATAAAAGTATCGTAAAGTCCTATGTTATAGGTAATTCAGATGAAATTAATGATAATATTGCTAATCAATTTCCAAATTATGAAAGGATTTCAGGAAACGATCGATACAGCAGAAATATTGCTGTTAACAAGGAATTTGAGAGTGTTTTTAATCTAAATAATACAATCGTAACTTCAGGTGAGCAATTTCCAGATGCTTTAAGTGGAAGTGCTCTAGCTTCAAAAATATCTGCTCCTATTATTTTAGTGAATGATGCTTCACCTAATGATACAAAAAGTTATTATAAGCAAAGATTAGTAAACGCTAGTAATAATGGTAGTAGTAATTATAATCCTAGTGTTTATGTATTTGGAGGAACTGCTGTTGTTCCTGATAGTGTGATACAAGAGTTGGGACAAGGACAGGTTATTACTGTAAGCCACGTAAGTGCTGTTAATGTAACTACTACAGCAGGAACTGCTCCGGTGTTACCTTCTACAGTAACTGCTACAATGAGTGATGGGACATCTAAAATGGTTAATGTCAATTGGGCGGGCAGGGCATTAAGTCAACCAACAAGTGCAGGAAATTATATTGTTATTGGTACAATTGCTGAATCAAATATAATTAATGTAATAGCTACAGCTACAGTTACAGTCGCAGACGTGAATCCAGCAGCTATTTTGACAATTCAACAAGTGCAACAGGAAATTTTAGGTATATGGAAGACTTCTGATGGAAAACATACTTTGGAATTTCATGATGATGGTACATTAGAAGAAACTGAAGTACTCACTGGATATACTAATATTTATAAAAAAAAATATTCATTCAGTAATCCCACAAGGATAAGAATCGTGAATTCCAGTTGGGCTGAAGATGACAATTTTGTATTAAATGGAAATCGTTTAGAAATTTCTAATTTGGGTATTTCTCGTATTTGTGGAAATTCCAATGATTTTAGTAATACTGATAGTTTTATTCATCCCAGTTTCAGTCAATCCGGTATTTCCAGTAATTATGTATTCATAAAGGTTAATTAAATCTGATACACATTCGCGTCGAATATGGGGTCACGGGAAACACATCACTTAAAACCAGAGGGCGTAACGAAACTGAAGTTTCGCCGGTTTCTCTGCTGGCATATCAATGGAGGCGTCGTTTTGTGACCTCGTAGAACAACCGGATATTAGTAATGTTAACATAAGCAGCAGAGATAATAGCCATTGAGATGTAATATTGCGCATCTTATTTCCTCCTCGGGATCTCTTTTGGCTGGGAGAAGATCCGCTGGGGTGTCAATTTGATACGATCAAGGACCAGTAGGAACAGAGCCCCAGCTAACATGACGGTATCTTCTGTAATTGCCTGCCAACCAACTGTTCGTTCCACCCCACTAAAACAACCACATTCCACGTCCAGTTCCCGGATCGCACTAATGGCAATAAGGCTAATGAACAACACCAGTAAACCGGAGATTGCCATTGCTCCTCCTTTCACTTTAACCCCCAGGACAAGAGCAGCTCCGGGAAGGGTTTCAAACCAGGGTAAAATAACAGCCACTGATTCTCGTGAATATGTTGAAAGAAGAGAAGAACTGAAAGGAAGAAGAAATAAATCTGCTTTGGATGTTCTTAAAGAGAGGTATGCCAAAGGTGAAATTTCTTCAGAAGAGTTTCAACAGATGAAAAAAGAACATTCAGTAAATTGCTAAGTTGTTCCATTCTGAGGTGCAAAATCCAAAAACCCGAAGAAAAACACACCGTGAATCTCACAGGCTTTCAAATCGCATAATCAGTTAAAATTGCAGAAGACAACAGCCATTAGTCTCATATCCGTCAGAGATCAGTGGCTGTTGTCTTCTGCGCACTCAGAAAATCTGGTGGGTCGCGCCGGACCGGGGTAATTGGTCTTCACTGGGAAATGATCCATGAATAAGAGTCCGGGTGCCCGAGCTCAAAGATTTAGTAAGGGATCAGTCCACAGTCCTCTAAAATTTGCTGACCTTTTTTACTCAACATCAAATCTAGGAACTCCTTTGCCAGTGCCGGATTTTCAGCATTTTTCGGGATGGCGATGGCAAATTCAATGGGTGCACCAGGAATGGTAATCATCTCTCCAGAATTTTTACCCTGCAAACTCACGGTGGACTGGCGGTAATAGTCCGCATGGGCGGGGTTGGAGAGGTTTATCTTTTCCGGCAGAGTTAGATATCTTAGGCCAAACTGATTGACCACGCAGAGATATTCAAAAGCATAGTCTAGTTTTCCTACAAGTACATCAGAAGCCAAATCATAAGATTTGGGATAAATCAAATCCCCCCTGCACCTCTGGTCTAGTTGTCCAAAAAGACCCGGCCGTCCGTAATATTGCTCCGCCAACTGCCAGACTATCAGAGTACGATAGCCGCAGGGGTCTAAATGTTGGTTAGACCTTCCAAAGGTTACTTCTTCACGAAGCAAGATATCAAACCAATTCTTAGCGTCAATTTCCCCACCGCCCTTGGAAAATTCGTCATAGGTCAGTACAATTTGGTCGTTGGCAAAAATGTAGTATTTGTCTACATACTCGGGTCCAAGCAGCTCATCAAAGAGCATAGGGTCTGCCAGAGCAAGAACATCCACCACCTTGCCCTCACGCACCTGTCTTGCACAGGCTCGTGAACCACAGGATTCTAGTTGAATGTCTAGTCCTGGACGCGCTTCATGTAATAACTTGGCACATTCCACGACCGGTTTACGCAATGCCCCAGCGTGTAATATTTTTAAGGTTTGCGGATTACTCATTTCTCTTTCACCTCCCGTTGGTACTGTTCTAGAAATACTTGCATTTTAATTACCTTGTCGGTAATTAACTGCACACAGTAATCTAAAGCTTGGTGACCTTCAGGGCTTAACTGGTAGGCACGTCGGGCGGGACCAGTGTTCTCAGTTTCCCACTGAGAAATGACTAACCCGTCTTCTTCCATTCGACGCAGGTTGCGGTAAATTGTGGCAGGGTCCGCTTCGATTTCCGAGAAGCCTGATTCGTTAACCATTTGAATTAAACCGTACCCGTGAGCGGGCTTATTAGCCAGAAAGTAAAGCAGAGTTGGTACCAACATTTTATCAATACGACCAGCGATATACGCAAAGGCAGGGTTTTGCGCTTCTTCTTTCACAGTTTTCACCTCGAATTCCTTCTACATCTAACTTTCTTCCTCAATCGCATAAAACCTGCTGATGTGGTAACTGGCCTGCAGAACTGTTTCTAAAATCCGATCATAGGATATCTTTTGGGAGTCATAAAGAATAGTAGCTTCCCTGTGCAGGATCAGGTATTGTAAAATACCTGCTAACTGTCTTAGTATTTGTTGCAGACCTTTTTTGTCCTCTTCAACAATAACCAAAGTTATTTTACCGGTAACCATCATATCACACCCTGACTATTTAGTAATACCCCATAGTAAGGGAATTCCTCCCATCAGGTTACCCCAACGGTTGGGATGAGGCAACAGCATATTTAGAAGAAATATTGTCCAATGTAGCTAACGGCCAGGAACAAAACTAGACAAGTTAGGACAATTTTAATAATTCTATCTGGGAGGAACTTCTGGATACGGGCACCCACATACGTACCCAGCAGACCACCGATACCAAAGAGTACACCTAGCATCCAGTCCGGAGCCACTATGGCACCACCCGCTATGTCGCTTGCAGCTAGAATGTGGTAGAAGGTAACCCCAGCAATGGAGGTGATGAAGGTACCTGCCAAAGCAGCACCGGCCACTGTATAAACGGGTAGACCCAGCACAGCCACACAGAAGGGGGAAATGATGGCCCCCCCGCCAATGCCATAGATACCGCCAATTAAACCCACTACCAGAGAGAGGCTCAAAATGGTTATTCCACTAAAGGAATAGGTTTCACCCCAGAATTCATACTCAATCTTCTTCCAAGAAACGATCTTAGTTTTGACCACTGCCTCCGTCGGCAGACCAGAGGCCATGCGGCCGGAATTTTCTGCCTTCATCTTAGCCACTTGTTCGGCAAACTTGTTCTGCATGATTTTACTTTGCTCTTTAACTTTCTTATTCCAGCCCATCACTTCGGACAAAAGCCGGTAGCCTAGGTATAATAACACTACGCCCACAAAGAGCTTAAAGACTTTGGGGTCTGGCAAGTAGAGGATACGTACCCAAGCTCCAACGAATACGCCTGGCAGTGTACCAATAACCACAGCCCAAGTTAGCGGCCAGGCCATGCGGCCCTCTTTGATGTAGCGGTAGAGACCGCCGGGGATGGCCACTATATTGTAAATCATGTTAGTAGGACTCACTGAGGGACTAGTATAATGCAGGACACTCATTTGGAACGGTAGTAACAGAAAAGCACCAGACACCCCAGCAGAAGCCGTCAAAGTCGATACCAGAAATGCTACCAACGGGGGGATAAAGGGTAATACATCGACGCCGGAAACCGGAAAATGCATACTATTTCCTCCTTTCAAATTACCATGTAAAATTAAATTCGTTAGCTAATGTGTCACCCATCTTCTAAGTGCAACATGCATATATAATTACTTTAATAATATACATTGTAAAAAATATGTCAATGAATAGTTTAAATGTTTTATGGTGAACTGAACCCAGAAAGTTACCACGAATTCCATACCTTTAAAGACTCTTCTCCTTGTTGTGTCAATTAATAAACGCCTATCTGGCCTGACTCACCGGATAACGGTTGCTGCGTCTGATTTTACGCTCTAAAACTCAGCTTCATTAAGGCGTTGAAATATGAGTCTCTCGCTCTAATTATAATAGTTAAAGGGTGTACTGGTTTGCCATGGAGCTCGCTTTACCTAATAAAATACTGATTCCTACTGAATTGTCTTCAGTAGGAATCAGTATTTTATACAGAGGAGTTGTTTGATTGAGTTACGTTTGAGTGTTGTTCACCCAATCGGGACGTTAACCTATTGAATACGCTGGTGCTTTTACCAAAGTGTACCAAATTCGGAGTTTTACAAAGCTTTTATCGATGGAAATCTTATGTTTGCAGGACGCTTAACAAGATTTATAAGGGGACGCACCTCGAAATCCCTGGTGTCACAGTGTATCGTGGACGATTAGTTGTTATCACGACTGTCGAAACGGCTTTGCTTGATATCGACGGCGAACAACCGGGTCAAGCACCTCTCACATTTAGCATACATCCCCAGGCCTTGTGTTTATGGGGATAATATACAAATTCAGAAGTGGTTTACAGGCGCAATGTAAGCCACTTTTTCAATGATTGCATCCACGTTGGGTCGAGGGAGTATCCATCACCAGCCAGCAGATCAAAACAGATTTACTGGCTTTAATATTTGTGAGTCACTAAATGTGATCTACCAATTATTATGATCAAAACAGCATAAAAAATCAAAAAAAAGCAATATATACTTAACAAAAATGCAAAAAAATGATATTCTTCAGATAGACAAAACTAAAGGACAAAAGGGGTTTTATAATTATGTTTGCAGAGGAACGTCGTGAGCAAATCCTTACCAAGGTAAAATCCTTGGGAAGGGTATTGGCAAAAGAACTTGTGGAAGAATTTCAGGTTTCCATTGATACTATTCGTAGAGATCTTACAACGATGGAAGAGGACGGACTTCTAAAAAGAACGCATGGTGGGGCCGTGCCTTTATCAAAGGTTAGAAGATTTCCGATGGATGATCAAATTAGATATAGCGAGGGGACTGTGCATCAAAACGCAGTGGCTAGGATTGCAGCATCTTACATCGAGCAGGGCGACACTTTATTTATTGGTGGGGCCAGTATTCACTATATTTTAGTAAAATATCTCCCAGTTGATCGGGACTATACCGTAATTACAAATTCGCTCATTATCGCTGAAAAACTTAAACATCATAGTAATATTGAGACGTATATCGTATGTGGAAAAGTTAAAAGTGAGGAAGGGATCGTTGATCCTTTGGCGACTGAATTTATTAGAACGTTACGCATAGATACTGCCTTTTTGACTGGTGGAGGAATTTCAGCAAAACATGGATTGAGCAGCTCAACACCGGAAGGCGCTATTTTCCAAAGAGCTGTCGCGGAAGTTTCCCGTCGCAAAATATGTCTAGCGAATTTTGACAAGGTAGGGGCAGAATTTTTTTCAAAAACGATAAATTTGAATGATTTGGATGTTCTTATTACGGATTGGGAAGCACCTGATGAAGAAATTAAGAAAATTCAACAGATGGGTATTAAAGTCTTAGTGGCAAAAGAAAATTAAAGTTAAGAAGGTTAGATGAATTATGAAAGTAAGTTTTTACACATCACTAAGGGAGTTTCATGAGAAAAAGGATGAGTTTAATTGTGCGATTCAGTCTGTTCTAGAAAAGGGGAATTTTATACTGGGCGAGCAAGTCGCTCAGCTTGAGAACGGAATTAAAGAATACTGCCATGCGAAATATGCTATTGGGGTAGCATCCGGAACGGATGCGCTGACAATAGCGTCAGATATTCTCGGTTTTAAGGACGGAAAAGAGGTAATAACTTCTCCATTTACATTTCTTGCATCTGCATCATGCATAACAAAGCATAGAGGGCGTCCGGTTTTTGTTGATATAGACGAAGAGACTTTTGCAATTGATGTAAACAAGATTGAAGAAAAGATTAATCAAAATACGATAGGAATCCTTCCCATACACTTGTTTGATCAGATGGCAGATATGGATAGGATAATGGATATTGCAGGTAATCATCAACTAAGGGTGCTTGAAGACGCTGCTGAAGCCTTTGGGATGAGGTGGAAGGGTAATGGCAGAAATTATAAACATTCTGGGACGATCGGTGACTTTGGAGTATTTTCATTTTTCCCAACTAAAACCCTTGGGGGCTATGGTGACGGTGGAATGATTATTACTAATGACGAAGAACTTGCTCAACAAGCTAAATATTATAGAGTACATGGTGCTTCAAAGAAATATCATTATGATTATGTCGGTTATAATTCGAGATTGGATACGCTCCAGGCGGCGATATTATTAGTCAAATTGAAGCATATTGATGATGCAATAGGAAAGAGAGAAAAGATTGCAAGGCAATATATTAAAACATTAAGTGATTGTAAAAATATATTACTCCCTAAAGTTAAAGGAGAGCAGAAGCAAGTTTACTATGTGTTTAACATATTGGCTGATAATAGGGATGAATTGGCTGAGTACTTAGCTAAAAATGAAATAGGGTATAGTATTTATTATCCTCGCCCGCTTCATTTACAGACGTGTTTTCGGGATCTAGGGTATAAAGAAGGAGATTTTCCTATCGCAGAGAGGGTATCGAATAAAATAATTGCTCTTCCGATCTATCCTGAAATGACAACGGATGAAGTTGAGTTTATATGTGAAAATATTAGATCATTTTATAAAAAACTAAAGTGAACTCGTTCAATTAAAGTTGAACATCGAGTCTTTGGTGACTTACGATTTGGATCAAGTCAAAACATTGGTTTTTGTACAAGAAGGAAAGGAACTTAATGATGACTATTAGAAAAATATCCTTTTCACCACCTGATATTACTGAGGAAGAAATAGATGCAGTTTCAGAAGTATTAAGGTCCGGCTGGATTACAACAGGTCCAAATTCTGCTCGATTCGAGCAAGAATTAGCAAATTACTGTGGGACTCATTATGCAGTAACCTTGAATAGTGCGACGGCAGGTATGGAGCTTATTTTAAAGGTCTTGGTTATAGGTAGGAACGATGAAGTGATTACGACTCCTTACACCTATGCAGCTACCTCAAATGTACTTGTTCATAGAGGAATAATGCCAACGTTTGTAGATGTTAAGAAAGATAGCTTTTTAATTGATGAACAAAAGATTTATGAGGCAATCACTCCGAGAACTAAAGCAATAATGACGGTTGACATTGCGGGAGTGCCTGTTAACTACGATTCGATAAGGGAAGTTTTGAAGGCAAGAAATCGAGAAGATATTACACTAATTTCTGATTCCGCGCACTCTTTTGGAGCGACGTATAAAGGACGGAAGGTAGGAGGGCAGATGGATTTCCATGTGTTCTCGTTTCATGCAATAAAGAACCTGACGACGGCGGAAGGCGGAGCAATTACTTATAATGACAACAGTTTTCAAGGAAAAGAGGACTTATATAAGAAACTCAAATATACTTCATTACATGGACAAAATAAGGATGCATTCGCAAAAATGCAAGCTGGAGCTTGGAAATATGATATCTTAACCGATGGATTCAAATGTAATATGACCGATATTATGGCTGCAATAGGAAGGGTTCAACTTCATCGGTATGAAGATATCTTAAGAAAAAGAGCAGAACTACATAAAGTTTATAGTAATATACTTGGCACGAAAGAATGGGCAATCCTTCCCTTTGACAAAAACGACGAGGTAGAAACATCCTATCACTTATATACTTTAAGGTTGCAGGATTTTAGTGAAGAACAGAGGGATCGTGTCATACAAAGGATGGGCGAAAAAGATATTGCCACAAATGTGCACTTCATGCCACTGCCAATGTTTACGCTTTATAGGAACCTCGGTTATAGACTTGAAGATTATCCGAATGCGTACGCTCAGTATGCAAATGAAATTTCACTACCGCTTTTTTCGAAGCTGTCAGTCAATGATGCGGAATATGTGGCAGAAGAGCTTATCGAGTGTATTGAAAGGATTTAGAAGGACTCAAGAAATGGAGGGCGGGAAGATGCCCTCCATTTCTTGAGTCCCTACGTTCCAGGCAGGAGCTTTGCACAAACAAAAACGAATCTCTCTGATGGAGTGGTCCGCCAAACTCGGCTAAAGCGGTGCATTCATCAGCAGGGCAGCGCACAAGGACACCTATCGTTTCCCGTTCCAAGCCCAGGACGAAGTGTCACACAGGCACGACGTCTTTACGTAAGCGGAATAGCAAACTCCGTGAAAGCGACCGACCCCAGACGCGGGGCAGCGCACAAGGACGTGCGCTGCCGCCATTGCGCCAAGACGATAAGCGGACGAGCTTATCGCCACACTGCAACTCATTACGCATACTCCTGCAGTGTGGATTGGCGCATTTGGCACGATAGTTTCCTGTGGAGATTATCGCCGTAGGCGGGTTCTTTAAAGGATACTACCGCCGAAGGATGAACCCCGCACTCTTGCATAAAAACCGCTGGAGCCCTAGTTTGGCCCACGACAGCATGAGGTGAGCGTTGTAACGCAAGTTCAACTAAATTGTCTGACCATTATTGACCTTCGTGATAAAAGGGAATATAATTTAGTTGTCAAGGAAAAAATACTCCAATATATCCCAAGCTAAACCTCTAAGTAGTAATTATTTCAATACAACTGGAAACAAGTACATGAAGAACTGAGGTGAGAAAATGGATTTTAAAGATTACTATGTCAGTCTAGGTGTTGCACCAGACGCAGATGAAAAAACCATAAAAAAAGCTTTTCAGAAGCTAGCAAAAAAATATCACCCTGATGTTAATCCGGGTGACAAAGCGGCTGAAGCTAAATTTAAGGATGCTACGGAAGCCTATCAAGCGATCAGCGATCCTGAGAAACGACGCAAATATGATGAACTACGGCAGGACTATCAACAATGGAAGAGTCGCGGAGGACGTGGAGATTACAATTGGGACCGTTGGCAGTCTAATCCTGGTGGAGGGGGTGGAGGGACTCAGACCCATACCATGTCCCCAGAAGATTTTGCAGAAATGTTCGGTGGCTCCGGATTTGGTGGCTTTGGGGGGGAAGGATACTCTGATTTCTTCTCTACCCTCTTTGGAGGGGGTGGTGGACAAGGCCGCGGACAAGGCCGCGGGTGCAGCGGCGGCTCAACTGTAAGACATGCTCGCGCTGGTCAGGACCATGAAGTCGAAGTTCAAGTGACCCTCGAAGAAACTTATCATGGAACTACACGGGTCATCCGTACGGGGGAAAAACAAATCGAGGCTAAAATTCCGAAAGGGGTACGCACCGGTTCTAAGGTGCGGCTTACGGGTCAAGGCGGTCCAGGAATTTCAGGCGGGTCGAGTGGGAATCTCTATTTAAACGTCATAGTAAGTCCCCATGCTCTTTTCATCCGCGATGGGGATGATTTGAGGGCCGACCTACCAATTGATTTCTACCGAGCCGTTTTAGGTGGGGAGGTCAGTATTCACACCTTTGGCGGGGAAGTCCTTCTCAAAATCCCACCACTCTCTCAGAGTGGGAGAAAATTTCGTTTAAGAGGAAAAGGTATGCCTAACTTAGAACAGCCTCTTCAACATGGGGATCTCTTTGCAGAATTATCGATCGTTTTGCCAGAAGGAATAAGTGAGCAAGAGATTACGACCCTTCGTGAATTAGCCAATCAACGAGGAACAACTGAAGAGCTCAAAGGGCAATAGAGAGACCTATAAGTGTTTTACTTGTGAACCGCGGCTTGACGTTACCTAGCTTGAAAAGGAGTGAGCAAATATGTCTTTTGATACCAATCGTTTTACCCAGAAATCTCAGGAAGCTATCACCAATGCCCAAACTATATCGGAACGAAACGGGAACAGCCTAGTAGAGCCCGAGCATCTTTTGCTCTCCCTTTTAGAGCAAGGGGATGGCGTCGTTCCCCAAGTACTAACTAAATTGAATATGGCGGTTGGCGCACTCATCCAAAGCATTCGGCAAGAGATCAACCGCTTTCCCCGCATTAGCGGCGGAAACGTGCAAATAAGCATTTCACCCCGCTTACGGACTGTTTTAGTATCAGCACATGATGAGATGATCTCTTTTGGCGATGAGTACGTTAGCACTGAACATTTACTGCTTGCGCTTTTTGAAAAAGCTGGAGGGGCTACTGAACAAATCCTAAAACAAGCTGGACTTAGCCGAGAAAAATTGCTTCAGGCCCTACGTGAAATCAGGGGAACCCAACGGGTTACAAGCCCTAATCCTGAAGGGACCTATGCGGCCCTGGAACAGTTCGGCCTCAACCTAGTGCAGCAAGCGAGGCGAGGACGTCTAGATCCAGTCATTGGCCGTGATGAGGAAATTCGTCGTGTCATCCAGACTTTATCTCGACGTACAAAAAATAATCCCGTGCTAATCGGGGAGCCTGGGGTTGGTAAAACAGCGATCGTCGAAGGATTAGCTCAACGGATTGTGCGGGGAGATGTTCCTGAGGCAATTAAGGATAAACAAGTTATTTCTCTTGATATGGGAACCTTAATTGCTGGAGCCAAATACCGAGGAGAGTTTGAGGAACGCCTGAAAGCGGTGCTCAAAGAAATACAAGGTCGAGACGATGTGATCCTGTTTATTGATGAATTGCATACCGTTGTGGGAGCGGGAGCTGCAGAAGGTGCAATGGATGCTAGCAATATGTTAAAACCGATGCTGGCCCGCGGAGAACTTAGCATGCTCGGTGCGACCACACTCGCGGAGTATCGCAAGCACATTGAAAAAGATGCTGCACTCGAACGACGCTTTCAACCGATCATGGTGGAAGCGCCTAGTGTAGAGGATACCATTTCAATCCTACGCGGACTTAAGGAACGTTATGAAACGCACCATGGCGTAAGAATTACAGACGGAGCCATCATTGCTGCTGCCGTATTATCAGATCGTTATATTAGTGACCGTTTCCTTCCGGATAAAGCGATTGATCTCATCGATGAAGCTGGAGCCCGAATGCGTATGGAAATCACCAGCGATCCCTATGAATTAGATCAGATTAAACGCCGGATGATGCAACTTGAAATTGAACGGGAGGCCTTAAAGAAAGAAAAGGATGACGCCAGCAAGGAACGGTTAGCAAAGATTGAAGAAGAGTTAGCCAACCTCAAAGAAGAGCGTTCTGGACTTGATGCCCAATTGCTAGGGGAACGTGAAATTCTGGCGCGAATTCAGCAACTAAAAGAGGAAGTCGATCGTTCGCGCACACTGATGGAGCAAGCACAGCAACAATTGGATTATAATAAGGCCGCCGAATTACAGTATGGCATAATCCCAAATTTAGAAAAGGACCTTAAATCCATAGAACAAACATTACAAACTAAGAAAAATACCTTATTAAAACAAGAAGTGGTAGAGCAGGATATCGCCGAAATTGTGGCAACGTGGACCCATGTACCAGTCTCTAAACTAATGGAAAGTGAAATGCAAAAACTCGTCAATATGGAAGATCGTATTCATCAACGGGTCATCGGTCAAGAGGATGCTGTTCGAGCCGTCGCCGATGCCGTACGACGGGCACGAGCTGGTCTACAAGACCCCAATCGTCCTCTGGGCTCTTTCCTCTTTCTGGGGCCGACCGGTGTCGGAAAGACTGAGTTGGCCAGAGCTTTAGCAGAGTTCCTTTTTGACGATGAACAAGCTATGGTCCGTATTGATATGTCTGAGTATATGGAAAAGCACACGGTATCTCGCCTAATAGGAGCACCTCCCGGCTATGTAGGGTATGAAGAAGGCGGACAACTTACTGAAGCCGTGCGTCGTAAACCGTATAGTGTTATTCTCTTTGACGAAGTAGAAAAAGCTCACAGCGATGTCACGAATGTACTCTTGCAACTCTTAGACGATGGTCGATTGACTGATGGACAAGGGCGTATGATAAACTTTAAAAACACGGTTGTCATCTTGACCAGTAATATTGCCAGCCCGTCTATTCAGCAATTAACCCAACGCAAAGCCCCCTTAGAAGAAGTCCGCTTTAGCATCAATGAAGAACTAAGGCACCACTTCCGGCCGGAATTTCTTAACCGCCTCGATGAAGTCATCATTTTCCATCCTCTAGGGCGCGAGCATATCGGACAAATCGTGGAAATCCAACTTGGACTATTGCGTCAGCGCTTAAGCGAACGCAAACTCACGTTGGAATTGTCAGCTAGGGCACGGGAACAAATTGTTAATGAGGGGTATGACCCTGTTTATGGAGCAAGACCTCTCAAACGTGTAATCCAACAACGTCTACAAAATCCCTTGGCCCTTAAACTCCTGCAAGGAGAATTTAAGGAAGGACAACAGCTTCGTGTGGATGTCGACGCCACCGGGACATATTCGTTTTCATCACAAAAAGATTAAGCGATTCCTAAGGATACTCATTCGTACTCTATCCGATTCAAAAAGAGGGTGTTGCAAAACTACTGTAAAGTAGTCAGCAACACCGCCTGTTTTTGTAGAATAATTTATATGCCTACCCTTTTTAGGGTTTTTCTAATCCAAATTTAGGCTGCCAATATTTCCCGAAGACTACCCTCATAAATCCCAAAGGTTCTGCTTGCACTCCATCAAACCGACCCCAGAGGAGCGATTTTCTGCTAAGCGGATGCGTTTGTGGAGCCGCGCTAAGGTGAGCACCGACGGTTCGCGTTCCCGTAGCGCGCCGCAGGTTCACATGCAGAAATGCCCAGAGGTTCGGACGCGCTCGCGAACCGTCCAGCGAGCCAGCGGCAGAACTCGCAGACGCGTGCAGAACGAAGACACCGTCTTCGCACGGGTTAACACAGCATAAAATCGCTCCTCCCCAGAACAAATCCCAAGAAAACTTCTTCATATAGAAAAACAATATACCCATCCTCCGTTTTCCCTAGCTTTCTGTTTATAATTAAAAAAAGGTTGTTGCTTACGAACTTTCGGTTCGTTTTGCAACAGCCCCTTCCATGTTTGACCATGCTATGTTTCTTAAAACTTGGCGAATATTCATAACTAATTGTATAATGTAGACTAACCGATCCATCCTCATAGACTTGTTCAACTTTTACAATATTAATACTGAGGTGAAACTATGCACACTAACTTACGTCAGTTTATTGAAACTCTCCGCAGGGAGAAGCAAATTGTCGAGATTGAATCAGAGGTTGACCCGTATCTAGAGTTGGCAGAAATTCACCGTCGTGTCATTGAGGAAGAAGGGCCAGCCCTGTTGTTCAAGCGAGTTAAAGGAAGCGCTTTTCCAGTTGTCACTAATTTGTTTGGAACACGTTCGCGCGTTGACCTTGCCATCGGTCCGAAACCGGAGAAAACAGTACAGCGTGCCGTTTCGGCCTTGCATCGTTTGCTTCCACCGAAACCTTCCGTACTTTGGCAGGAAAAGGACTGGATGCTTTCCCTGGTTAAAAGTGGGCTTCGTATGGTTAATCAGAAATACGCACCAGTCCTTGAGATTCAAGAACGTTCCGTGGATCTGACAAAACTTCCGGTCCTTACTAGTTGGCCTGACGATGGTGGCCCCTTTGTTACGTTGCCCTTAATCTACACTGAACATCCCGTTACCGGAGAACATAATCTTGGCATGTATCGCATCCAAATCTATGGTTCAAAACAGACTGGTATTCACTGGCAGATACATAAGGGTGGGGGATTTCACTATTATGAAGCGGAGCAATTGGGACAGGCTCTTCCCACGACTCTTTTCTTAGGGGGCCCGCCAGCTCTAATACTTTCTGCTATTGCTCCTCTACCAGAAATGCTACCTGAGCTTATCTTCTCATCCTTTTTAATGGGAGAAAAACTATCTCGAGTTAAGGTTCCTACCCATCCCCATGCTCTTATCGCCGAGGCTGAGTTTGCCATCTGTGGAACTGTGCCCCCGAGCGTTCGTAGGCCGGAAGGGCCCTTTGGAGATCATTATGGTTATTATTCCCTAACTCACGATTTCCCGGTCTTTGACATACATACAGTCTACCATCGTCGAGATGCGATCTACCCAGCTACAGTTGTAGGGAAACCTCGTCAGGAAGATTATTTTATTGGCGAATATTTGCAGTCCTTGTTGTCCCCCATGTATCCGGTAGTCATGCCTGGAGTAAAAGCACTCTGGACATATGCGGAAACTGGCTTTCACGCTCTGGCAGCGGCCATTGTACGTGAGAGTTATCACCGTGAAGCTTTGGCCCACGCTTTCCGAATCCTTGGCGAAGGGCAACTTACCTTGACAAAGTTTTTAATACTAACCGATGTTTCGCTCGACTTACAAGATTTTAAAACCCTCTTGGAGACTGTTCTTGCTCGCTTTCAACCAGAATCTGACCTTCTAATCCTCCCTGAAACATCCATGGATACCCTAGACTATACCGGACGGGATCTTAATCACGGAAGCAAGGCCATAATGCTTGGGTTAGGATCCCCCAAACGAGACCTCCCCCGTCAGATAGAAGGGGGATCCCTTCTCGGAATTAAAGAAATTAAACCTTTCTGTGCAGGGTGTTTGTTATTAAAAGCTCCTTCGTTTAACAATTCACCGGAACTCGCCAATGACGTGTTACCGCATCTTCTGGACGAACCGTTCAAGGATTGGCCCCTGACGATTTTAGTCGATGACCTTACTCTTGCCATAGAGCCAACCGGATTTCTCTGGCAAGTATTTACCCGCTTTGATCCTGCTCATGATATCTTTGCCGCGACTGAGATGCTTAAGCATCGTCTGGTATATAGAGGCCCAATTCTGATCGATGCTCGGATGAAACCTGGTTATCCTGGGGAAGTGCTCCCCGACGAGGCGACCGTTAATCTAGTTGATCATCGCTGGAAAGAATATCGGATTTAAACAATTCCTTGGCCATTTCTAAATAACGGATGGCCTGATCTACTTGTGCTTGAAGTTCAGTTTTTTGCTCAGCTAATCCTTTAATTTGCTCTTCGATTTGGACGATTTCCGCTCGTTTTTCGATGAGCTTAGTATCTACTTCGGTTTCCATTGCTTCTGAAATACGCGTTGCTTCATGAAGCAACGTTTCACTTTCATTACGGGCAGATAGTATAAGCTCATCAGCTTTTTTTGAAGCTTCGTCTTTTACTTGGTTAGCGATTCGCTGGGTACTCAGAAGGGCATCTCGGAGTTCCTTTTCTATCTGCTCATACTGCTTGAGGCGGTTCCCCCATTCAGAGTTTTGTTCCTTTAAGCTGTTAATTTGTAAGCGCAACTCTTTATGCGCGGCATTAGCTTCAGATAACTGACGGTCCGTTTCTGCCCACGCTTGGTCGACAGCTTCTGGATCATACCCACGAATAACTCGCTTGAAGTCCGGCGTTTCCAAATTCTAAAGCCTCCTTTTTCATATCCTCTGATAATTAATGTATCATTTCTTGCCTCTCTCGTGAAGTGCCATTCGACCTAGTGCTGTGATCTATGGGATATAATTTTAAAGACCGTGAATAATTTACGGTCTTTTTACACACCCTGAAAATGTTATTTAGAATAAACTTCAAAAAAAGGAGGGATTTAAGATGCAAGTAAATGATATGGAAATGAAGAAAATCCTAGACCAAGGCATGTTAACCAGGAGTATTATTGAAAACGAAACCGCTATGAGAAAATGCCAAATGTACACGGAAATGGCTCAAGACCCTGCTGTGAAAGCATTTTTTAAAGAGCAAGCTAAAGGCTTAGAAGACGTATTGGGTTATTTCAACAAAGGAATGGCCGAACTACATTAGAAAGGGGGCTTTAGAAATGAGTCAATTTTCAGACTTGGATATGCTCTATGATTATGAAAAAGACGCTGTCACCGCCGCGATGGGATACATGACATTAGCCACTCGTGCTCATCATGGTGATCTAAGGAATATCTACTTACGCTTAGCCAACGAAGCGACCAATGCCCATACTAAGGTCAGCAAGTTGATTAGTCAAAGCGGCGGGGTAGCCTAAAACTGTACGGAAATAAAGAACCGAGAACAAATTTTAATTTGTTCTCGGTTCTTTATTTCCACCATCCGGTGGTCATCCCGCTTGCAATTTGGCTAAAAGTATAGATTGAAGCTTCATTAATTCGGAAGAATTGTCGACCAAAACGAATAATCCCCTTTTCAGGATAGTATTGCAAAGCATAATCTTCTTCTACATGGAAGCGAGAGGCTTCCCGATGTAATGTAAAATACATAATCTTTTGATTCTCCAAGGCGAGTAAGGCTGGTTCTGAGGACGAAAGGGGAGTTGAACGTTCTAGGTTGCGCATCAATTCTTGGATTAATGCTTCGTTTGTGTAGTATAAAGGAAGGAACGGATCATCAGAATTAATCATTCCTAGCTTGTTAATAGCCCGAGGATGAAGTTCTCGATTGGGAACATTGAGTGTACTAAAAGGATCAAGCCAACTTTCTTTAAAGACTGGTGGCCCGAAAAGCAAGATCGCGAATAATAACACAATGCTTAAAATAACAGTAAATTTATGATTTTTCAAGCTTAACAAGCGCATTCGCCAGGAAAAAACAAGACTAGAAAACGAAAGCATCAGCATCCTCCTCAAGTCCGTGAGTTAACTCGCTAGGCTAAAGCTACATCGGAACCTCGTTCAGACGAAGTATTAAACACTATTAGAAATATAGCGAATTTAACACACAAAATGTACGATGTTCGAAATTTTTACTACGAACATCGTACATCTTTCATCGAGATTTAGCCAGCCAGTTGGCGTGATCGATACTGTAAAGTTTTCCGTTTGATTCGTTGGATTGCGTTGTCTAAAGACTTTGGAGGTAGTCCCAATCGTTCAGAAACTTCACGTTGTTTAAATCCTTGTATAAAATAATGTTCAAAAACCAGACGCTCAAGATTGGATAAGTCTTTATTTAAGCCGTGAATCATGGAACGAGCCTCTTCATTGGCGATAACCATTGTAGCAGGATCCTCGGTGTTTGCTAAAAGGGAGATAAAACTTGTTTCCTCTGACTCTGAAATCACATTGTTCAGGGAATAAGCGTCATTTAGGTTAATGTGTTTTTGACGAGTATACTTTCGAAGACTATCAATAAGCTTGCGTTTAATGACCATTCTTAAAAAATGAAGGAAGGGAATATTTAATTTTGTATCATAAGACAAGACAGCTCTATAAATTGCAATGCGCCCTTCTTGTATCAGGTCATCATAATCTGCTCTCGGTAAAAAGTATTTGCAAGCAATCATACGTACTTCGGGTTCATAGTGTTGAATAATTTGGTTTAATGCCTCTTCATCACCTGAGCGCGCTGCTTCTAGCATAGCTCTTTCCTTGTCTAGGGTACTTATGTTGGAAGTCATAGCACTCAACTCCTTGTCAAAAAATAGACACAATCACCCTTATGAGTCTAATCAAGATTGTGCCTTTTGACAAGGTTTATTTTGTGGACATTCCTCCAGATATTGTAATACTTACGAGTACGAAATGTCCATTTAGAATGATTTAAGCAAATTTGCGGTTTCAATTGCAGTCATTGCTGCGTCAAAGCCTTTATTCCCAGCCTTTGTTCCGGCACGTTCAATTGCTTGTTCAATACTATCGGTAGCTAAGACTCCAAAAATTATGGGAACCCCAGTTTGTAGGCCCACTTGGGCGATTCCTTTACTAACTTCGTTACTGACTAGATCAAAATGAGGTGTGGCGCCACGAATAACGGCACCAAGGCAAACAACCGCATCATAGCGCTTTGAGTGTGCCATTTTTTGAGCCACAAGAGGAATTTCAAAGGCTCCCGGGACCCAGGCCAGCTCAATATCGTCTTCAAGCGCCCCGTGTCTGTGTAAGGCGTCAATTGCACCGCCAACTAATTTGCTCGTTATAAATTCATTAAACCGTGCGGCAATAATTCCAATCTTAAGCCCTTGAGCCAATAAATTACCTTCATAAGTTTTCATAGTTTTACTCCCTTTCTACTAGAGTTGATTTATCTATTAGCTATTGATGTAGTGATCCTTTAATGAACTTCTGTCAAGATATGTCCCATTTTAACTTTCTTTGTACAAAGATAGGCAAGGTTTTCTGGCTTGGATTGTATCTCAATAGGAACACGTTCTACGACTTTCAAGCCATACCCTTCAAGACCCACGATTTTTCGCGGATTATTGGTCATTAAACGAACTTTAGAAATTCCAAGGTCCGCTAAGATCTGCGCACCCACACCATAGTCACGCAAGTCTTCCGCAAAGCCTAAGGCCAAGTTAGCTTCGACAGTGTCTTTGCCTTCTTCCTGAAGTTTATAAGCTCTCAGTTTATTTAACAACCCGATTCCACGACCTTCCTGACGCATATAGAGTAATACGCCTCGTCCTTCTTGCTCAATTTCCTCTAATGCCGCAGTGAGTTGGTCTCCGCAGTCACAGCGCAGAGAATGAAAAACATCTCCAGTTAGACATTCGGAGTGAACTCGGACGAGTACTGGTTTACCATCATCAACTTTTCCTTTGACTAAGGCTAAGTGCTCCTTTTGATCGAGAATACTGAGATAACCAACGGCTCTTAAATCTCCATATTCCGTGGGAAGATTGACGCTCTCGACTCTTTCAATAAGTTTTTCCGATAGGCGGCGATACGCGATAAGGTCTTTAAGAGTAATAAGTTTTAGATTATGTTTTTTAACAAAAAGTTGTAAGTCCGGTACCCTGGCCATGGTTCCGTCTTCATTCATGATCTCACAGATGACGCCCGCAGGTTGAAACCCTGCGAGTCGCGCTAAATCCACTGAACCTTCAGTGTGCCCGGCACGGACTAAAACTCCACCTTCTCTGGCTTTCAGAGGGAAGATATGTCCCGGTCGTTGTAAATCAGTCGATTTACTATTAGGGTCAACTAGGACTTTAACCGTTTCAGCACGTTCAAAAGCAGATATTCCGGTTGTGCTTGTTACAGCATCGACAGTTACTGTAAAGGCTGTCTCACGAGGATCCGTGCTCTTGGGCACCATCGGTTCAAGTTGTAAAGCATGAATCCTGTCTCGGGTCATAGGAACGCAGATCAGACCCCGTCCATAGGTTGCCATAAAATTGATCGTTTCCGGGGTTGCCATTTCAGCGGCCATGACCAGATCCCCTTCGTTCTCACGATCTTCATCATCAACCATAACTATCATTTTACCTTGGCGAATATCTTCCAAGGCTTCTTCCACTGTGCTAAATGCCATGTCATTCACTCCTTTAATATTTATCCATTGGTTTTAAACTAGTAAGCTTAGATAAATCCGTTTTCCGCTAAGAAACCTAGAGAAAGATCGTGTTTGTTTTTATTACTTGATGTTTCATTTATTCCCATAAACCGTGCAACGTACTTACCAATAAGGTCTGTTTCCAAGTTGACGCTTGCACCAATCCCCTTTGATCCCAGTGTGGTTTGCTCAAACGTATGGGGAATAAGGGAGACAGTAAAATATTCGGATTCCGCATCAATCACCGTTAGTGAAATTCCGTCAATGGCAATGGATCCCTTGGGTAACATATAGGATAGAAGGGTAGGAGGTGCGCTGATTTCATACACTTGAGCGATTCCGCGTGAGGTAATCCTGCGAATATTGCCAACACCATCAATATGTCCACTGACCAAATGTCCACCTAAACGGGTTTGAAGCTGTAACGCACGCTCTAGGTTGACACGACTCCCACTTTTAAGCTCAGCGAGATTTGTTTTTGCTAAGGTTTCCGCCATCACATCCACAGTAAATTCATGCTCGCTTTGCTTAATCACGGTTAGGCAAACACCGTTGATGGCGATGCTATCTCCGATTTGGGTTCCATTAAGGACCTTTTTCCCCTCGATAGTTAGCTGCCCGGATTCTGGCAAGAGGCGAAGGGTACGGACGGTGCCCAGTTCTTCTACAATTCCAGTAAACACGTATATCCCCTCTCTAGTGAATTTCAGTTATAGATTGATCTAGATAACCGGTAACATGAAGATCACCTGAATACATATCAAGGTGGAGCTCTTTTATAGCTATAGCTTCCGCCATACACTTAATATGTAAACCCGAAAGGGGAGAAGGGCCATCTCCCCCAACAAGTTTGGGTGCAATAAAAAACTCAATTTTGTCAACTTGTCGCTCTTGAATGAGTGTGCCAGCTAGTCTACCACCACCTTCTAGCAACACACTAGTCCAACCGTGACGAACAAGATCACGTAACAGTTTTTCCAGTGGGACATACCGAAGTGTGTCATATTGCCACACTTCGACCCTTTCAAGATGGTTTAGACGTTCTATCTTCTCGTGAGAGGCAGCTTGAGTTGTAGCAATAACACAAGGGCTGTGAGCTGAAGAGGAGAGTACCTGAGCATTTTCGGCAATGCGCAATTTCCCATCGATGATGAGTCTTACAGGGTCTTGTCCACTGGGAAGACGGCAGGTGAGGGCGGGGTCATCCTGTATGACAGTTTCACTTCCAGCTAATATAACATCGTACCGGTTGCGTAGCTGATGAACATATTGTCGAGAAGCTTCCGTACTAACCCAGCGTGAATCTCCTGTCTCAGTGGCAATTTTGCCATCTAAGGTCATGGCTGTTTTGTAAACGACAAAAGGTAAGCCAGTCGTTATCACTTTAACAAATACCTCATTAATTAGGGAGGCTTCAGTAGACAGTAGGCCTACGTCCACCTGAATTCCGGCCTCGCGCAAGCGAGCAATTCCACGACCAGAAACAAGTGGGTTTGGATCTTTCATTGCGACGACAACGCGTTTAATTCCGGCACGGATCAGCGCGTCAGCGCAGGGAGGCGTTCGTCCAAAATGAGAGCATGGCTCCAAGGTGACATAAGCGGTAGCGTCGCATGCCTGCTCCCCCGCAGCCGCGAGAGCATGAACTTCGGCATGAGGAGTACCTGCCTTAAGGTGATATCCTTCTCCGATGATCTGTTCATCCCTGACGATTACACAGCCAACCACAGGATTAGGACTGGTTCTCCCTAGTGACTTGACGGCTAAGTCAAGCGCTTTTTTCATAAACATTTCATCATTCAAATTAAAAGGATTTGATGCTTGCATAAAAATTCCTTTCTTAGTGCGAAGCACGACAGTTAAACTTCGAGCCTCGAACATCGTGCATCGAGCCTCGACATTCTTAGCGTCTCCAAAAACAGTAAAAGCATAAAGGAAATTTAGTAAGTGGGTTAAGCTTTAATTGATATCAATAATCAGGAAATAAAAAAACACCCAGGTCTTCTCTGGGTGTTTGGGTCAGAAAGTCACAGCTCAAATAAAGCGCAAATACGCCACATTTTAACTGTTCCTCTTCTCATCCAGACTTTACTGTCGGCCCCGGAATGTCACCGGGTCTGCCAAAAGGCTCGCGGGCTTTACCGCCGGTAGGGAATTTCACCCAACCCCAGAGGAATAATTATTGTTAATTAAATTTACTTATAGTTTACTCCAGACTTTTGATTTTAGCAACCCTATATGGCACATTCGAAAAAATAACCAGTCAGTATGCCAGTCTATTTTGTGTCATACTGCGTCAGCATGTTCACCTAATAGCCCCACTATGAGGTGAGCATACCTCCTTGTCTGACGCAAAATATCCATGGCATCTTTGACTTGTTCTTCTCTTTCATATGCCTAATTTACCATGTAAGGAGAAGAATTCTTCGCGCAATAAACCCATGAGAATGGCGTCGTGATAATTTCCTAATACAAAACGTGCTTCACGTTGTCGACCTTCAAGCTTGAAACCGACCTTTTCATAGGCTTTAATCGCCCTGCTATTTCCATCCCAGGTATCCAGTGTGATCCTGTGAAAATTCCACTGGGCAAAAAGGAAGCGCATAAAAGTAATTAAGGCATCCGTTCCATAGCCTTTCCCCCAATACGTTTTATTCCCAATCACTACATAGAGGGTGGCCGATCGACCAGGAACATTAACTTCTTTAAAGCCTATTGATCCAATGAGCAGGTCGCTTTCATCCAAAATTGCATAGCAGTAGATGTCCGGCGATCCGTCAAGAAACTTTACTGCAAGTTGATCTTTGCTTTGTAGAGTATTCAATGGCCACGCCCCGCTGGACCATAAATTTACCTCTTGATCATTATACCATTGATACATTGTATCAATATCATCTTCTTCGATTGGACGTATTGATGTCTTTTGACCTTTTAGCATTTTGCAGAACCCCTTTAGTAAGTATGAGTAATGATTAGTTATTCTATCATTGCTTCTTGAACAAAATCAACTTGAGCAAAACTAAGGTAGTTAAATACTGTTTAGGCATTATTGTCCTGAGAGCGTACTTGTAAAACAATATGTTTTACCATAATATTATGCTAGTTGCTTAGAATATCTTTGTGGATATAAGGACTTGATATTATGTTAAAACTTAAAATAGGCCCTGAGTTAGTTCCCTATTCAATTAGAAGAAGCCGTCGGGCTAAGTATGTTAGTTTATCGATTGGGGCAGTTGGGGTAGAAGTCGTGGCACCTTTTACTATGATCGATAGCGAAATTATCTCGCTTATTGAAAAAGAACAGAAATGGATCATTAATAAGTATGAGAGTTATCGCCAACGGTTTAGGCAGATGCCTGATATGCCTGTAGAACGAGAGTTTGTTAGCGGTGAAAAGCTCTTATTTATGGGTCAAAACTATCCGCTTAAAGTGTTAGAACATAAGAGCGGCTTAACAAACGTCAATTTAACTGAGGGTCTGTTTCTTGTGGCAATTAATGTGGACATACCACTCGATAAGAGACGAGAGGAAATTCTGGGAAAACTTAAACAGTGGTACATAAGAAGAGCAAAGGAATTAATCACTGAGAGACTAGAGCTTTTCTCGGATAAAATTGGCGTCAAGGTCAACACTGTAAGGTTTAAAAATCAGAAAACAAGATGGGGAAGTTGCTCGCAAAAAGGAAATCTAAATTTCAATTGGAAACTAATCATGGCACCAATGTGTATTGTTGATTACGTTGTTGTGCATGAACTTTGTCATATTAAACAGATGAATCACTCTCAGGAATTCTGGCGACTTGTCGAGAACCAGATTTATGATTATAAGGAAATGCGAAAATGGTTAAAGGAAAATGGTAGGCAATTAAATTTGTAGTTAAGATTTTAAAAAGTGAGGGTTCAACTGTGGTCAAATGGGTAAGAGTTCTGTTAGTTGAAGAGGGGAAGGCTCCAGAGGTTTGCGAACTACCAAATAACCTCAAGGCTTTGGAATTGACAGTACAAGGCTATTTAGAAATGATCGAAATTAACCGGTCTGGATGTGTGGTTATTTACAATGGAATAAATAAGCTTACAGAGAAACCAGTAACTAGGGCGGAGATTAAAGGAACGTTTATTATTGCTCGCGTAAAGCCTCCAGAACTTGAATCCCTGAGTATTCAGGATATTGAAATCCTTTCCAAAGTTTATAGTTAGAGTTTTAGCCTGATGCTTAAACAAAAAAAAGTCTGAGGCTTTCCACTTTCTTTACGAATCTGTGGATAAGTCCCTCAAACTTTTGATCCATCTAGATGGTCGGGGCGACGGGATTCGAACCCACGGCCTCTTGGTCCCGAACCAAGCACGCTACCAAACTGCGCCACGCCCCGTATTATTTAGAACGAACTTCATTCTAACAAATCACTGTAATCCTGTCAACCTCTATTTTCCAGACTATGCCGGTTTACTTATATAGGATAAGTTGAATCCAAGGGTTGAGATACTTTTAGAATATTAAAATGCATATATTTTTCCAATAAAGATATATGTTTGGCAGGATAATTCTCCCTTTTGTCGAAGTATGAGGTGAAAGGGAGGGATAAAGATGCATTGCGAACTATCAAATAAGGATGTTCAAATTGAAGTATGGAAAGAATTCAAAGACTCAAAAGATAATATTGCAAAGACAGTATATAAGTGCAGCGAATGTTACGTCGTAATTAAAGGAACTAGTGGTAGAAAAATGTTTAATTATTGCGATAAATGAGCGATTTGAAATGTTTATTAAAACATATGTAACATTTAAGCCTGTGGGCTTTTCCTTATTCTAGATATAGGCTTGAAGCACTCTTTATAAGGGGTGCTTTTTGTTACTTATCAGAAAGTTATAAAAGTGATACAATTAAGTGTTCTGAGTGTGATGAGATATAGAGAAAAGACTACTTCTTTTCATAAAATATTGCAGGAAACAAAGTGGTCTTGTATAATCGAATAGGGTTGACTTCAAACCGCCCACATCACGTATTATTGGAACGAACTTTATTCTAAATATATCACTGTTATCCGGTTATATATCCGTTAGATAACCAACGATATAAGTCGTTTTTACATTGATGAGGGAGAGAAAATATTTGAGAAAAATTGGTATAGTCATGGATTCTACAGGATATTTATCTAAGGATATTCTGGAACAATTCCAGATTCGAGTCGTACCCCTTAATGTTAGTATCGGAGATGAAATGTTCTTTGAAACGGAACTCTCCAATGTTTTTTATTTTGAAAAGTTAAGTCATATCTCAGGATTATCGACAACCTCTCAACCTTCGGTTGGTGCATTTATGGAAACCTATGAAGCTTTGTTCTCGGAAGGTATCAAGGATATTGTTAGCATTCATATCTCTTCGGCTATAAGTGGGACATTTCACTCAGCCCAGATGGCAAAAGATTTGGCATCTAGCCCAAATATTCACCTTTTTGATTCCAGGTCCTCTGCACTGGGTCTTGGTGTTCTAGCTTGGGCGGCAGCGGAATGGGCTGAGCAAGGTCTAAGTGCTTTAGAAATTATGGCACAGCTGCACGGTTTAAGACAACAGACGGAGCTTTATTTCATAGTCAATACGCTTGAAAACTTACGTAAAGGCGGACGAATTGGCGGAGCCGCTGCTCTAGTCGGAACTATACTCCAGATAAAACCGATTCTTTATTTTAATCAACATGCACAGATTGATGTTTTTGATAAAGTTCGTTCGCGTTCTAAGGCCTGGCAACGTGTGCTCGAAGAATTAAATCGTGCTTTATCTTCTGGAAAACGTTATCGTATTTGTGTTATGCATGTCAACATACCCGAAGAAGGAGAAACCCTCCTAAACGAACTAAAGGTCCGTTTTCCAGAACATGAAGTCCGTCTATTTGAGGCCGGAGCAGTTATTGCCACTCATGTCGGGTCTGGAGCTTTTGGTCTTACGTTTCATCCTTGGCCATACCAAATTGCCTGAGATAAAACTGAATATTTTTGATTATAAAATAAATTTTTCGAACCAATGAAATTATTATAAAGGAAAAATAACTTTTTTGACGAATATAATTTTTAGAGTATTTTTTGTTACAAAAATTATGTTTATTCATCTTTAATATCGCAAAACACATTAAATATTAAATAGAATATTAAGTATTTTCAGAAAATTGTATTAATATGCATGTTTAGTTTAAGGATTTTAATATTTTCAAAAAAAACTAAAAATAAAAGAACAATTTTAGAAAGTTTGCAGGATTAATCAAATAAAAAAAGAATATACTCTTAACTAGAGGAGTTTAGATTACAGGGGAATTTTTGTCAATACACACCCAGAAGGAGTGAAGGCCCGTTGAAAATTGCAATCTCTGGCAAGGGCGGCGTTGGGAAAACTACCTTTGCAGCAAATTTAGCCCGTTGGCTAGCGCAAAAAGGGATCACCGTTTTAGCTGTTGACGCGGATCCAGATGCCAGCCTTGGGACAGTCTTGGGAATCTCCGATGATATACTTGCGAATTTAAAACCGATCGTGGATATGAAAGAACTGATTGAGGAGCGAATGGGGGGCAGTGGAACCTATTACCCACTCAATCCCAATGTAGATGACATATTAGATGACTATTGTGTCTCCTTGGGACCACTTCGGTTTTTTCGTATGGGGAACATCAAAGGGGGGGGGACCTCTTGTTATTGTAAGGAAAACAGCTTTCTCCAAGCCTTGGTTAATTCATTAATCCTTGGGGAAAAAGATACTGTCATTTTGGATATGGGCGCAGGCATAGAACAACTGACCAGGGGTACGGCCCTTGGCGTAGATGTGCTGGTCATAGTTACTGAACCGACAAAAGTCAGCGTTCAAACTGTAAAGGTTATTCAGAAACTCGCTCTGGAGTTGGGTATTCCACGTGTTGTCGTCGTTGGAAGTAAAGCGCGAAATCTAAAAGAAGAAAATTTTCTTAGAGACCTCTTTTCTACAGAACAGCTGATTGGCATAATCCCTTACAGCGAAGAACTGTTGGAAATGTCCATAAATACAGGCAATGAAGAGTTGCCTGGAGGGTCTCTTGGAGTTCAACACAATATAATTTTTCAAAAGATTATCGGTGAAGGGAGTTGACAGAGGTTTTCGTTAGTAGAGATGTTAGAGTATAAGAAAAGATCTTAAAAAAGAGGAGGTTGTAACATGCCTAGATATCGGGATTTAACCCATACCGCCCGACCATCAGCTGCACCACGAGTCGTTGATCCAAAGAATCCCATTCGTACGACAGACCCCGGTGCCCTACAAGTGTTAAAAATGGCACAAGATAGCAAAATAGAGACGGTTTTTGACCGATCAGTTGCTCAAAACCCGCAGTGTGCGTTTGGATATAAAGGAATATGTTGTAGAATTTGTATCGCAGGTCCTTGCCGTGTTAAAACGGAAGAGGGTGCGGGCAGTCGCGGATTATGCGGAGCATCTGCATATACTATTGTTTCGCGTAATATTGTACGACTCATTGCTGGAGGGACTGCTTCCCACTCGGAGCATGCGCGCCATGTTCTGCATACTGCTCATGCTATGATTGAAGGTCATGCTCCGGATTATGAAATTAAATCACCTGCTAAACTTCAATATTTAGCTCAGGCTTTAGGAGTTGACACGGTCAATCGAGAGGACATGGAAATCCTTAAAGATGTTGTCGAGATTGGTTTTGCTGATTTCGGTCGCTATCAAGATCGTCCCCTCGCATTTTTAGATGCTTTTATGACCGAGGGACGTCGCAAGAAATTCCAGGCTACTAACATTATGCCGACAGCAATTGACCGCTCAGTCACTGAGATTATAGCTCAAACTGCCATGGGCGTTGATAATGACCCTGTAAACATTATTTTCCACGGCCTTAAAGCTGCTCTTGCCGACTTAGACGGAGAATATATTGGGACAACCCTAAGTGACGTTTTATTTGGAATTCCTCAACCCATAGTCTCTGAGGCTAATCTAGGAGTAATTAACCCGAAAATGGTGAATATTGCAGTCCATGGACACAACCCTGTTTTGAGTGAAATGGTTGTTGCTGCGGCTCGGGCAATGAAAGATGACGCAGTAAAGGCTGGAGCCGAAGGGGTAAATGTTGTCGGTATTTGCTGTACTGGTAATGAGTTGCTGATGCGTGAAGGTGTCTATTTAGCAACCTCCTCAGCCTCGCAAGAAATGGCTATTCTGACAGGTGCTTTGGATGCGATGGTCGTTGATATTCAATGTATTTACCCAGCAGTTCAAACTCTTGCAGAATGTTACCATACCAAGGTCATCACAACTGAAGCTATTATGAAAACCCCCAATGCCCAACACATCGCCTTTAATACTGCCACTGCTATGGCCGATGCCAAGAAACTTGTTGACATTGCTATTGATGCATATAAGAAGAGAGATCCTAAAAAAATCTTCATTCCAAACGAGCGTCATAAGCTTGTTGCTGGCTTCAGTGTTGAAGCAATTAAGGAAGTTTTATCCAAGATCAATCCTGACCGTCCGATCTCGGTGCTCACAGACGCTATCCTAAGTGGACAGCTCAAAGGGGTAGTTCTTATGGCCGGATGTAACAATCTCAGACGGCCCCAAGATGAAGGACACATTGCGGTTGTCAAAGAACTTGTTAAGAATGACGTTTTCGTCATCGCCACTGGTTGCTCTGCTGGAGCAATTGCTAAATTCGGTATGATGAACTCTGAAGCTGTTGACACTTATGCGGGCGACGGACTCAAATCGTTCATCAAAATGCTCGAAGCAGCCAATCCTCAATTGTCAACAGGCCTACCATTAGTCTTCCATGTCGGTTCCTGTGTGGATAACAGCCGTGGAATGGATTTGGCGATGGCAATGGCTAATGAACTTGGTGTAGATGTCCCTAAAGTTCCATTTGCGGCCTCTGCCCCGGAAGCAATGCATGAAAAAGCGGTTGCTATCGGTTCTTGGGCTGTTACCATGGGACTTCCTACCCATGTTGGAGCTATGCCTCCTGTTGAGGGTAGTGATCTTGTCTATGGAGTTACGACCCAAATTGCCCATGACGTCTTTGGTGGAAACTTCATCTTAGAAGTAGATCCTGTCATCGGTGCACAGAAACTCATGAATGCCCTGGAGTATCGGACTTGGAAACTTAACATTCATAAAAAGGCTGCCGAAAAGAATGACACACCACTAGCCCAAGGTTGGTAAGAAAGGAGGAACGTTTATGTCGATGGAGGAAATTTACGCAGATTCAATTAAAGACCCTAGCAAACAACCTAAAAAACTTCTACGCAAAGCATATGACGGCACAATTATTGCCATGAGTTATGCAGAAATACTTCTGAATCGTGCAATCAAAGACTTTGGTACCGAACAACAAGTCGGTTTTCCGGATACCGCTTACCACCTCCCAGTCATCACTTGTCTTTCAGGCGAAAAGGTGACTAAATTAGGTGAATTGGTGCCTATTCTGAACCGCATGCGTAATCAAGTTCGCACAGAACTTACCTTTGACAATGCTAGGCTTTGGGGCGAATCCACCCTTTATGCAGCAGAAGTCATTGAGACGGTTAATTATCTACGTGGTGAGGAACCTAAAACAAAACCTTGGACTGGATTCTTAGGTGATCCGATCGTGCGGAAACATGGGATTAAGATGGTTGACTGGACTATTCCTGGTGTTGCTGTTATTCTCGGACGAGCCAAAGATTCACCGTCCGCTAAGAAAATCGTGGATAATCTCATGGGTAAAGGCTTCATGATCTTTCTTTGTGATGAGATCATTGAGCAATTACTCGAAGAAAACGTCAAAATTGGGGAAGACTATATTGCTTTCCCATTAGGAAACTTTACTCAGATTATTCATGCTGTGAACTATGCCTTCCGCGCAGGTCTGGCCTTCGGTGGTATTCCAGCTGGAGAACGGGAAAATCATCGAGATTATCAACGTCGTCGGGTGCGGGCCTTTGTCCTTCAGTTTGGAGAGCGGGATGATGTTAAGATCGCTGCCTCAATGGGCGCAATCTTTATGGGATTCCCGACCGTGACAGATCAACCACTTAGTGAAGATGATCAAATTCCTGATTGGTATATTTCTGAGCCTGATTATGAGAAGATTGTTGCGTTGGCAATGGAAGTTCGCGGTATTAAATTAACAAATATTGAAATACCGATTCCAGTAAACTTCGGACCTGCTTTTGAGGGTGAAAGTATCCGTAAAGGAGATATGTTCGTCGAAATGGGCGGCGGACGTACTACGGCCTATGAACTTGTCCATATGGTCGGAGCGGATGAAATCGTTGACGGTCAGGTCACGGTCATCGGTCCTGAACTTGATAGTATTCCAGAGGGATCCAAACTTCCTTTGGGAATCAATATTAATGTTTACGGACGTAAGATGCAGTCGGATTTTGAAGGCGTTTTAGAGCGTCGAATTCATTACTTTGCCAACTATGGAGAAGGTGTCTGGCACGTGGCTCAACGGGATCTCTGTTGGGTTCGGGTTTCCAAAGATGCTAGGGCTAAAGGCTTCCTTATGAAACACTTCGGTGAACTTCTGCTGGCGAAGTTAAAGCAGGAATTCCCGGCCATCATCGACCGTGTCGAAGTTACTATTTCTACTGATCAGGCGACTGTTGAGGCAGGTCTCATCAGAGCGCGCGCGCGCTATCAGACTCGTGATGATCGGATGAAGAGCTTAACGGATGAGTCTGTCGAAGACTTTTACTCCTGTTTGCTTTGCCAATCCTTTGCTCCAAACCACGTTTGCGTTGTCTCCCCTGAACGGGTTGGCTTGTGCGGTGCCGTGAGTTGGTTAGATGCCAAAGCATCTTTTGAAATCTCACCAAACGGACCGAACCAACCCATTCCCAAAGGAGCGTCGCTTGATGATCTAAAAGGTATGTGGCAAAGTACGAACGATTTCGTATATAAAGCATCCAATAATACAATTGAAGAGGTTAATCTTTATACGTTAATGGACAAGCCGATGACCTCATGCGGATGTTTTGAGGCGATCATGGCTATCGTTCCCGAAGTGAACGGTCTCATGCTTACAACCCGTGAACATTCCGGAATGACTCCTTGTGGTATGACATTCTCAGCGCTTGCCGGAACTTGCGGTGGCGGACTGCAAACCCCTGGTTTTATGGGAATCGGCCGAACTTATCTTCTTAGCAAGAAATTTATTCCTGCTGATGGTGGAATTGCCCGTATTGTCTGGATGCCTAAAGAATTAAAGGATTTCTTACGCGGCCAAGACTTTGCTCAACGTGCCATCGACGAAGGTTTAGGTGAAGACTTCCTCGATAAGATTGCCGATGAGTCTGTCGGAACCACGGTAGAAGAAATCACAGCATTCCTTGAGGAAAACGGACATCCTTGTTTTGATCTTGAACCATTAATGTAATATAATCAAAGCCGTGGTCCCTATATTATTTTATAGGGGCCTCGGTAGATACCTACTTAATCTAAGTTAATATTAGAAAGGGGATTCAAAATGGCTCTAACAGGTTTAGAAATCTATAAACAATTACCAAAGAAAAACTGCGGAGAGTGTGGTGTGCCTACTTGTCTAGCCTTTGCTATGGCATTAGCTTCAGGTAAAGCGTCCCTCGATACTTGCCCGTATGTAACCGCCGAGGCTCGTGAGGCATTAGATTCAGCCGCTGCCCCTCCAATCAAAGCCATTAAATTTGGTAAAGACTCTGTTTTGGGAGATGAAACAGTTCTTTTCCGTCATGATAAGACGTTTTACCACCCGACAACCTTACTTATAAATGTGTCGGATACTTTAAGTGATGACGAATTGAATGCAAAAATTCAAGAGATCAAAGGCTTGGAATTCGAACGTGTAGGACTTCAATACTCCATCGAAGGTGTAGCAGTTGTAAATGAATCAGGTGATGCAGCGCGTTTTGCAAAAGTTGCCGCTACAGTAGCAGCGGCCGTTGATAAATCTTTACTCTTGCTTAGTAGTGATCCTGCGGCTTTAAAGGCTGCCCTTGAACCTTTGGCAGCCCGTAAACCTCTAATCGGTGCAGCAACGGCCGATAACTATGAAGCAATCGTCAACCTAGCCAAAGAAAATTCTGTTCCAGTAATCCTTAAAGCAGATGGACTAAATGCTCTTGAGGAACTTGTAGTCAAAGCGACAGCTTTGGGTTATAAAGAATTTGTTCTAGATCCCGGCTCAAGAACTCCAGTTCAAACTTTAGCAAACTTGACTCATATCCGACGTTTAGCCATTAAGAAGAAATTCCGTCCGTTTGGCTATCCGGTCATTGCTTTTACCAGCAACACTGAGCCAATGGAAGAAATCATGGAAGCTACAGTTTATGTGGCAAAATATGCCAGTGCGGTTGTCCTGAAGACCAGTGTTAAAGCTCATGTTTTACCATTGATGACCATCAGACAAAACATCTACACCGATCCCCAGAAACCAATTCAAGTGGAGGCAATACTCCATTCTGTAGGGAATGTCAATGAGAATTCCCCCTTGTACGTTACGACAAACTTCTCATTAACTTACTATAGTGTCGAAGGTGAAGTAGAAACCTCCAAAATCCCTAGCTATATTCTGGCCATCGATACCGACGGAACCTCGGTTCTTACTGCTTATGCGGCTGGTAAATTTGAACCTGAGAAAATTGCTGCTGCAATGGAAGCCAGCGGTATTGCTGATAAAGTTAAACACCGTAATGTTATCATTCCAGGTTATGTCGCCGTAATCTCAGGGAAACTTACAGAAGTATCCGGCTGGAAGACTCTTGTTGGCCCACGTGAATCTAGCGGAATTGTTTCCTTCTCAAAATCCTTATAAAACTAAATTTAAATAGAGTTTATTCATCTTAAAAATGAGTAACCGGAGATCATGTTCCAAAATATTTGAATGGATTTCTTCGTAGAGTAAGGAAGTGTAACTATGCCCCTATTTCAAATTAAATTCATGCCGGAGAACCGCATTATTGAAGCTGAGAATGGTACTTCCCTGCTTAATGCAGCTGCTCAAGCTGAGATTTATATCAAATCTGGGTGCGGAAGTAAGGGAACTTGCGGTGCTTGTAAAGTTGTCGTTTTAAGCGGGGACCCCTTAGTAACTGGTACTGGGAACTTAACCCCCGATCAAATTTCCAAAGGGGTTCGGCTGGCCTGCCAAACCTTGATTCAAGGCGATATGATGATTGAGGTGCCTCCTGAATCTCGGTTACAAGAACATCAGGTGTTAATGGGAGATGTTCATAAGGGGCTCTTACAGGAAAGCGAACATGATTTACTTGAAAAGTTCGGGCATCATGCTTTAGCAACTAAGCAGAGGATTTCGCTATCGGCGCCGACTTTAACGGAAAATACGAGTGATTTTGCTCGCCTGAACCTTGAACTCCGTCGGGTCCTAAAAGCCGGTGACAAACCCATTCATATTCCCCTATCCGTTCTAAAGCAGCTTCCTGAGGTAATCCGTAATGCAAACTGGGATGTTTCAGTAACCTTAACAGATATTAACTCTGAATTTACTATCACACATGTGGAACCAGGCAACGATAATCCCCCCTATGGGCTGGCCATCGATATCGGAACCACAACAGTTGTAGTTTATCTAGTTAATCTTTTGACCGGAGAGATGAAGGATCAGCAGGGATCTTACAATAAACAAGCTAAATACGGTGATGATGTTATTTCTCGTATTGTGTATGCAGTTGAAGATTTGAAAAACTTGCAAGAAATTCAACACGCTGTCGTAGAAACCATTAATGAACTAATTGATAAGATCCTTTCCCGTCAAACCTTGAGCAGGACTGATATATCTTGTGCGATGGTTGCAGGGAACACCACAATGACTCAATTGTTTCTGGGTGTGAATCCACGCTATATCCGCTTAGAACCTTATATTCCCACGATGACAACTGTTCCCTCTGTTCCTGCACGGGAGGTTGGGTTGCATATTCTTCCCGAGGCACTGATACACTGTTACCCCTCGGTAGCGAGTTATGTCGGTGGGGATATAGTATCTGGAACCCTAGTCACGGATCTGGCCAATGGGGAAGATATAATTCTATTTATCGATATTGGAACGAACGGTGAAATCGTACTTGGTAATCAGGATTGGCTTGTGGCTTGTGCTTGTTCCGCTGGACCAAGCTTTGAAGGTGGCGGAATTACCTTTGGAATGCGTGCAATGCCAGGTGCGATAGAGCGGGTCATTATCGATTCGGAAACCCTAGATGTATCTCTGAAGGTCATTGGCAAGCTGCCACCCGTTGGAATATGCGGATCAGGACTTGTAGATTGCATAGCCAAACTACTTGGAGCAGGTATCATTGATCGCGCTGGAAATTTTCAAATGGAGCATCACTCAGCCTCGGAACGGTTGAGAGCAACTCCAGATGACAAAGAGTTTGTCTTGGCTTGGGCTCATCAATCCGGTGGTAAAAAAGATGTAATCATCACCGAGAATGATGTTAAGAATGTGATTCGTGCCAAAGGTGCGGTTTATGCCGGTATTCGATCGTTATTAAATATGGTTGCCGTAGATATCGAAATGATTAGCCGGATTATCATAGCCGGAGGTTTTGGTAATTACCTTAATGTTCATGATTCAATTCAAATTGGTTTACTTCCAGACCTTGAACCGGAACTTTATGAGTTTATTGGGAATTCTTCGGTTAAAGGAGCTCGTCTGGCCTTACTTTCGCAGAATGCCTGGCATGAAGCTGAAGAGTTGGGACGGAAAATGACCTACGTCGAGCTTTCTGTTGGAGCGACATTTATGGACGAATATGTATCCGCTTTGTTTTTGCCCCATACTGATTTATCCCTATTTCCATCTTGTAATTAACGTTTAATTGGAGGGCTTCAACATGGCTAAATATGTTGCTGTTGCTGGTAAAGGTGGAGTAGGGAAAACCACATTCACCGCTTTATTATTAAGGCAAATGGTTCATCAAAAACGAGGGATATCTATTCTCGCTGTCGATGCCGATCCAAACGCCAACCTTGGTGAGGCTCTAGGGTTAACTGTTACTTCAACTATTTCCGAATTGCTTGAACAAACCAAAGATCCCAAGGCGATTCCGCCTGGAATGGCAAAAGATATCTTTATCGAGTATAAACTAAATCAGTCGTTGGTGGAGTCCAAAGATATCGATCTTCTTGTCATGGGAGGGCCACAAGGGGCTGGATGTTACTGCTATCCGAATGACCTTTTGCGCAAGCATCTCGAGAATATAGGAGAAAACTACGATTTTGTGGCTGTGGATTCTGAGGCTGGTTTGGAACATATCAGCCGTCGTACCATACCTCATATAGACGTTATGTTCGTAATCAGTGATTCTTCCGCACGTGGTATTCGTTCGGCCGGTCGAGTTCACGATCTTATACGTGGACTTAAGTCCGCAGTGAAAACCATTTATTTGATCGTGACCAAGACCAATGAGGAAAGTATGGATTCTCTGAGTGAAGAAATTGAGAAAACGGGACTCACTGTGATTGGAGACATTCCGCTAGATCCTAAAGTTGTGGAATATGACTTAGCAGGTAAACCATTATACGATTTGTCTGATGATGCCATCTCGGTCAAGGCAGTTGATAGTATTTTAAAACGTGCCGGAATCTTTATCTAGGAAAGGAGAGAAGTTCATGTCCGTAACATTAGTTAAAGAAAGATATTCCAGTAAAGTTGGAGAGGTAATACTCGGCGCAACTTCTGAACAAGGAGGAACGAGAACCTCGACTGTAACCGTTGGAGGAGATAGTGGCTTACCTTTTCTCCAATTTGAAGGAGAAACGAAAAATCGTCCAGTTATTGCCATGGAGGTTACAGACGTTGTTCCTACCTGGAATGACATGATCAAAAACCAAATTGGTGATGTTATCAACAACCCTGTGGCTTGGGCTAAAAAATGCGTAGATGAGTATGGTGCCGATCTCATTTACTTGAAATTTATTGGAGCAGACCCTGAGGGAGAAAATCGTTCTCCTGAAGATTGTGCCCGGATCGTTAAAGAAGTCTTGGCTGCTGTTGGAGTTCCTCTCATTGTCGAAGGGTGTGACGATTCTGCCAAAAACAATGAGGTAATAACGGCAATTGCCGAAGCTGCTGCTGGCGAAAACCTCCTGCTTGGACTTGCTGAACAGGATAACTACAAATCTATAGCAGCTGCTGCGATGGTTCATAAACATACCTTGATTGCGCGCTCACCCCTAGATATTAACATCTGTAAACAGCTTAATATTCTAATCAACGAAATGGGCTTACCTCTAAACAAAATTGTTATTGATCCAACTGTTGCTGGACTTGGCTTCGGTATCGAGTATGTTTATTCTATTATGGAACGAGCACGCCTTGGAGCCTTAGCAAATGATAAAATGCTCTCCATGCCCATGATTTGTACTGTTGGGCATGAGGCTAATCGGTGTAAGGAAGCTAATGCTTCTGTTGAAGAATTCCCTGGCTGGGGGGATCTTGCTGACCGTGGTGTGCTATGGGAAGCGGTAACTGCCTCTGGAGTACTCCAAGTTGGAGCCAGTATTCTTGTGATGCGTAATCCTGCCGCTGTAAAATTAGTTCAGAAGAACATTGCGGATATGACAGCCAAATAGACCCTGCACCACTAGTTATTAACCTAAAACAAAGTGAAAGGACGTGACCGAATGCTAATTTTTGGCGAACGGATTAACGGGATGTTTACTGATATAGGAGAAGCACTTCGAAATAAAGACCCCAAACCGTTACAATATTGGGCTACGAAGCAAGAAGAAGGAGGAGCTCACTACCTCGACGTTAATTCCGGCCCGGCTATTCCAACAGAAGAGCGTGTCGCTGCTTATGAGTGGATGGTTAATGTTATTCAAGAAGTTTCAGAATTACCTCTTGTTTTAGACTCAACTAACTACAATGCTATTGAAGCTGGTTTAAAAGTTTGTAAACGCCCTGCGATTATTAACTCCTGCCCAGCAGAACAAGTTAAAATTGAACGTGTTTTCCCTATGGCAGTAGAATATAACGCAGGCATCATCGGTTTAACCATGGACAAGAAAGGGATTCCTAAGGACGCTGAGAACAGAGTGGCTTTTGCTATGGAATTGGTAGCAGCCGCTGATGAATACGGTATTCCGATGGAAGACCTCTTCATTGATCCTCTTATTCTGCCGGTAAACGTCGCTCAAGAGCATGCACCAGAAGTTTTAGAATCCTTACGTCAAGTAAAAATGCTGGCTAACCCAGCACCGCGTACAGTTCTTGGTTTATCAAATGTGTCGCAGAAATCTCCTGACCGGAATTTGATCAATCGCACGTATATGGCTATGGCTATTGCGTCAGGACTTGATGCTGCCATCATGGATGCAAATGACGATGACCTAGTCGATGTCGCTGCAACCTGCCAAATCCTGCTCAATAGGAGCATTTATGCGGATTCCTACCTTAAAGTTTTCCGCTCACGCTAATATCTATCGTTATGAAAAGCTCCTCGGAATCTACTATCCGAGGAGCTTTTTTTTATATCAGACCTCATGCCGTTACGTGGCACTACTGATGAATGGAAAATATATTTTCTTGACTGAAAGTATAACTTACGTTACTTACTGCAAGAATGCTAATTCGTGCGAAGACAGTGTCTTCGTCTGTTGCATAAAATATTCATACCTCCTTGGATACAAGCATAGCTATCAACAGATAAGAAATCTGGAGGTGGATAACCATGGAGGCATATTTTCAAAGTGATTCTCGAATAGAAGAGTGGGTAGATCAAATCACAGAAAAGATATTCGCAGTGTGTCTATTAACTGGGGTTGATTCAGAGGTAGAGTTTCAAAAGGGTTGTCAAATCGTTAAGGAAGTTACACATTTATTGCAAGGGATTTCGCTATTTCCATCAGAATATTTAGAAGATGGGCTTAAACAACTCCTTGAACAACAACTTCCAGACTCACGGGTCATTACTAACTTTCCTTCATTTCAAGATATAATGAACAATATGTTACGTGAAGGGATGAATAGGGCAATCGCTACCCAAACCAAAGAACACCAAAAAACCCTTGAATCTGCCAAAAAATGTACTAGTATTAAGAATTCAAAAGAAGATACTATAGAAGGTGCTTTCGAAGATGCTATGGAAGATTCAATCATACTAGGTGATAAGGATACAAGCTGGCCTGTGAATGAAATTTATGATGAGTTCCTTACGGAACGGGCAATTACAGCACTTGCCTCAGTCAACAACACGACGTCAACCCTTGGGGAAGTTAAAGTTGAGTTATCTAAACCCTACGGAATTATTCGTAAGACGCAAGTTCCCGAGCAGGCAGATCGACTTAAATATGTGCTAAGCATCATCTTTCCTAATGTCACTGTTACTTGGAATCTGAGCATAATGGGTCAAACATTTCTGGCACAAGTGGAAGATATCCTAATCTATTTAGATAATCCCGAGCAGCCTTGTCATGTGGAAAACCTTAATAAACAAGGCTGGAAGGTCTATATGTGTAGTTCAAATGATCTGATGTTTCCTCGTAGATTAGAGAGAGGAATCAGACAGATCCTGCGTTTAAGAAAGTACATCAATAACGGGTAAAATTAGTTTTTTTCTATAATTGAAGTAGGAAAAATTATTTCTTTGTCGAATTACACAGAGAGGGGATTATTTAGAATTTAACCTAGATATCGAAATGAGGAGTAATTGTGTCGGACCAGTTGGGAGAAATCATGAAAACCACCTTGGCTGCGATCGAATCAAGTAAAGAAGATATATTTGTTATTGCAGAATCTTCCCGAACTGAGACGCTCAGGCTGACAATGGAACTCACTCAGCTTAAATCAGATATTGCAGAGATGATTTTACAAGTTGATCAACAAGAACGAGTTGATCGTCGTATGCGCCAGATACTTATGGAAGTAAATCGAGATCATCAAAAACATACACAAGAAGAGATGTTCGAAACTTATTCAAAGGCAAAAGATGCACAGGTTAATTTACAACTCTTGCAAGCCAAAGAAATTCAACTTCGAAAGCGGCGCGATGAACTTGAACGATCGCTTCGCCAGATGCTAGAGACGGTTGATCGAGCCCAAAATTTGATGACTCAAGTCAGCATGGCAATTAGCTTATTGCAAGGTGGGATAGCAGATTCACTGCAAACCCAGAACCACGATCAAAAAATGGAAATGGGTTTACGAGTTATAAGAGCACAAGAAGAAGAGCGAAGACGAGTCGCGCGAGAAATTCATGACGGCCCAGCACAAACACTTGCTAACATCGTCTTACGCTTGGAAATCGCTGAAAAGCTACTCGAATTCGATCCAACCCGAGTTAAAGCTGAACTCATCGACTTAAAAAATCTCGTGCGATCCAATCTGCAAGATATTCGCAGGATTATTTTCGATCTTCGCCCGATGGCTCTGGATGATTTGGGAATTGTGCCTGCAATTTCTAAATATTTAGATAATTTTCAAGAGAACTATGGTATTACATGTAAATTCCAGGTTGAAGGACGTGAAAAAAGGCTTCTTCCGGTATTAGAGGTAGCTTTTTTTCGTTTAGTCCAAGAGGGAATGACGAATGTTGCCAAACATGCTCACTCTTCAAAAGCGAATATTTTGTTGAACTACCAAGATGAATGGACGATTGTCCGTATTCAAGATTATGGTAAAGGTTTTGAAGTGAACTCTGCTTTGATTACTCCGGGGGAACATTTTGGGCTCATCGGAATGCGTGAACGAGTAGAAATGTTCTCTGGACATTTTTCTATTCAATCAACATTAGGGAAGGGGACTACGATTGAACTATCAATTCCGTCAAGACCTGAGGGAGGAACGACAACATGATTCGAATCGTGATTGCCGATGATCACCCATTGTTAAGAGAGGGACTCCGCCGAATTTTAGAATTTGAAGATGGATTGGAAGTCGTTGCTGAGGTTGGGGACGGACAAGGCGCCATTAATGCCGCACGCAACATGGAGCTCGATGTATTACTAATGGATCTTAACATGCCAGGGGTAAATGGCTTGGAAGCCGGCCGCGTCATCCGACGTGAATATCCTCAAATCGGTATTCTTGTGTTAACTGTTGATGATTCAGATGAAAAGGTCTTCCAAGTCCTTCAAATCGGAGTGGCAGGTTATTTGTTGAAGGATGTTGACTCGAAAACCTTGATTCAATCCATTCGCAAAGTGTATGCTGGTGAACCAATCTTATCACCTACCGTTACAGGAAAATTGTTGAACCAATTAGCCCATCCAAGTCCTTTGAAGAATACATGTGGATTAAGTGATCGTGAAATGGAAATCCTTAATTACGTTGCGAGAGGGTCTTCTAATCGGGAGATCGGAACTGCCTTATTCATTAGCGAAAAGACAGTAAAAAATCATCTATCCAGTATCTACCGTAAATTAGCTGTTGAGGACCGAACCCAAGCAGCTCTTAAAGCAGTTAAACTTAAGTTCATTCATCTTGAATAATAAATACAATAGAAGGTTATCAATGATGTTGCTAATCATTAATATAACAGATAGAATATATTATGTTTAGAAACTGGACAAGGAGAATCGTTTAAACAAATATAATCAAATACAAAGCGCGAAATAGGTTTTAATATAATTTATGTAAAACCATCAAGACGCTATTTTGGAGGATTGTAGATGAAAATAAGCTTTTTTGGAGCGTCACAAGTTGTCACAGGATCCTCGTTTCTACTGGAAACGGGCGATTCTCGTATTTTAATAGATTGTGGAATGTTTCAGGGCTCCAAAGCACTTAAAGAATTGAATTACAACAAGTTCCCTTACAATCCAGCAAGTATTGACGCCGTTATTTTAACCCATGCTCATATCGATCACTCAGGAATGTTGCCGAAATTGATTAAGGGAGGGTTCAAGGGTAATATCTATGCTACCCTTGAAACGACTAAATTATGTGCAATAATGCTTCCAGATAGTGCACATATTCAAGAAATGGAAGTTGAGCGTAAGAATAGAAAGCGGGCGAGAGCGGGACTTGAGGCATTAGTTCCAATTTACACTGTCCAAAATGCACTCGATACCCTTCCATACTTGCGTGCAACGCCCTATAATGAAGTTATTGACCTTTTTCCGACAGTGTCTTTTCAACTTTACGACGCTGGCCATATTTTAGGGTCGTCGCATGTTGTGATTCATATAAAAGAACCAGACTTCAGTAAAACTATTGTGTTTTCTGGTGATATAGGCAATGTACATCAACCCTATCTAGCAGAGCCAAGTATTTTAAGTGAAGCTGATGTCGTCATTATGGAAACAACCTATGGAAATCGGCTCCATGTCGCTGAAAACACAGAAGCGTTAAAAATAGATCGCGCCGAACAGCTTGCAGAAACGATTCGTACAACTTATGAAGCAGGAGGAAATTTAATTATTCCTGCCTTTGCCATCGAAAGGACCCAAGATCTACTTTATTATCTATTAAAATTACAAAATGAACATCGCATCCCTACTTTGCCAGTTTATATAGACAGCCCCTTAGCCATTGCGGCAACGAAAATATTCCAAGAAAACACCGAACATTTTGATGCAGAGACTCGTGAGATGATTCATCAAGGCATTAATCCTCTAAACATGCCCAACGTTCATTTCAGTCTAACTGCTCAGGATTCAATGGCACTTAATGAAATTGAGGGCGGAGCGATCATAATTGCCGCTAGCGGGATGGCCGATGCCGGACGAATAAAACATCACCTAAAACACAACCTATGGCGGGAAAAAGCCACTGTCCTTTTTGTAGGCTATCAGGCTCAAGGCACACTTGGCCGCATTCTTTCAGAGGGTGCCAAGACAGTAAATATACACGGAGAGAAGGTTGAAGTTAAAGCTCGAATCAGTCATATGGACGGCTTATCTGCCCACGCTGATCAAGCTGCCTTGCTTCATTGGCTCTCTTTGATTGGAAAAAAAGCGGAGCAACTTATACTTGTACACGGGGAATTGGAAGCTCAAACCATTTTCTCTCATAAAATTGAGGAGACATTTGGCAAAACACCTATAATTCCTCAACTAGGCGAGATTATTGAATTCCTTCCCGATCAAATCGTCAAGCATTCTCCAGACAAAGAATGGTTATCTCATGATATTTCAATCCAGGCTAGTGAAGAGAAAGAACACTCTCCTATTAAGCAACTGGTCATCACATCAAATTATCAACCACTCAAAAATGTACTCAGACGATCTAAAAAATCTGAATCACACCAATCTCAGGCTCAACTTAATAGAGCTTATGTTCGACTACGTCACCATCTCAAGCAATTGATTAGTGATGGGCAACGGACACACGATTTTGATAGAGTTGTGAATCTTCTTGACAGTATGACACGCTGGCTTGAAGAACAAGAACGGGGAACAAAGCCTAGAAGATAAAACAATTGGCTAAAGCCATGCAAATTCGGCTGTTTGGCGTTTTATACCGGCTAAGAAACGAAGGGTTTCCTCACGTCGCTTTACCGCCAAACGTTTTCCAGCTTTAGTAGATACTTTGCGCGGTAGGGCATCGGCAAAGAGTCGAGCTCTTTCTACTGCATCTTCATGGCTTAGAATTAATTCATCATGCCCAACCAAACTAAATAAACGCATTAAACCTATGTTTCCGAAATTATCCAGCATGTCTGAATCACGTAAATAGACCGCCTCATCACTTCGTCCCGGTTCGGAGTAATACATGTGGTTTTCGATGGCATCTAAAACCATCGGTAATTTGAGGGGAGAAAACATCATTTGTTGTAGGATGTTCGATGCAACCCCCTTAGAGCGCAAGGCGTGATCAACGTTTTTGAGAGCATAGGTAGGATATTTCCCTAGGTCATGCAGCATTGTTGCAGTATAAAGAACTTCATCATCTAGAATTAAGCCACTAGAGAGTTCTTTGGCCAGATGATAGACCCTAAAACAATGTTTAACTCCTAGAGCAGGGTGAGCACCTGATTTATCAATAATGTCTATTAGTTCTTGTCGAAAGTCCATATTTTTTCCTCCTTAGTTCAGTGATACTCCCACTTCTTCAAGTTTCGATGTTCAACTTTTGTTTAACGAGTTCACTTGGAATTTATATACTCCAAAAGAGTCAGATTTTCCTGCCATAATATGGATAAACATATCGCGCTATTTTTTTGATTTTGTGTTTAATATAGCATTTTATGCTAAATATCCTTTGTTACCGTTATTTTTTGAAATGCTAAAAACAAAAAGAGAGAATACTTTAGGTATTTTTTTGATGGGAACATAGGAGTGAGTGTCAATGAATAAAGTAAGTGTTATTGGGAGCTTTACACAGGCTCTTTTCTTTTCCGGTGCAGTGTCAATTCCCAAATATCTCTTAACTCACTATACTGAAATAGGATTAAATGATCGAGAGATGATGGTGTTGATTCAGATTCTTTGTGAAGCTGAATTAAACCCATATCCTTCAATAGCTACCTTAGCAGGTCGCATGACCGCATCTAGTGATGATATTGAGGAAGTTGTGGGCCGCTTGGTAGAGCGAAAATTACTTACAATTGAAAGGTATTGGAATCCTGTAGACCAAAAATGGGGTAATACTTATAGTTTTGTGAAACTAATTGATGAACTCGCTGAGCTTTGGGCCATTGAGCGTTCTCAGCAATTAGATGAAGAACGAACTCTGAAACAGAACCAATCTATGACAACATCGGTTGCGACTCCAATAAATTCGTCTATGGAAAACTTAGTTCATACCTTTGAGCAAGAATTGGGTCGATTACTGACTCGATTAGAGTGTGAAAACATAGACCGTTGGCTTTCATCTCATTTTTCAGAAGAACTAATTATTGAAGCCTTAAGAAGAGGAGTAGGTGCAGGAATTAGAAATTTCCGTTATCTAGATTCTATACTGCGAGAATGGGAGAAGAAGGGACTTCGCACACGGGCCGAAATAGAAGCTGAAGACGCTAATTTTCAAGCTCGTCAAGAGAAAAAAAATACTAAGCCTAAAAATTTAGTGCCCAAAAACTTAGTACCAAAAAACGCTCCGAATAAATATGACGATTTTTATCTGTAGTCCGCGAACGCTACTCTCAGGCAATATCTTGTAAGAAAGGAGGAAATGACTCAAGATGAGAAGTGTAAAAGATATCCTGAAAAGTAATGTCTTAGCCACTAAAACCCATAATCCTAACTTAAAATCCACACTAAACTCCGAATCTAATTTCCCCACAGACCGCCAAAATAATCGAGTGTCTAATTATCTAAATCAAGTTGAAACATTTAAATGTGCTACTTGCCAAGATCGTGGAATTATTCTAGATGGGGATGTGGCCTATCCCTGTATCTGTATGCAGACAAGAAAACTGGAAAATCAGTTTCGTAATGCTCGAATCTCTAGAGATTTGATGAAGTGTCGATTAGAAAAGTTCAGGTTAGATTTTTACTTGGCGGATAAGAGGGATTCATCTCATCGTGAAGCAGCTACAAGAGCCTTAAATGCCTCCAAAAGCTTTGTTGAAGAGTGTAAGGTTAACCCCCATACTTTAGGGATGCTGTTCACCGGTCCTGTAGGATCTGGGAAAACGTTTTTGGCGGCATCCATTGCCAATGAACTCATGGATGCACAACTTCAAGTTCTATTTCTAGTTGTTCCAGATTTATTGGATGAATTAAGGGCAACTTATAAATCTGAAATCAATGAAATGGATTTACTTGATACAGCCCGCATGATACCTTTTTTAATTCTTGATGATTTAGGTGCACACAATTACACAGACTGGTCACGGAACCGTATTTATTCGATCATTAATTACCGCATGAATGAGTTACTCCCCACCATAATTACATCTAATCTTGAAATTAATGAAATGGATGACTTAATAGGGATGCGTACAACATCTAGGATAATTCAATCCTCGCGGATTTTTCGATTAACCGTAGAAAAAGATATTCGTCAACAACTGTATCATGAACGAGAAGGAAAAAAGTAAACTTGCTCAGCTAAAGAACTCCACTCATAAAAGTGGAGTGAACTCGTTCAACTAAAGTTGAACATCGAGTCTTCGGTGACGTAAGTCATCCTACGCGCGAAGTATTCGTTGAGGGCCGTGCGCTTCGGCGATACTCTCCACTGGAGAACTATCGTCACCGAAGCAGAATAAGGTGTAAGACTCCCACTTGTAGAAGTGGGAGTCTTACGATTTGAATAAACGCAAATTGAAAAATAATTTTCTAAACCTATGCATGTCCTTAAAAGACATGCATAGGTTTTTTAAAGGGATTAAATCTCAAATCTAATTGGAGGTGTTCGGCTTTGGCTAAAATTATTACGCTTAACAGAAAATACTTCGTCATGGTCGCCAGTGTTGTTGTGATTTGTCTGATCGGGTATGCTGGATTGTCATTATGGCAAAAAACAAATGCGAGTGTCAGCAAAGTTAACGTTGTCCCAGAAATTAAGATGCTTAGTATTACGGTGGAACCAGCTTCGTTAGTCCAAGATCTAACCTATGGGAGCGTAACCTTAAAAGGAGCACAAGTAATCACAACTAAAACGTTTGACCTGATTGCAACTGTTCAAAACACAACAGCCAAGAAAATGACAAACGTACCGGTAGAATTACAAGTAACACTCGTTGGAGATGATACGAAAAAAGTAACCTCACCCGGTACATTGCCCTCCTTAGAACCGGGTGCCACGGCTCGCGTAGCTTTTCGTCAGATTAAGATATTAGGTGACGCATTAGGTAAGAGCGCAACAGCCGGACAGCATTTAATAACTTTAAACGTAAAACCTAATCCGGTGGGTGGTCTGGAACAAGCTTCGGAGGCAAGTTTTCGCTTTACGGTTGATACAACGGTTAAAGTACCCGTCACCGAGAAAAAACCATAACAAAATATGCAAGATATGTAAGATATGCAAAATAAGTGCTATAAGTAGCACTTATTTTTGTTTTACCTTACTTAGGGGTATAATACTCATTGAGGTGTTACATGGATATTAAAGTAGATTTGCATACACATACCGTCGCAAGTGGACATGCCTACAGTTCCCTTTCTGAAAACGCTCTAGAAGCCGCGCGTAAAGGAATTAAATTGCTTGGCATGACAGATCATGCTCCCAGTATGCCGGGCGCACCACATCTTTATCATTTTGGAAACCTAGCATATCTTCCTGAAGAACTTTACGGAGTCCGTATTTTACCAGGAGTAGAAGTAAATATCACTAATTATGAGGGGAAATTAGATATGCCCATAGAGTATTTGTCTCGGATGAAAATCGTACTCGTGGGACTCCATGATATTTGTTACCCCGGAGGGACATCTGAACAAAATACGAAGGCATATATCAAAGCCATGGAAAATCCTTATACTGATATGATGGTTCACCCAGGACGACCGTATTTCGAGATGGATTTAGAACTTATCGCGAATAAGTCCGCACAATTAAATATCCCAGTTGAGATAAACAACAGTTCACTGTCTAAGCAAAAAAGAGGAGCCTGGGACAATTGTCGTCGATTTGCCCGTTATATGGCGCAGTATAAAGGTCCTATAATCTTGGGAAGTGATGCTCATTTTTGGGATCGGGTCGGTGATTTTAGCCATGCCCTTGAATTAATTCAAGAAGTAGGGATTTCAGAGCATCAAGTTCTCAATACTTCCCCTGAACGAGTGTTAGAATATTTAGCGACACGCCGCAAAAATCGCCCACGTATCTCATAGTGGTTGGATTACTTGCTTCTATCTTTGTGCGTGCGGTTGTCCCACCAGAATTTAGCTACACAACGGTTGATATATTGACTATAAGAAGGCAAAATGCCTTCTTATTCGTAGTTTATAATAAAATATATTTGTCTAGCCAAATTATTTATAGTACAATGAGTTTTGGGGTTAAACTATTTACATATGTTAACTGAAATTTACTCGATGGTTTATTACATTGGGTTTTGTGAACTTATCAAGAGCTAATACTGCTAATACTGCTAATAATGCTTATGTGCGGTGTCTGTACATGGATTAATGGCTGTTAGTCATTTGATAAATGGCTGAAGTAAAGGACGTGTGGTACTATGGTTATTAGAGAACGACAGGTTGATCGAGAATGCATTACAGGAGCAATAATATTTATTTGCATATTTGTTATCATAGTTTCAATTGTGAGTATTCGGTTTTTAGATGTTAAAGTTACTAACATTGAATTAGTTGATCGAGGATTGTATACTGTTATTACCGATAACGGACCAATAAATGTTAGTCAGGATGACGTTCTAAGAATTGAACGGACCTATCCAAAGGCTGCCATAACTGGTGCGATTGTTGAACAAGATAAAATTTATACCACTAAAGGTTTCATTTACATTTCTAAATTAGATCCGTTTTACGATGCAGGGCGTCAACTTATTAATTCTGTAGATTTCGAAGGAAAATCAGTATGGATTAAAACAAACAAAAGTGAAGCGACCGAATCCGAAGAAATCTGGAATCAGCTACTTGATTCCAATTTGAGAGCAGTTCAGCCGTATAGCTTTGCCATTGGGACCCCTGAAAAATTTGCTTCTATAATCTTTTCTGTTTTGTCCCTACAATATTTTGCACTTGCCATTGGAGGTATGGCCTTAGTGATCCTCATTTTTCCATTGAGATTGGTAACCCCGATGCCTGTACAAACCTTTAGACAAGAGGACAAGGAATACAGCTCTCCAGAAGAAATAATAGGAGTAGTTATTAAGTAACTATATTCACTCGAGGATACCAAGGTGCCGCGAGAACTTAGTAGGGACCCTTATGGCGCTGGTGGTAGACTTAGTACTGTATTATACTCTCTGACTAGGAGAACAAAGGCGCTCAAAAGGAGCGCTTTTTAACTTAGGCAGACATTCGTAACAATTATTGAAAGATAGGGGACAAGTGAATTAACGCCCCTCTCGCAGGACGTAGCAAGTGATTGAAGAAGCTTTATGAAATGAGTGATTTTAAATGAAGAGGGCTATAATAATATCAGGAAAAGCCTCATTAAATCAAGAAATTAAGTCTATGCTACCACTGGTAAATTATCAGGTCCTGGCTACCACAGATAATGGGATGGAAGCTTTACGTCTTGCTCATCGATTTGAGCCTGATTTAATTATTATGGGATGGAATCTACGTGGCCTTTGTTCGTCCGAGGTTCTTCAAAATCTGATCGTTCAGCATCTTTGTCCGATCATTGTTGTACTTACCCAAGACGAAAATCACTTTTTATCAGAAGTCATTAACGAAGATGCCCACCAAGTTATACTTTATCCTTTGCGCATCTATGAAATGGTAGCTGCAATTCAGCTTGCTGAACATCGGTTTCTTCGGGAGTCTGAAAATACTCAGCGAATTAAACGTCTAGAGGAAGAACTTAAAACGCGTAAGCTAATTTTTCAGGCCATGCTTTACCTTATTCAAGAACGAGGATTCACTGAGAAGGCTGCTTATGCTGCTCTACGCACACAAGCCATGTCAACGCGCAAATCCATACGTGTGGTTGCTCAAGATGTCCTCAAAGGCTTATGGTTACCTGAACGAGTTGAGTAGTGTCAAAACTGACGTTTGACAGAAAGGAGTCTTATAAATGGAAGTATTGGTTAAACATATAAGGGGAATGCATTTTCAGGGAGAAGGAAGTACCAAAGTTATGACGAATATTGATACCAGCGTCACGGCCGGTGGAACAGGGCATGGAACCAATCCCATGGAACTGTTATTAATAGCAATTGCAGGCTGTAGTGGGATGGATATTGTTTCAATTCTTGATAAAATGAGAGTCAGATTCCATCGCTTTGAGATAATCGTAGAAGGAGAGCGGGCAAGCGACCATCCTCGTGTATTTAAAGATATTGAAGTAGTATATAAGTTTTGGGGCGAATCTCTTTCTGAAGATAAACTAAAGCGTGCTGCTCAACTTTCGATGGAAAAGTATTGTAGTGTTGCTAGCATGATTGATAAAGCCGCCAATCTCACCTACCGGATTGAGATTAATCATCGATTTGAGCCAGTAGTAAAGAAAAAGAGCTTATATTAAGCTCTTTTTCTACTACCAAATATTATGGAGCAATCTTGTCGGAATCGCTTTGTAATCCTTTGAGTTGGGTTTCCAGATTGTCGAGTAAGGTGCGAATCTGATTCATTTGATCAATTATCGAAGTCATGTTCGATGCATTCTCACCAGTAGGCGCTTGCGCCGTTGGTGACTGAACAGGAGCAGGTGTACTTTGTCCAGGTGTTGTAGGTTGTGGTGCCCCGTCTCCAAAGAGCTGTATTAGGGCTGAACCTAAGTTATCGGTCATCACCAAATGATCTTGATAAGCAAGCACGACCCGTTTCATTTCTGGTATACTACCGCCCTTATCGGATTGTAGATAGATTGGTTCAACATAGAGAAAGTTTCCGCCGATCGGAAGGGCTAAGAGGTTGCCTCGAATCACGCTTGAGCCTTTTTGGTCCCACAAGGAAAGTTGTTTCGATATTTCGGGGTCTTGATCTATTCTTGATTCAATTTGCAACGGACCGTCAATCTCAATATTCTTAGGCAGTTTATAAAGCAATAGCTCTCCATAATGTTCTCCATCCATTCGAGCAGCCATCCAGGAAACCATGTTGTTTCGCGAATTGGTTGTGCTAGATGCCGGTGTGAAGGGTAGCATCAGAACAAATTCCGGTTTATTCTCACCTGGGATCTTCATGATGGTGTAATAAGGTGCTACGTTTTGCGGTTTAGTTTCAAAAAGTTCCTTGGCAATATCCCAGGAGTCTTCCTTATTATAGAAAACGGTTGAATTTGTCATATGAAAGGTTTTAAGCATATTGCTTTGAACGTTAAAAAGTGTTTCGGGATATCGGAGATGGCTCTTTAAGCTCGGCGGCAGGCTGGCGATGTCCTTAAATACGCCAGGGAATATTTTCATATAGGTCATTAAAATCGGGTCTATGGGATCAACAGCATAAAAATCGACCGTACCATCATTGGAATCGATGATTACCTTCACAGAGTTTCGGATATAATTATAATCTTGATTAGAATACATATTAGAATAGGGGAGGGCATCTGATGTAGTGTAGGCATCGATAATCCACTTCAGGCGGCCACTATCAATGACTATATAAGGGTCTGAATCATAGGTTAAAAACGGCGCTAACTTTTGTACTCTATCTTTAATATTACGGTACACGAGCAATTTGCTTGCAGGGGTCACCTGAGTGGCAAGATAGAAGCGCGGGGTTGCATGACGAAGGGAAAGCATCAGCTTATTAAGAGGCGTTAAAGGGATCCCAGTTTTGCCTTGATAAGAATTTTCAGCATTCGCGCTGCCTTGGGGGTAATCAAATTCTTTAACTGAAGTGTTGGCAACGACCCAATCATTGGTCATCTCACCGAAATAAATCCGTGGCTCAGACATCTTGAATTCCGGAAACTCACTGACAGGAGGGACGTCTTTAATTGCAAAGGAGGGAAGCCCTTCAGAAGTGACTGCATTGGCAAATGAAGCGGACGCACCAAAACCATGGGTATATTTAAAATACTGATTTACAAAAGTTTTAGCTTTTTCATCTAAATCAGGAGTTGAGATTTCTCGTGGGCCAATCATAACTTGACGATATTCCCCATTGACAGTATACCGGTCGATATCGATGTCATGAAACTTATAATAGAGGCGAATGCCCTGTTTCTGGTTATAGGTTTGTAACATAGGCCTGGCATCATTAAGCCTTATGTTGTTAAGTGTCGACTGATCTGACTGCAATGCACTTATTGTGATGGGCGTGTTACCCGGATAGTCAACTTCAGTAATTTTGTTTAAGCCATACCCAAATCGCGTCAATTCGATCTCGTGTTGAATATATGGCTGCTCTTTACTGAGCTCGTTCGGGATAACGAGGAACGATTGTAGGAGTGCCGGGAAAATTCCATTGATTAATAATCCAACAACGAAAATACCTGTTATCGGTACCGTTAATAACCGTGATTCGTTAGATGCCAGTGAAATAAAAGATAAAATAGATCCTAAAATACTGATAACAATTAAGATTTTCAGGGCGGGAAGAGTAGCCGTTAAGTCAGTATAACCGGCACCAACGACATGTCCGTGCACGGAATATAGTAACTGGTAAATATCAAGATAGTATCCGAAAGCTTTTAAGGCAAAGAGAATTCCAATCAGAAATGCTAGGTGCTGGCGAGCAGATCCCAAGGAGACTGCACCTTTTTGCCATACCTTCTTTGAGCGGAAACGTAAGACTCCAGTAACGATATAAAAAATAGTTGTGAATAAGGTAAGTAAGAACAAGGGGCCAAAAAATGCATTGTATACAGTTTTCAAAAAAGGTAACTGAAAGAAGTAAAAAGCTAAATCCTTGCCGAAAATCGGGTCGAGTTGACCGAAAGGGGTGGCATGGATAAACGATAATATAGCCAACCAGCCTGTAAAACCGGCAACAAAACTGACTCCAAAACTTACAATAGCAGAAATAGCAAGTAACCAAACGGTAACTTTACGCTGACTAAGATTTAAAATTGGTCGGTTCATATCCTGAACTAAACGCAAACGCAAACGCAAACGCTCATTGACAAAGGTAATAATGGCGAAGCGAATAGAAAGTAAGGTTCCGGCAATAAAGATAAAAAGAATTGTGCCGTTTACCGCTTGAAAAAGCAATTTGCTAAGGATTGGCGTCCAAAATAATTGTGTATAACCGAGATCTTTGAACCACAACCAATCTTCAAATAAGCCACTCGACGCGGTCAATAATGAAACTAAAATGATCAAACCAATTACAACTTTAAGTAAACGGGGCAACAGTCATTCCTCCTTTAAATTTCTTAAAATCTAAATCTTACACAAACACAATGACATACTCGACTTATGATAATATATTCTTCCCAGTAAATGAAAAACCCTTCATTAGTTTTCAGAATTTAATGCAGATTTATTTGAAATCTTGAAAAGATATGGTATACTATTTTTTGAAATACCCTTATGGGGTATGAGACAGTTGAAACATGCAATAAGGAGCTGAAAGATATGTACGACGTTATTATTATCGGTGCGGGCCCAGCAGGCCTGACAGCTGGAATATATGCTGCTCGTGGTGGACTTAAAACAGTGATTGTAGAATTGGCGATGCCCGGAGGCCAGGCGGCATCAACTGAGAATATTGAAAATTATCCTGGTTTCCCTGATGGGATCAATGGATATGAACTTATGAATTCATTTCATAAACAGGCCTTAACTTTTGGTGTTGAGTTTATTTTTGAGGAAGTTCACGAATTCGACCTTAGGGAGCCCATTAAGAAAATCCAAACCGACAATCAAGTCCTTGAAGCACGAGCTGTTATTATAGCCGCTGGTTCCAAACCCCGGTTGTTAGGCGTACCCGGTGAAGATATTTTCAAAGGCCGAGGAGTGTCTTATTGCGCCACCTGTGATGGGGCCTTTTTTAGAGGTAAAAAAGTTGTTGTTGTCGGTGGGGGAGATGCAGCTATCGAAGAAGGAATTTATCTTACTAAGTTTGCAGAAGAAGTTATCATTGTACATCGGCGGGAGGGCTTCCGTGCTTCTCAAATTGCTATGAACAGAGCGAAAGATAACTCGAAAATACGTTTTATACTTAATACTAGAATCGAGGAAATCCTAGGGTCTGACCGTGTAGAAGGTGTTCGTCTTCTCGATGTACTGAGTGGAGAAACACGTGAAATCCCTGCGGATGGTGTTTTCATGTATGTTGGAACTGATCCCAACGCTCAATTCATCCATGGGGAAATTGAGACAGACGATAGCGGGTATATTCTTACAGATCATCGCTTACAAACAAATGTCGAAGGGGTATATGCCGCCGGAGATATCCGTAATACTCTACTGCGCCAAGTAGCCACGGCAGTTGGAGATGGTGCTTTAGCTGCAGTAGAAGTCGAAAAATATTTATCGGAAATTAAGAATAAGTAGATTATACCTATAATTTGTCGAAATTGGAATAAATTTAAGAGGCGAATAACTTGATATTTTGTTAAGTTTGTACTACCATGTACAAATAAATCTATTTTTAAATAGATTGAATTATATAACTTTAGAGGGGGATATTCTAGTGCATTTCGTGGTCTGTCTTAAGCAAGTTCCGGACACTTCCGAAGTTCGAATCGATCCGATTACGAATACACTCATGCGGGAGGGCGTACCCTCGATTATTAATCCGTACGATGCCCACGCCTTGGAGGAAGCAATCCGCCTTAAAGAAAATGTTGGGGGAAAAGTAACCATTGTCAGTATGGGACCGCCACAAGCCAAAGAAGCGCTGAAAAAAGCCATGTCTTATGGGGCGGATCGCGCCATTCTTTTAAGTGACCGTGCATTTGGTGGTTCAGACTCTTTAGCTACAGCGTATATTCTTTCATCGGCCCTGCTCAAGATACATGAAACCGAACCGATTGACCTTGTCTTTGCAGGAAAAGAAGCGATTGACGGAGATACCGCCCAAACCGGTCCGGGCATTGCCCAGCGCCTCGGATTTCCCCAACTAACCTACGCGATTAAAGTTAAAGAACTTACTGACAAAACTGTAACAGTAGTTCGCAAGACTGAGAGTGGGCGTCAGGTTGTTCAGGCTCAGTTACCTGCACTTCTTACGGTGGAAAAAGAGCTTAACGATTTGCGTTACGCAAGCCTTCCCAATATGATGAAAGCTGCCGCCTATGAACCAGAGATGTGGGATGTTAAGACTCTACCTTTCGATACAACGCAAATGGGCCTGAAGGGCTCGCCAACTAGTGTCTCAAGAATTTTTGCACCCCCTGGCCGTAGTGGCGGAGAGATAATAGACGGAACGAAGGACCCTACCGGAATAGCTGCCTCCGTCGTGCAAAAAATCTTCCAGCAAAATATCATCATGGTTAATCCCCTAGCTAAGGGAGGCAAACGCTAATGACCGTCTTAGTTGACAAGACAAAATGTATCGGGTGTGGGGCGTGCGTCATGGAATGTCCCGT
>LOEW01000021.1 GCA_001516045.1 Desulfosporosinus sp. BRH_c37
TGAGGAATATGCCTTAGAATGTTCGATGAACAAAGTGTTTGCCACCGAAGCGGTAGCTTATGTAGTTGATGAAGGTGTTCAAATTCACGGAGGGTACGGCTATATCTCGGAATATCCGATTGAAAGACTGTATCGAGATGCCCGGATTTATAGAATTTTTGAAGGGACCAATGAAATCAATCGTATTTTGATCCCGACGACAATTTCGCGCCGTGTAGCTAAGGGAGATTTGGATCTCAAACAAGCCCTAGAGAAGCTGAAGGAACAACTTAACGCTGGCGTAATAACTCGGGAAGGAACTAGAGATCTGGTCCAGGCAGCTAAAGATATCTTTATTTATACTTTCGGTGCGGGACTCGATAAGTATGGAGACAAGTTGCTCAAGCAGCAAGAGATCTTAGGCCGACTGGCTGACTTAGCTATGGGAGCCTTTGCTATGGAAAGTGCTTGGCTGAGAGAACAGAAAGCCCTTGCTAAGGACGGAGAAACTGGGACAAAGCTCAAAACTTCTATGATTGAAGCTTTCATATATTCGCATATTGGCAAGTTGGAGCTGATCGCTAAAGATACTATAGCCGCTTTAGTAGAAGGTGAAACACTCCAGGCCCTAGAATTAGACCTAAGGAAATTAGCGGATTATGCTCCGAAGAATGTTATTGCGATGAGACAAGAGATTGCTGCGGCAGTGAGTGAAGCGGGTAAGTATGTTGTTTGATTTAGCGCCTGGAGTGCGTAAAAGTTTATATAGTGATGTAATCATATTTGCAAGGTTCGAATCAGGAGACCAGTACAATCGAAAATTAAAGAAAATCAAAACAATGTCGCCTTGATTACCTCTATAGCTTCTATGTTCAACACCCAAAGCTATATTGATTTTTAGCAAGATATTTTTGCTATTGTGTATTTAGAGTATTACCTGGAAAAAGGTTGACTTTATAAGCTGCCATTTAGTTGGTGTCAAAAAGACAGGGTCTTCTTCCAAAGTGACAATGAGAAGGAGATTATGTATCTTGATGTTACTCTGAATTCTGTAAACTTGGTAATATAGATTTTGATATCTTTTTATGTAGAGGGGAGATGGGTCTACTGAAATTGGAACATGCAATTGTTTTAGCGCCTGTGCTGCAAGAGTGGTATGAACAAGCTATCTCTGTGTTCGTTATAGACAAAGAGAGAGTATTGGTCACCTCCTTTCATCCTGATTTGGACATAGGTGTCCGTCAAGGCGATTCAATGGAACAATACAAACAATCAGGTGCTTATAAAGCATTTCATTCTGGAGAACGCGTGGTTGTCAAGGTTAATGATCAAACTCGATTCAAGATTCCTTATGTGTCAATAGCCGCACCGATTAGAGATGAGGGTCTGATCGTAGGTGCGATGTCTGTAGTGATTTCCACCGAGCAATTTGATTCGCTCGTATTGATGGGTGAGCAACTTCTAGTTGGAACGGAAAGCGTATTTGCTTCAGCACAGAACATTTCAGCTGATAGCGAGGAAGTTGCTGCAAATGCTAAGAGCATGGATAATGCTACAGGGCAAATACGTCGAAATATTGAGCACATGGCCGAAGTTATTAAAGGTATCAAGCAAATCTCTGCGAAAAGTAAAATCCTAGGTATCAATGCTTCGATTGAGGCGGCGCGGGCGGGAGAACATGGGCGTGGCTTCAAAATTGTAGCTGAGGAGGTCCGTAAATTAGCTGATACTACCAATACGGCATCAACGGTGATTGAAAGTGATATTCAACGTATTATGGAAACAATAAATATTTTTATTGTTTCCATAAATCAACAGAGTATAATAAGCGAACAGCAGGCTGTCGAAATCGCCGAACTTACTGCGTCACTTAATAATATTTCTAACCTAGCCCAAAATCTGGTCTCTATTGGAAGGAACAGCAGAAATTGAATAGTAATAGGCGTCTAAAATTCAAAAAGAGGTCTGATTCAAAGTAAATGAATCTGACCTCTTTTGAATATGTGCAAGTTACATTATTGGTAATAACGACCATACCAATGATTACAAGAGTCGTTGAGTAACGCACCATTCAGGGAAAGCACGGTTTTGACATTGTTGGGATGGAAATTCAGGCTTTAATTGGTGTTCTGCATATTAGATTAATCGTTTAAAAAGTAGATGATTGGCTAGTTGATAGGTAGTCTTTATTCCCATGTCGAATAAGCTGTCCAGCATTTTAGTGTAAATTTGGGCAGTGATAAGGGCATCCCCAAGGGCAGTGTGCCTTCCAATAGGTTCAATATCGTAATGTAGGGCTAAGGAATCTAAAGAACGAAGGTTTTCCTCCTTAGGAAAAAGAAGTTGAGCCAGTAGAAGAGTGTCGATAGTTTGGGTATTAAGTCGATGACCACAATATCTGCGTAGTTTCACATTTATGAAGTTTAAGTCAAAAGAGGCAGTATGAGCTATTAAGGGGGAAAGCCCTTTGAAGTCTAAAAATTGGTCCAATACAGTTAAAATATCTGGACAATCAGCAACCATTTCATTGGTGATTCCTGTAATTTCTGTAGCGATTAAAGGAATAGGCCGATTGGGGTTAACAAACTGAGAGAAACAGGATTCAGTGATTAGACCATTTTCAATGGCTACAGCTCCTACGGAGATGATCTCGTCCTTTTTATTATAAAAAAAACCGGTTGTTTCAGTATCGAAGACAACGAACCGACTACTATTTAAGATATATTCTGGCCAAGTTTGATATCTTAAAGCGGTGAGCTTATCATGTAAGCTTGGTAATCTCGGTGAGCTGAGCAGAAAGGTATCTGTGGGGCTCTTTTTAACTAGTTTAAGTAAAGTATTGAACAAGCTGCAATTCCTCCAAATTTCAGGGTACTATCACAAGGGCTAGTGCCATGTCTGAAGTCAAATCACAGGAAGCCTTCTACTCGAAAGCTTGAACCTGTAAATGTCTGAAGGCGGTCTATCGCAATAAGACTCTCTCGTAGTACAGTGCGTTGTCTTTTGCTAAGTGTACTTGGGTTAATGTAGTTATCTGGAACTAGTCCTTTACTTAATTTCTGCAAGTTTCCACGGATACGAAACATCATTAGAGATTGGTAAGCGGCTTCATAATACTCAGCATCATCGGCAGAAATTGCCTCGAGTGAAACTAGTTTATTTAATCTTGCTAAAGTCGAAGTATCAAGAATACCTTCACGCATAGCAAAAATACGTATACAGTCAACAATGTGAACACAGGCAGAACCTTTGATATCGACCTCATCTTTATGTCCTTGCTTTTTGTCTAAAAGAACCTGTTTGAAAAGTCCCAGCGGTACTTTGGTTTGAAGATCATCTTTAGCCATATGGTGAAGGATCGATGGGGCTAATCGGAAGAGATGATGTGCAAAATCCCGTAATTCTTGGGCCAGTTTTTCTTGACCATAAACCGCTCGGTAATCTAAAAAAATTGTAAATTGGCGAAATGATTCCTCCGTAGGGGTAAAAATCCAACTATTACCGGAGTTTTTCCAAGCTTGAAGAGATTGACACCAAATTGGGTTATTGGCCATAATGTTATGTTGGCACTTGGGAAAACCTGCTTCTTCGAGGCCATTAACTACAAAATTTGCTAAAGTGAGGAAATACTCTTTGACTTGTTGTTCTTGATCCTGGGGTGGCTGGGCATAGATAAGGGCATTGTCTTGATCAGACGAAAGAGTTTGTTCTTTGCGTCCACCGCTTCCCAAGGTTAACCAGCAGTAATCGAGAGGGGGCAGACCTAGACCGCGTTTGTCTAGCGCTTCTTCGGCTAAAACTAAGAGGCGACGGGTGATAAGGTCATTGAGTTCTGAAACAACCTCACAGATATCATTAGCAGAAGCCTTTTCTGACAGCATATTAACCGTAACCTTCTGGATAAGCTTGGCAGCATAACTGAGTTCGGCTGTGGTTTCAGCGGATTCGATTCTGTTAACAATACTTAGTGTACTGGTTTTTCGTAATCGGGTAAGATCTCCCATTGTGATAACCCCAAGAGGAAACCCATTTTCAACTACTAAAATATATTTTTCATGGTGTTTAATCATAGTCAATAACGCTTCATAAAAAAACGCATCCGCTGGTAAGGTTGGGGGAGTCTTATCCATGATATCTGAGGCATATACAACTGTAGGATTACAATCCAGAGCTAGAACTTTATTAATTAAATCTCTTTCACTAACTAAACCTAAAAGTTTTCCGGTTGTCCCAATAATTGCAATAGTGCTAATATGTTGCTGGGAAAAAATTCTAGCAACTTGACTGATCTGTGTTGCAGGTGAGCAAGTAATTACAGGAGTTGACATGATATCACTAAGTCGATGTTTAAAGGGTTCAGAGCTAAGACCGTAAGAATCAACTGGTTGCTCTTGAACCATTTGTTGATACAATTCTCGAAGACGATCAGTTAAAATATTATTGAAGAAACCGGCAAATACTTGATGGGTTTGAAGCAAATCCTCAAAGATCTCTTTTTTTAATAGATAACATGTTAATTCTTCTACAGCTTTTACTGACACAGGATAAGTTTTACCTGTCAATAGTACAGTTTCTCCAAAGAAATCACCTGCGTAGCGAAAACTTACGACATTGGAGCTTTCCTTTTCACCTTCTACAACTATTCCTGCGGAACCAGCTATGATAATTAGCAGAAAGCCGATTGACGGTTGGCCTTTAGTAAAAATAAAGCTATCTTTAGCATAGGTTTTAAGAATAAGCTTTGGGATTAAATCCGTTAAAACCTCGTCAGGTAAAGTATTAAAGGGCGGAAAATCGAGTGCTGGATTAACCACTTGCTGACCCCCCTCAGAATTTCAGAATAATCTTTGATTATTAATAATATGTACTTTGGCTTCTTAATTGCCTTCGTGAAATGCCTTCAATATCAATACAATAAATAAGAAAGGGAACATTTCGTTCCCAATTCTCATGGACGCAAAATCCTATCCTGCGCATAGGTTTAGATAAGTTACCTTTAAATATTCAAGATAACTTATCTAATTGTTGTGTTATTCCAGTAGGTCTACTGTCCTATTGCATCGCTTTTGATACTACTTAAGGGTTCGGTCACTAAAGTCACGACAATGAAAACAACAATACTGACAGGTAGGGCTACAATCAGTGGATCGATATAACTTAAAGAGCCAGTTCCAGCCAGAGAAACAGTTCCAAAGAGGGCTTTAGTCAAGCCAAAGATTGCTGATTCCTTAGCATTGACAAAGATACACATAAAGAGATAAATGATTGATCCTGCTACCATACTCCATGTTGCACCAGATTTTGAAGTGCGCGGCCACCAAAGTGCTCCTGCATACATTGGGAGGAAGGAAGCAGCGCAAAGACCGAAGAAAATAGAAGTTCCAATAGCAATAATGCTTCCTGGTAACAGATAGGCCACAAAGACGGTAACCACAAAGCCCACTACCAAACCTCCCCGGGCTAACCAGAGAGTTTTGCCGGAGTCGTCTTTACTGGTTTTGCCAAGCAGATCATAACTGATTGAGGTTGAGATAAAGTGGAACTGACCGCTCATAGTAGACATAGCTGCAGCCAGAAGCCCTAGCAAGAAGAAGTAATAGATCCAGGAGGGAAAAGCCTGAGTTAGAAACAACGGAATGACTTTATCTGTGTTAGGAGGAGCTCCTCCGACGGCCGAAGCCATCATGGAAACCTTTTTGCTTGCTTCGTAGAAGTAAACGTTAGAAAGAGCACCGACTGTAAAAGCAACACCGGTCATAAAAAGAATAAATACTCCGCCAAAAGCTAAGGCTCTATTCAATTCTTTGCCAGATTTAACAGTCATATAACGAACGATGAGTTGAGGTTGGGCTAAAACACCGATGCCTACCCCAAGAACTAAGGTTGAAATTACAAACCACCAATTTTGGGAAAGGAATTTAGGCATTGAAGCAAAACCTACCATTCCCTGTTTTGCAAGTGCTGCAGGGACCAAAGCATTCATTGCGTTTAACTTAGTGTGGGCTACAGAGACTCCACCTAACATCTTATACGTTAAAACGATTAGCAGGAGCATCATAACGAACATCAAAGTACCCTGGAAGGCATCAGTATAAACAACTCCTCTGAGGCCACCAAAGAAGACGTAAGCTAAAACTACGAGAGAGAGAATAAGGAGCGCGGTTGTATAGTTCATCTTTAAGGTTTCTTCTAAGAATCTTGCTCCACCGATCATAACAGAGGCAGCATATATGGGTAAAACAATACTCATGAGTGCTGCTGACCAACGACGAATAAATGTAGATTCATAATGCGACCCTAAAAGGTGAGGGAAAGTAAAGGCTCCGTATTTTTGTCCCAAAGCACGTGTTTTTTTGCCAAAGAAAACAAAGGCAATAAATATTCCAACAAAAATATTTGCGACGGTTAACCATAACATACCCATTCCAAAGAAACCTGCAGCACCACCAAAACCTACAATGGCTGAAGTGGAGATAAAGGTTGCCCCATAAGCCATGCCCATGACATAAGGATGAATGTTTCCCCCTGCTACCATATAATCCTTAGAAGAATTAGTATGTTTATACCCTAGATAACCTAGGAATGCAACTATCACTACGTAGATAGCTAGAATGACATAAAAAAGGCCCATCGATTAATCCCCTCCTTATTAATACAGATTTCTTAATCTTTTTCCCAGTTGACTACACCATATATTACACAAAGAAGGGCACTGCCGATTGATAAGATATAAGCAGCTATTACTCCTGGGTCAGTTAACCCTAACATATAATTACACCTCCTTTCAAAAGAGTTCGGACTAAATGAAACAATACTGGAATACTCAATTCCTGTGCAATCAACTATTTGACGCTACTGCTCTTCAAAGGTTCCTAGATTGTTTATCATCTCCATTTCCGTGCTGCTATTTAAAATACTTATAACCAAAATTTCGTCTGAGCTACCAAATAATCACCTCATTCATTTTTTATAATAACCATTGCAAATAATATGCCAATTCTGAAAGTACTGAATATACTGACATCTTTAGAAAACGTTGCTGTTAAAAATGAAACAATATACATTATATTAATAAATGTTGCATTTTGTTTCAGGAATTGTAGGAAAAGGGTTCTTAATCAATCTCGTTACAAAGGCAAAACCTCCTTCCCTAAAGACGGATTATTTAGATTTATTTAAATATTACAAAAAAATGACCTAAAAATCAATGTGAAAACTCACTGAAAGAAAATCTTTTATTTTGTAGGTTATCTACAGAACTTCTGATAAACCGAGTTTAGCGTTTCTTAATAGTCTTTTACAATCTTGAACGGTTTGAAATGTATAAAAATCGATGTGTCCATTGGCACTTCGAAAGAGAGTTAAGCAGAAAGATAATGAGTACAAAACAGTTAAAATGGTCATTTTAAACTCAGTAAGGAGCATTTAAAACGATGCAGATTTTGAATGATTACGGAAGGGTGTGAAGCAAATGTCCCAGGCGCCAATTTCTCAACCCACGTTTCCTGCTCAACACCAAGAGCAACAACCAGGCATTGAAGCTTTAATGAATCCCCAACCTGTTTCCGAAGATGCTGCGTATTCGGAAAGTGCTAAGTTAATTGGAAAGGTTGCAATCATCAGTGGAGGGGATAGTGGGATTGGTCGAGCAGTGGCCATAGCTTATGCTAAAGAAGGGGCTGATGTCGTGATAGCTCATTTGAAGGAGCATGACGATGCGAATGCAACAAAAGCACGTATAGAACAATTAGGGCACCGATGCCTAATTGTGGCTGGAGACATTGGCGATGAAGTTTTCTGTCAGGAAATCATCAATCAAACTCTTCAAGCTTTTGGAAAAATAGATATCCTTGTCAATAATGCAGGAGAACAACACCCGCAAAATAGTTTGCTTGATGTGACTACTTTACAGCTCGAAAGAACCTTTCGTACCAACATTTTCAGTTACTTCTTTTTAACAAAAGCCGCGTTACCCTATCTTAAATCGGGGAGTGTTATTATCAATACTGCATCGATTACGGCGTATGAGGGACATGATCAACTGATCGATTATTCCGCGACTAAAGGGGCTGTCGTTTCCTTTACTCGTTCACTGTCTGAATCTCTTTGTAAATTGGGGATTCGCGTCAACGGAGTCGCCCCAGGTCCTATCTGGACGCCGCTAATCCCCTCCTCCTTTCAAGCGGATCAAGTCGCAACCTTTGGTAGTACGACGCCTATGAAGCGAGCAGGTCAACCTAAAGAGTTAGCACCCGCTTATGTCTTTTTGGCATCCCAGGATTCCTCATATATGTCCGGACAGATGCTTCATATAAATGGGGGAACTATAATAAATGGGTAAGAGAGGAAGTCCCTTCCCGCCATCCGTGGCTACAGGGACACTCGACCGTCTATGGCCAGCGCACAAGCGCAACTAAGGCTGGCGTCGGTGCCTGAAGGGTCCCTTCTCGCCATCCATGGCTACAGGGACACTTGGCCATCACGGCGCCTTGCCAATCCACACTGCAGGAGTATGTGTAATAAGTTGCAGTGTGGCGATAAGCTCGTCCGCTTATCGTCATGGGGATGCTCTAATCTTGAACATCCTTGTTCGAGTTTTGGCGGCTATTTATCTTGGGAATATTTTCACATAGTAACTTGAAACAAATCATGGTATATTCAAAAAGTTATTTAGCTTTCATTGTGATTCATCTCACATTTTATTATTAAGTTATTCTTTATAATAGTGAAGACAGGCCTACTAAAAGTTAGATTGAGAATTGAAAAGAGGGGTAAATATGTTTGCAAAACTGAGAAAGCATGTTTCGGTAAGACATGCTGTTCAAATTTTGTTCGCTATTGTAGTGGTTTATATTGGATTAGTATTTGTACTGTTTATTGACCAGGTTACGAATAACTCATTTCCTGTCATAAGTCGACCAGCCGGAGTTGAGGCCTTTTTGCCGATAAGTGCCTTAGTTGGACTAAAGGCATGGCTTGCGACGGGTATTTTTGACTCCATCCATCCTGCAGGATTAGTGATATTTTTGGCTGCAATTACAGTTTCCGCTTTGTTTAAGAGAGCCTTCTGCTCCTGGATTTGTCCGATCGGAACGCTGTCCGAAGGGCTTGCTAGAATAGGAAAACGATTGTTTGGACGGAATTTTTTAATACCCAATTGGCTGGATTATCTGCTTCGGTCCGTAAAATATATTATTTTATTATTTTTCTTCTGGGCCATCTTCTTTGGGATGAGCGGGGCAGATGCGGCGGCATTCGTGCAATCCCCTTATAATATGGTGTCAGATATCAAAATGCTTAAATTCATGCAACAATTAACTGGTGTTGGGATGACCGTCATAGGGCTGCTCTTAGTCTGTTCAATTCTCTATGAAAATTTTTGGTGTCGATATTTTTGTCCATACGGTGGGTTATTGGGACTTTTAAGCGTACTAAGTCCATTTAAAATAATACGCAATCAAAAATCTTGCATTCAGTGTGGAAAATGTACTAAAAGTTGTCCAAATCACATTCTTGTGGAACAGACAAATCGAGTATGGTCTCTTGAGTGTACGGGTTGCTTAAACTGCGTGCATCAATGTCCGGTTAACGAAACGTTATCGTTTAAAGCACCGATGGGACTGCCCTCCCTTTCTCTTAAGAACCTTGCTTTTAGTTTGCTAGGTATATGGGCCGTGTTAATAACAATTGCTAAAATTACGGGTCATTGGGAGACGAACATGACGATGGAAATGTATAAACGACTTTTACCTTTACTAGATCAGATTGGGCACTGAAGTATATTAGAATTGAATGGAGAATTAGATAGTTTGTAAAAGTGGAGTAGGAATTAGAAAGATTCTTGCTCCACTTATTGTCACTTTAGGGCATATCATATTCCAGTTACCCTCGGCCAACATAGCAGTGGATGGCAAACATCCGGAGGAATTGCAGTCTGGGTTATTCAGGCTTCGAGGTATATAATATAAATCGAAGAAAACGAAGGGGTCAAGCGCATGGATGAAAGCATAGAAAAATCAGGATTATATTAAGAAATTAGGAGGCAAAAGCGTGGCACTCGTAATGTTTGATTATGATGGCGTTATTGTTGATTCCCTTGAAGTTTTTTTGTTGCGTTTTACACAGGCCTGTCGAGAGTATGGGTTCAATAGGGTCAATGCACAGCAAGATGTCCTATCTTTATTTGAAGGCAATGTTTACGAAACCATGATGAGACGTGGTTTAGACGAAGTAACCATAGACTGTATCTTGAAGAGGTATGAAGTTTTACAGGGTGAACAATTGGCGGATCTCGAACTCTTTAACGGCATTGGGGAAGCCTTACAACGAATTTCGGAGAAGCATCAAGTTTATGTTATTACTTCAAATCTTTCTAAAGCTACAATTCGAGTTTTGAACCAAAATCGTATTGATTGCTTTAAAGATGTCATAGGGGCTGAAAAGGAAAAAAGTAAAGTCAAAAAGATCTACACCACTAGCGTTTTATATCCCGGGGTCCCAGCCTATTATGTTGGAGATACAAAAGGAGATATGATTGAAGGTAAAAAAGCGGGAGCGCAAACCATTGGCGTCACCTGGGGTTGGCATACGCCCCAGAAAATCAAGGAAGGTTTTCCTGATTACCTTGTTAATACCCCAGAAGAGCTAGCAAACTTACTAGTCTAAGAAGGAAATATAGGATAATAAAGCGAATAATTTGATTATAACGCGTAAATCAAAAAATAACGTCCCATTTTGTAGAAAAATCAGAGTAAGGAGATGCCCATGAAGATTACAATACTCCCAAATCGTGTCATAAATACAGAAGATCAGGAAACCTTAATGGAAGCGCTGATTCGACATCATTTGCCTGTACAGAATATCTGTAATGGCAAGGGAACGTGCGGCAAATGCAAAGTACGGATGACAGGATATGTCACTAGGCCAAGTGATCGCGATTTGAAGCATCTTAATAAAATTGAATTGCAGGAGGGATATAGGCTTGCTTGCACTGTTCAACCCGAAGAAGGAATGGTCATTGAACTAAATTTTGTGGAGAGCCAAGATCGTAAGGTGAGTGCTCTCCTGGGAATGAAAACGACTACCTTAGATCCGGGAGTTGAAAAGGTGTATATACAATCTAACCAACCAACTCTAGCTGATGAGCGGGGAGATTGGGACCGTATAATGGATGAGCTAAGTACTGTCACTGGTAGGAGTTACGAAAAGGCAAGTCTATATATCTTAGGCAAGGTCCCAGACATTTTACGTTCGAAAAAATTCACTCTAACTGCTACTGTCTCAGAAGACAAGATCTTGGAAATTGAGGCAGGAGATACAACACATAGGCTTTACGGGGTTGCAGTCGATGTTGGAACAACCAGTGTTGCGGCGGCCTTGATCGATTTGAAGCAAGGTAATATCTTAAAAGTCGTCTCTACTGAAAATGAACAGACAGCCTATGGTGCCGATGTAATTTCCCGTATTTCGTTTGCTACGGAAAGCAAAGAGAGTGCTATCGCCTTACGTGAAGCTATCAAAGGGACAATTAATCACTTGCTAGATGAACTCCAAGTTCAAACAAAGGTGGATAAGAATGAAATCTTCAAAATGACACTTGTTGGGAATACAACAATGCATCATCTCTTGCTTGGTTTGGACGCCTCTCATCTGGCAGTTTCACCGTTCGTCTCTGTTTGCAACAAACCATTGGAATTTTCAGCACTGGAATTGGGTTTGGAAATTAATCCCCAAGCAAGGCTCCTATTATTACCGAATATAGGAAGTTTTGTGGGGGGCGACACTATCGGGGCTATTATAGGGGCACCTGCGGTTTTGGAACAAGGTAATCATTTGCTCATTGACTTAGGGACCAACTGTGAACTATTTTTAAAGACAGATCACAAGATGTTGGCTTGCTCTACAGCAGCGGGCCCAGCTTTTGAGGGTGCAGGTATAGCCCATGGTATGAGGGCAAAACAGGGTGCTATCGAAAGTGTAACTATTACGGAAAAAGGAGTAGTCTGTCAAGTGATTGGGGAGCAGGAATCGATCGGAATTTGTGGATCAGGCCTCATTGAGGCGATTGATGAGATGCGACAGTCGGGAGTCATTAGCAAACAAGGGAAGATTATCGATCCTGCAAAGGCTGAAACGCTGGCGTTCGAGCTTCGAAAACGGATTAGAGCAGCTGAAAAGGGGCGTGAATTTGTTTTGACCTATGGATCAGGCCAAGGGCAGGATATAACCATAAGTCAAAAAGATATCGGGGAATTGCAATTGGCCAAAGGGGCTGTCTGTGCAGGAATTAAAACGCTGGTAGAAATGGCCGGAATAACTGTATCAGAACTTGATTCGGTGACCTTATCCGGAACCTTTGCCACCTATCTCAAAGCGCAAAACATTTTGAATATTGGTCTTGTTCCAGATATCTGCGAAGATAGAATAAAGATAGTAGGAAATGCCGCACACGTTGGCGCAATACTAGCTTTGTTAGACCACCAGGTGTGGGCGATGGCGAGAGAATTATATAGAAAGATTAGCCATGTTGAACTTGGGGGTAGTACTACATTCTCCAACTATTTTATGAATAGTATGTATCTCGAACGGTTGAGTTGAATGAAGTTGAGCGAAATTCGAAAATTTCTCTTAAATAATTGTCCAAGAAGGGTTATAATGAAAATAGAAAGTAATGTCCATAAATAATGGGTGAAAAGGGAGAGGAACTAGGGAATGGAAAATAAGTTTAAGGAATCATTACTCGACAAAAATACTCTATCCGTGACGTGGGAGCTCGTACCAGGGAGAGGCGCAAACGAAAAGGCCCAGGAAACTGCTATTACTTCTGCAGCACAAGCAGCTAAGGGTGGCAGGGTCCATGCGCTCACCATCACTGATAATCCTGGGGGTAATCCAGCAATTCTTGCTGATTATTTGGGAATGGAAATCCTCAAGATGGGAATTGAACCGTTAGTGCATTTTACCTGTAAAGATAAGAACCGCAATCAGATGGAAAGTCAATTGTATGCCTTAGATCGCGCAAAAGTTCGTAACCTCTTGGTGATGACAGGTGATTATACCTATTCTGGATTTAAAGGACGCCCAAAACCAGTCTTCGATCTTGATCCCTCCAATACCTTACAACTGATAACTGAAATGAATAAGGGCTTAGAAGTTCCAGGCATGAAGGGTCCAACTTATCATGCACCCAGTGACTTTTTTGCTGGAGCGGCTGTTTCACCATTTAAGTCTACTGAGGCCGAGCTGATGGTCCAGTACTATAAACTTAAAAAGAAGATTCAAGGCGGCGCTCAATTTGTAGTAACACAACTTGGGTACGATGCTCGGAAATGCCACGAAGTTATACAGTTTTTAAAGGTTAATAAACTCGATATTCCAGTAGTAGGTAATATTTATGTTCTCCCTTATGGAGCGGCAAATGTCATGAATCAAAACAAGTTACCAGGTTGTGTTGTCACGGATAAACTTTTGGCAGAACTCAATACGGAAAAAAGTGCCCAAGATAAAGGGGTAGGACAGCGGATGTTGAGGGCAGCCAAATTATATGCGATCTTAAAAGGCATAGGTTGTGCCGGGGTTCATATTGGTGGGCATAACCTTAAATATGAACAATTAGAATATATCCTTGACAAAGGGGAGGAACTTAGCCCGAACTGGCAAGATCTAGTCAAAGAATTTGATTATCCTCAAACCAATGGATTCTACTACTTTGAAAAAGACGAGAAAACTGGCTTGAATACAGATCGACCCACAAATCGAGCCAATCTCCCCTTAGATGCTCCAGCCGGCGCGATGTATACCATGATGCGAGGAATGCATGGGCTCTTGTTCACACCGAACAAGAAGTTGTTCCCCATGATGCGCAGTATATACCGTTCGGCAGAGGGTAAGAAAAAGACCGAAAAGAGACTGCACGCCGTGGAGCATCTTGCCAAAGTCGTAATGTTGGACTGCAAGGATTGCGGCGATTGTGCCATGTTGGATTTGGCCTATCTTTGCCCTATGTCCCAATGTCCAAAGAATCAGCGCAATGGAGCTTGTGGCGGAAGTTTAGATGGTTGGTGTGAGCTTTATCCTAAAGAGAAAAAATGTGTCTGGGTCAGAGCTTATGCGAGACTCAAGAAATACGGGGAAGAAGCATCGTTGGATGTTCCCCCAGTGCCTCCCGCCAATTGGGATTTCTATCAGACTTCCTCTTGGTCTAATTTCTACTTAGGAAAAGACCATTCGGCTCCTATATTGGGTATTAAGCGACCGGAGAGTAAGCTTCCTGAAATTAAGAAATAATTTGGCTGAGCCAGCAATCATTCTTAAATCGAGCATCATGCTGCGAATAATACAACGGTATCATTTGAGAGATGCATCAAATAATTAAAAGAAAATAAGTACAGAGTGTATAATCATCAGGGAATATTATACACTCTGAATATTAGCAATTGGTAACTGAATAATCCAATAAATACCTAGCGATCAGTAGGTTTAGTTTTGTGTTCTCTTTGAAGGGTATGAAGGGTATGAAGGGTATGAAGAATTCCAATTACTACTGGTAATTGAACAGTATAGGCTATATTTGGTTAGCGTCTACTAGCTTTTGCGCGAACCAAGTTTCTTTAAGTCGAGTAAATTTGAGTATACTGCGAAATTTACAAGGGGGTGTTGCAAAACTACTACGAAGTAGTTAGCAACACCCCAAACTTTTATACAAATCCCATAATAATTATGTCATTACAAATATTCTTTTTTGATTTTACTTTTAATCCCTGACCGACTTATTAGCCGAGGGGCTTGAACTGAAGCCAAAATTCCCCGAAGCTTGCTCAAAAACCCCCAAAGCGCTACTTGCATTCCCCTCAAACTAGCCTAGAGGAGCGCTTTTCTGCTAAGCGGATGCGTTTGTGAAGCCGCGCTAAGGTGATCAATAACTTATTGAAGGGAATGACTAAGAAATCATTATAGCATAAATAACATTTGGGCATATGTGGGAAGTGGCCAAAGATCGGCGTCAACGATTGTTTCCAGTTTATCTCCATCAATCCGAAGGGCTTGCATTGCTTTGAAAACGATATCTCTATAGTAAACGGCATGCTCATAGGCATCGTTTGTCATAACATTAGCTGCTTGAACGTCTTTTTCAAGAGCATTTAATTTTACTTTGAAAGAAACCAAGATCGAGCAGAGGTCTTTCAGGAGGTCTTCTTGTACTGATACATCTGCTGCACCGGAAGCAGATTTAATCGCATTGATAGATTTCGCCAACTGGGTGGAATATTTGACAGCTGCTGGGATGATCTGATGTTGGGCCATGTCGATCATGGTTAGGGCCTCAATGTTAATCTGTTTGGAATACTGCTCTAAGTTAATTTCATAACGAGATTCAAGTTCGACTCGGTTTAATACTTTATGTTTTTCATACAAGTCGATTGTGGACTGGCGAATGAGAACAAGAGCAGCTTCAACTGTTGAGGAGATATTAGGGAGTCCGCGTTTAGTGGCTTCTTCAACCCACTCCTCAGAATATCCGTTGCCGTCAAAGAGGATCCGTTTGTGATTCGTGGCGGTTTCCTTAAGGATTTCTTGAAGGGCCTGATCGAAGTCGGTTGCTTGTTCCAGACGATCAGCAAATTGAGAGAGAATCTCAGCAATAATTAAATTGAGTACTACGTTAGGTCCGGCGATGGATTGAGAGGAAGCAACCATCCTAAATTCGAATTTATTTCCGGTAAAAGCAAAGGGAGAGGTGCGATTGCGATCCGTTGAATCTTTACGGAAAGCGGGCAGTGTTTTAACGCCACTGGCTAATTTTTCGCCTTGGAGGGAGCGGTTGAGTCCTCCGTTTTGCAGTTGTGCAAAAATATCAGTGAGCTGGTCACCAAGGAAAATGGAGATAATGGCCGGCGGCGCTTCGTTGGCACCGAGACGGTGATCATTACCAGGGTTAGCGGCCGAAACCCGTAATAACTCTGCATAATCATCAACAGCTTTAACCACTGCACAAATTATAGTAAGAAATTGAAAATTTTCATGAGGATTTTTGCCGGGGTCGAGGAGGTTCAACCCATCGTCGGTTGACATCGACCAGTTGTTGTGTTTACCCGAACCATTGATTCCAGCATATGGTTTTTCATGAAGCAAGCAAACCATCTCATGTCGGAGGGCTACTTTTTTCATGCTGTCCATAACAAGTTGGTTGTGGTCTGTGGCGATGTTTGTAGTTCCGAATATGGGTGCAAGCTCAAACTGCCCGGGAGCCACTTCATTATGCTGGGTTTTGGCAAGAACACCTAGCTTCCACAATTCTACGTTTAAGTCATGCATAAAAGCGGCTACACGTGTTTTGAGGCTTCCAAAGTAATGATCGTCTAGCTCTTGTCCTTTAGGTGCCATGGCCCCAAATAGGGTCCGGCCAGTAAGCATGAGATCCATACGTTTGTCGAAGAACTTTTTATCCACAAGAAAGTATTCTTGCTCTGCTCCTACCGTGCTAGTGATATGGGTTGTTGACGTATTGCCGAAGAGACGTAAGATGCGCAGGGCTTGTTTGGAGAGCGCCTGCATAGAGCGAAGAAGCGGAGTCTTTTTGTCAAGTGCTTCACCAGTATATGAGCAGAAAGCTGTGGGGATACATAAAGTTAAGGAGTCTGCATCTTCTTTAAGAAACGCAGGGGAGGTGCAGTCCCAAGCAGTATAGCCTCTCGCTTCGAATGTAGCGCGAATTCCACCACTGGGGAAGGAAGATGCATCGGGCTCGCCTTGAATCAGTTCTTTCCCGGAAAATTCCATTGCTACTAGACCATGTTTTGTAGGGGAGATAAAGGAATCATGTTTTTCAGCGGTGATTCCAGTCAGAGGCTGGAACCAGTGGGTAAAATGGGTTGCACCTTTTTCAATTGCCCAATCTTTCATGGCGTTGGCTACGATTTCAGCGACACCGGGATCAAGCGGTAGCCCCTCTTCGATCGTCTTACGCAAGGATTTGTAGGTTGCTTTCGGTAAACGTTCTCTCATTACAGAGTCATTAAAAACGTTTTCTCCAAAAATTTTCACTATTTATTACCCCTTTCATTACTCCAAAAAATCAATTTTCATCCAAAGAAACAAAAAAACCCCCCTTAAAGATTATTCACAAATCTTTAAGAAGCGTCATTGCTTCATTACAACAATATACTAATAAGTTATCACTTTATACGCAAACTGACAAGAAAAATTTTATAAGTATACAGTATTTATCACTTCCTAGATTTATGCTATTTTAAGACAAAGTAAGGTTTGTCAATAACAAAAATTGTGGCCGCTGGAGGGTTTACGTTATATGAAGTGAACTCGTTCAATATCACTCCCACTTGTAGAAGTGGGAGTCTTACGATTTGGATAAATTTCTAATAATTAAATAAATGTAAAGGATATCTGCAAACAAACAGCGAATATTCTAATATGTAAAATCCTGAAGATTGGGAGAATGGTAATTTTGCTTGAAAGGTTAACATTGGATCGGAAGATACGAGTGGGTATTGTAGGCATGGGACAAATGGGTTCGATGGTCTATAAAACGTTACGAAGTGTTGACCATATTGAGATCAGTGTGGTCTGTGATCTTTTAGAAAGGAATTCTGGGATGAAGCTGGCAAGGTTGGACGGCGTAGCGACCTGCGTGAACTTGGATGACTTTCTAAGGGTACCAAATCTTGATGTAATTATTGAGGCGATAGGTGACCCTGATGTGCAGGAACAATTAGAACGAAACAAAGCAAAGTCTAGTGCAATAGTGGAAGCCCAAGGTGCCAAGCTTATGATGCATATCATTGCTGAAAAAGAAAAGTTGGCGGATATAAAACGCTTAAAAGGAGAACTCGATACCGTCTTAAACTCTGTTCAGGAAGCCATTGAAGTAGCAGGGATTGACGGAAAGATTAAATATGTCAATCCGTCTTTTAGTCGGGTTACTTCCATTCCGGCTAGTGAGCGGATTGGAAACAATATTTTTGATGTTTCTCCCAATGGTGCACTATCGAGATCTCTCCGGACGCATGAACCCGTGTTCGCTCACAGGGCTCTGGTTGGAGGTTCGAGTGTGGATGTAATCTCTAATGCGTCTCCAATTGTCGTTGACGGAAAAATGGAAGGCGCAGTCGTTGTATTTCAACCACTAACGGACATTTATAAGTTGATGGAACAATTGAAAGCTTCTAATCAAGTGATTGATGATTTGCAAAGCCGTATCAATCAAATCTCTACTAGTTCATATACCTTCGATGACCTGATCGGAAGCCATCCGAAATTTGAAAGTGCCTTGGATTTGGCCCGTAAAGCAGCGAAGAGTAACTCGACTATTCTCATTACAGGAGAATCAGGTACCGGAAAGGAATTATTTGCTCATGCCATCCACGGCGCAAGTTTACGTTTGGACAAGCCTTTTATAAAGGTAAATTGTGCTGCAATTCCGGAGACGTTACTCGAAAGTGAATTTTTCGGGCATGAAAAGGGATCCTTCACGGGAGCCTTGAAAACTAAGCATGGAAAAATGGAGTTGGCAAATGGAGGAACGATTTTCTTAGATGAAATAGGAGATATGACCCCCCATCTACAGGCCAAACTTTTACGTGTTTTTCAGGAAATGGAATTTGAACGAGTGGGAGGGACTGAGACTATTAAAGTGGATGTCCGAGTAATTGCAGCTACTAACCGTAATCTGCTGGAGATGACCAAACAAGGTGATTTTCGCGAAGATCTTTATTACCGGCTCAATGTCCTTGAATTACGCTTGCCACCACTGCGCAAACACAAAGAAGACATTCCAGCGCATGTTCAGTCCCTTATAGTCAAGTTTAACCGCAAATTCGGTAAACATGTGATGGGCTTGACAAGCCAAGCAGAAGAACTTTTGATGCGTTATGATTGGCCAGGTAACATACGGGAACTTCAAAATGTTTTGGAACGTGCCATGGTTACAGTTGAAGAAGAAATAATTAACCATAAGTCAATGCTCAATCTCGTGGATTCCCAGACTACATTTCAACAAGAACAGGTGATTGAAGGAATTATGCCCATCGAGCAAATGGAAAAACAAATGATCCGCTTGGCTTTGAAACGTTACGGCGACTCAGTGGATGGAAAGAAGCAAGCAGCAAAGGCCTTAAAGATATCCCTTGCCACGTTATATAATAAACTAAGAACAATGTCTTAGTTGAAAAATAAGTTGAAACTAAATATTCTATTAATTAGAAGGTTTTTAACTAAATTCTAAAATGTATAAACGTGAAGCCTATTAAAGGCCTGAATTGCAAGGAATCATTACTAGTTTTTAGTATAATCTGAAAGTATAAACTAACGTTTAGATACTTTCTCGAAGGTTCCTACTCGCCATCAATGGTTACAGGGACACTCGGTCCTCCCCACGCTGGCGCATAAGTGCGACAAAGGCTACCACCAGCGTCTGCGGACGTAACGCTAGCGAAGCTTTTTTTATCCTCTTTTATTCTTAAGGTGGCTGAAACCGATTATTTTATAGTGTATATCTTTAAAAATATTAACAAAATTTCGAAGTTTAAGTCGATTCTGTATAATTGGCACATAGCTTGCATAATCTTTATTTTGGAAAGTCGGCTGGAAAAATACTGGATAAGCAGCGATTTGTAGTTACGGAGGTGTGGCGTAAACAAATAAGTTTCAATTTTTAGAAAAGACAGGAGTTCTATGTTTGTCAAGAATAATATTGAGAGGAGAGGATCTGAGATTTATGAGTACGACACAAAAGCCTTATCACTTTTTGATTCGTAGAGTTCATTCTTTATTAGGATTAGTGCCCATTGGAATATTTTTGATGTTTCACATGTTTCTTAATTTAACCGCCCTTGGAGGGGCAGGGTTGTATGACAAAGTTATAGGTACTATGCGAGGTTTTCCAGGGGTTATTATTGTTGAACTTGTTGTAATTTTTATTCCTATTACTATTCACGCCATATATGGAATATGGGTGGTTTATACCGGGCAAAGCAATATTTTGAGATATAAGTACGCCCGGAACTGGTTCTATATCATCCAACGGATTTCCGGCCTGTATGTAGTGATCTTTATTATTACACACGTTTACCTTCTGCGTTTTGGTGACGCAAATTTTGCAACGATCTCAGCATTTGTAAGTCAGCCTCTGGGCTTAGTTTTCTATGCATTGGGTGTGTTGTTTGCTATTTTCCATTTTGTCAACGGCTTATGGGCATTTGCCATCACGTGGGGTATCACTGTTGGACCACACTCCCAAAAAATGTGGATGTATACATTGGTGGTGGTTTTCTTACTCATATCGGTGATCGGTTTAGCTGATCTTTCAGCCTTCCTAAAGTAGAAGGAGAATCTGCATGAGGAAACTACGTCTATAAAGTGAACTCGTTCAACTAAAGTTGAACATCGAGACTTCGG
>LOEW01000022.1 GCA_001516045.1 Desulfosporosinus sp. BRH_c37
GGAACTACTGGAACTACTGGAACTACTGGAACTACTGGAACTACTTTGGATACTGCCTTCTCGTTTTTTTGGTTAGGATCTTCTGTTTTAGGTTCAACGGGGGTTGGATTCTGCGCGGGGGGCTTGACAGTGGATTTAGGAGGGTACACTGTAACGGTAGTTACTTCATTTGGATTTTTCTTGGTATAAAAATAGAGTAACGTATTTCGATCGGGCAGCCATTGGTAAGTAAGAACCCCTAATGTTTTATCAGTAGTAGAAGGTGATTTCTTTTCAAATACTTGCTTACCCTGCATGAGGTTAAAAACTTTAAATGTACCATTCTCTGTATAGGCTAAATAATCCTTGGCATAGGATATTTGGACATTTGTAAGGTTAGTGCCAGGAATAGTTGCCTTGAGTTTGACAGTGATCGGTTCCTTTGATATGGGTGCCATTACTTGTTGAACTTTGTTGTTCAAAAGGGAGTACGCTCCACCTTGCAAGAATAGCGAAACTAATGTCCATACTAATACGATACGCAGTTTCCTCATGCGTGATTGCTCCTTTTTTGGCTAGTTTTCAAGGCGTAACAACAAAGGCCGTAGGAATATAGCGTTCACCAAAAATGTTCCAAAGGCGATTCATAACTTTGCCGTTATAGACAAGTTCAGAGGAAGAACCACCATCGAGATTGACAGCGTTTACTGCATGATAATCTTCAAAGACATGCATGAGGTCTCTTAAAGTCGCTCCGATACTCCATGTGGGCTGACGTCCATCTATAACCACAAAGATAACGGTTCCATCTGCCATTTGACCAATGCCAGTCCGAGGCGCTATACCCCAACCGCCATCTCCTTTAATGACAGGTTGACCCTCAACAATAAGATTAGGTTCAAAAGTAACAACTTCACGCATGTTTTTCTCTTCCAATTTTTTAGCTGTCATATTACCGAGGACTAATTTACCTTTGTCATTAAATCCAACTATGTTGACCGCCTTATCGCCTACGTTGTTGTGAACCAGTTGTCCATCATGCATGGTTAAGCCGTCTGGGAACGCTCCGTTTCCTTTACCGTTCGGGTCATAGAAACCGCCAGCGTTTATCCCTGCAATGGCTCCCATATCCTTGACAAGATCGCTGACACGTTCTCCTGTAACCCCAATTTCTTTAGTAGTGGCTAGTTTAACTCGTTTAGGATCTTTAATCAGCATGACTTTACCCTTAAAGCTTGCACCTTTGATATCTTCAATTGTGATTCCCGTACTCGGATCGGAAATTACATTGGTGCGATTGATTACTGACGCGACGTCTAACCCTGAATCAGCATTTTGACTCATTATCCGATCTATTTCTGCTTGAGACAGAAAGGCCTGTACAACTTGGGGATGTCGTGATGTGGCAATTGTACCAACCGCCATAGCTTTAAGGGACTCAAAGGGCCCCCAGAACACTATAAAAGGAGCAAGTATTGACGCAAAAATTAGGTTAAAGCCAATGAAGGCTAGAACCATCTTAAATCTAAAAGTACTCTTCTTTTTCATGTAATTTTCTTTCTCCCTCTTTAATATAAGCGAACGTTAACATTCATCCTTGTTTGAGTCAGTCACGACTGCACTATCCAAGTTTCGCAGTGAATAAATATAAATATCTCAATGGAATTGTTAATTTCGTCACATTGTACAATAATATTTACCACAACTCTGCATAAGTATAACAAAACAACTAAGTTCTATCAAGGAAAGTCTATTAGTCAATTTTAGGTAATGGTATTGTTTGTGATATGTAGAAATCAACAGAAGTCCTATGATATACTTTCATTAATGCCTTACGCCAGAATGGGGTAGGGTATTTCATTTACTTGTCAGATAAATAATCTGACTGTACCAGTCGGAAATCAATACGATACAAACGGCCTTTGGAAAAATTTGCAAGGGGACGAACCACGATCGCTATTACTCATCGCTGTAGAACATGGGATGAGGAAATTGAGGTGTTAATATGGAAGCGACCAGGCAGTTATTTTGGAATACCAATGGAAAGGGCTTAATGTATTTCCTTGCACTAATCTCATTCGTTATTTTTATTTTTGGCTGCAGTAAGAAGATCAGAAATTGGTTGCAAGGGCGACCTATTGGTTATGATGACTTGGGTTTAAGATTTATTACGTTCTTTTCAGATATTATTAAGCATGATAAAGAAATTTTCTTTGGTACATTTCGCCGATTCATGCATTTAGTCGTTTTTTACGGGCTCATAATGTTAACCATCGGAACGTCGGTTATTGCCATTCAGGATCATTTCGGAATTCCGCTATTTTATGGGATGAATTATTTAATACTTAGCTTATTGATGGATCTGTTTGGTCTAATGACCATGATAGGAATAGGAATGGCTACCTATAAACGATATATTTATAAGCTGGACCATGAAGATTACACCTTAGATGATGCATTATTACTTATTCTTGTTTTTTTAATTCTTATTACAGGGTTTATTTTAGAGGGCTTAAGGATCTACGCAACCAATGATCCTTGGGCATGGTGGTCTCCGGTAGGTTTAGCTTTTTCTGAACTAATTCGTATTTCTGGCTTGTCAGTGCTTTCAGCTCTTACAGGTTATGCAATTTTATGGTATTTTCATATGTTGTTGGCCTTGGGGTTTATTGCCTACATCCCTTATTCTAAATTGTTTCATATGTTTGCCTCTGCGCTAAACATTTTTCTTAAACCTTCTTCTCCTTTTAGAGGGTTGACCTTAGTTAATAATATATCTAAAGAAGGAAAAAACTTAGGCGTTGCTCGTCTTGAAGATTTTACCCAGAAACAGCTTCTTGAATTAGATGCCTGTATCTCCTGCGGAAGGTGTCAGAAAGGCTGTCCTGCAAATATCAGTGGATCTCCGTTATCACCCAGAGTTGTAATCCGAAATTTGAAACGGTACTCAATTCAAATGAATTCATTTTTTAAAAACAAAGACAAGGCAGACAACCATTCAATAATTGATAATGTAATAGCTAAAGAGACCTTATGGTCTTGTACTACGTGTGGACTTTGTGAAGACAAATGCCCAATCCAGATAGAACATATTAAGAGAATCGTTGATATGAGAAGAAGTTTGATCACCGAGAGTTGGGGTTATCAACCTGAAGTGCAGAAAGTATTTCAAAATATCTCACAATCGGGAAATCCATGGGGACTAAGATTAGATGTTAAGTATTTGGCAGAAGTTTCTCAGGTTCCTCTCCTCAATGAGAAAAAACAGACTGATATTCTATATTGGGTAGGTTGTTTCGGTTCTTATGAATCTCGAAATATGAAAGTCTCGCAGGTAATGTTTAAGCTATTAGAAAAAGCGGGTGTTGACTACGCTATCTTGGGTAGGGAAGAAAAATGTTGTGGGGATTCAGTAAGGCGTCTTGGCAACGAAAGACTTTTTCAACAGTTAGCGCTTGAAAATGTTTATAATTTAAACCAGTATAAGTTTAAGACCATAGTGACACATTGCCCCCATTGTTACAATACCCTCAAAAATGATTATCCCCAGTTCGGAGGACATTATCGCGTCTTGCATCATTCTGAATATATTTTGGAACTTATCAAATCAGGAGTACTTGAACTAAAGGTGGCTAACAATCTTAGAGTCAATTATCATGATCCTTGTTATTTGGGAAGATATAACTCTATTTATAATGCCCCCAGAGACGTTTTGAGCTCAATTCCAGGACTTGAATTGGTAGAGATGAAAAACAATCGAGCTAAAGCCTTATGTTGTGGGGCTGGTGGAGGTCGAATCTGGATGGAAGATATAAAGGAGCATACGACTAATAGCATACTTGTCATAAACGCCCAGAAAAATGAGGCTGATATTCTGGCCAGCGCATGCTCTTTATGTTTAACAACCTTGAGCGATGCTGTAAAGACTATGGATTCTGAACTTATTTGCCAGGACATTGCAGAAATTGTATACAATGCTCTATAGAATAAGCTAATTCTTATCCATCAGTGGTTCCGCATAGCGGCATGGGGTCTACTTAGTAAAGAACAAGATCCTAAGTGTAGACTTTGGTCTGCCTTAGGGTCTTGTTCTTATGTACATAGAAATTAATTATATTTCTTAGTGTAAGGGGTGATGTGCTAGGCAACAAGATACACAAAAGGGTCAAATCCATAAAGTAAATTAATTACAATTTATAACATTTAAAGAAGGTATTAGCCCCGACCGGAGAGAATAGTAAAATTAATTAGGATAGTGATTCAAGGAAAAGATCAAATCATTCCAGAAAAGGTTTACAACGGAATATTAAAACCATTGTTGAATAGTTAAAGTATTGGAGGAAACAAACTGTATGTTTACGGATAAAGAAAGCTTTAAGCAGGCCTATCTAATGAAATTGATTGAGGGGGAAGGGATTACAGCAGATGAAGCAACTCAGTGGGATAAATTTGTTGCCCTAGTTACCCTGCTAAAAGAAAAAATGAGTCTTCACCGGACCATCAACAAAAAGTCTATGGCTCAGGGAAAACAAGTTTTTTATTTTTCGATGGAGTTTCTGATAGGTAAACTACTCCACAATTATTTAGTTAATTTCAAAATTGAGGAACTTGTCCGAGAAGGTTTGTCTGAGTTAAGCATCAATCTTGATGACCTTTTGGAACAGGAAGCAGATCCGGGCTTGGGAAATGGGGGGCTAGGAAGATTGGCAGCTTGTTTCCTAGACTCTATGGCTTTCTTAGGAATTGATGGACATGGTAATGGGATCCGCTATAAGTATGGGTTATTTGAACAAAAGATTGTGAACGGCAATCAGATTGAAGTAGCAGACAATTGGCTTAAAAATGGTTATCCCTGGGAGATACGGAAGCCAGATAAAGCCGTTATTGTAAAATTCAAAGGGAATGTGAGAACAGAGTTAAATGCGGGGGAATTTTCATTTATCCATGAGAACTATGAATCGGTGCTTGCGGTACCTTATGATGTCCCCATTATGAGCTATGATAATCCTTTGTATATTAACAATTTAAGGTTATGGAGTGCAGAAACGACCTGCGGCGAACTGGATTTAGCCTGTTTCAATCGTGGGGAGTTCAATCAGGCTACAAGCAATAAATCAGAGGTTGAGTCTATTTCCTATATTCTTTATCCTGACGATAGTAGTCCTGCTGGCAGAGAGTTAAGGCTTAAACAAGAATATTTTTTTGTAGCCGCTGGCTTAGGGACCATAGTAAAGAGTTATAAAAAGAAGAATCGCTGTGATTCGTTGCAAAGCTTCTCGCGACGGGTTTCAGTTCATATTAATGACACTCATCCAGTTTTATGTATCCCTGAGCTGATGCGTATCTTAATTGATGAAGAAGGAATGGGCTGGGATGAGGCATGGAATATTACAGTTAATACCATATCCTTTACAAATCACACCATTATGCCCGAAGCCATGGAAAAATGGTCAATTGATCTAGTCAAAAGCCTTTTGCCTAGAATTTACCAGATTATTGAGGAAATAGATCGAAGATTCAAGGAAGATTTAATCGCCCGGTTTATGGATGATGAGGAGGCGGTACGCAACACTCAGATTTTCAAAGATGGGTATATTTGGATGGCTAATTTGGCAATTATCGGGAGTTCATCTGTTAATGGGGTTGCGCAATTGCACACTAAAATTCTCAAGAATGAGGTCTTTAAAGATTATTACCGTGTTTTTGGTTACAAATTTAATAATAAAACAAATGGGGTAAATCACAGAAGATTTCTGTTAGCCGCAAATCCTAAACTATCTCATCTGATCACAGAGGCGATAGGGCCATACTGGAAGGAAGAGGCGGGAGAACTAAAAAAACTTTTGGTATATAAGGATGATTCCAGTTTCTTAAAACAGCTTGCCAAAGTTAAGTACGATAATAAATGCCGCTTAGCTGAGAGGGTCAAGACGAAACAAGGTCTAATACTTGACCCTAGTTCAATCTTTGATGTTCAAGTGAAGAGAATTCATGCCTATAAAAGACAATTACTCAACGTCCTGAAGATAATGTATTTGTATAATAAGGCTCTGAACGAGCCGGAGTCATTAACAGGTTCACATACCTTTATCTTTGGTGGAAAGGCAGCACCAGGTTATCATTATGCAAAAATCGTAATTAAGCTGATTAATACTTTAAGTCAGAAAATAGAACGGGATCCAAAGGTTAATCAAAAGTTAAAGGTAGTGTTTATTGAGAATTTTAATGTGTCCCAAGGAGAATTGATTTATCCTGCAGCGGACATTAGTGAACAGATATCTACCGCAAGTAAAGAAGCTTCCGGTACAGGAAATATGAAATTTATGATGAATGGTGCTTTGACCTTGGGAACTTTAGATGGAGCCAATGTAGAGATTAAGGAGGCGGTGGGTGAGGATAATATCTTTATTTTTGGACTTACAGCTGAACAGGTTTTGGACTATACCCGTTTCGGCGGATATAAGTCATGGGATGAATATCACGCTAACTCCGATATTCAAACCTGTGTCGATCAATTAAACAGTGGTTTTTTTGATAATATGGGAGAAGAATTCAGAGTTCTATTCGATTCTCTGATGATCTATAATGATGAATTCTTTGTCTTAAAGGATTTTCATGCTTATCTTGAAATGCATGGTAAGCTTCAAACACTTTATCTAAATCAAAAAGAATGGAACGGGATTTCCTTGGTCAATATTGCCAAATCAGGAAGGTTCTCAAGTGATAGGACAATTAGAGAATATGCAGATTGGATATGGAAGATTAGATACCGTACCATTAATAATATTATCTCAAATTAAAGGGTAAAGGACTGGTTCAATATTTTTGAGAAAGGGGAAATAGGTATGAGAAAGCAGGAATGTGTAGCGATGCTGTTGGCAGGTGGTCAGGGAAGCAGATTGGGTGGACTAACTTGGAAGCGGGCTAAACCTGCAGTTTCATTCTGTGGTAAGTATAGAATTATCGACTTTAGCTTGAGTAACTGCACAAATTCGAACATTAACACGGTCGGTGTTCTTATCCAGTATAAGCCTTTCCTGCTGAATTCATATATTGGCTTAGGTTCTGCTTGGAATTTAGATAACCCAAATGGTGGAGTCCATATTCTTCCTCCTTTTCTGGGGGACTCCGAAGGAAGTTGGTATAACGGAACAGCGAATGCCGTGTATCAAAATTATGAATATATTGACTTTTATGATCCGGAATATGTGATTATTCTTTCAGGGGATCATGTTTATAAAATGGATTATTCACTTATGCTAAAGTTTCATAAAGAGAAATCTTCGGAAATAACCCTTGCTACGATTGAAGTCCCTCGGGAAGAAGCTTCCCGATTCGGTATCCTGACCGTTGATGGAGATGCAAGAATTACCAAGTTTACAGAAAAACCTGCTCAACCAGATAGTAATCTTGCTTCAATGGGAGTCTATATTTTTAACTGGTCAACACTTAAGCAGGCCTTAATTGCAGATGCTGGTGACTATCAGTCAGAAAATGACTTTGGTAAAAACATCATCCCCCAGCAGCTAAATCTTGGGAAACGAGTCTATGCTTATCAGTTTGATGGGTATTGGCGAGATGTCGGTACCATTGAAAGCTACTACCATGCCAATATGGAGTCCCTCAGTGACGGACACTTTCTTAATATCTTCGATCCAAAGTTTAGGATCTTTTCCAATGAAGATATCTTACCTCCACACTTTGTGGGGTCTACAGCTGAAATAAAGAACAGTCTGGTTTGTAACGGGTGTATTGTCCATGGTAAGGTCTATAATTCAATCCTAGCACCCGGGGTTTATGTGGGGGAAGGTGTTCAGATTAACGATTCTATTTTATTACCTTACGTAAAAGTTCACGATGGATCGGTTATTATCAATGCTATTATTGGGGAAAATGCAGAAATCATGAATCATTGTGTGGTTGGTGCAGAGGGACGATTTGCTCCAGATCAAGAAGGAATTACAGTTATAGAGGATTATCATATAATTCCTGAAGGGTCAATCATCGAAGCGGGTATGAATGTCAATCGAACCCGAACGATTTGAAAGGGGGAAGAAATCATGCCGAACGCAATTGGGATTATTTTTGCGAATAACGGATATGCCTGCTTACAAGGCCTCGCTCAAGAGCGCCCAATAGCTGCGGTTCCCTTTGGAGGAAGATATCGAATTCTCGATTTCGCGTTGTCTAGTATGGTCAATTCTGGGATAAGGACGATTGGAGTGGTTACTCCGCACCATTATCGCCCCCTCTTGGATCATTTAGGGGCTGGAAAAGACTGGTTTCTGGACCGGAAAGCCGGAGGACTATTTATTTTGCCCGGAGTCATGCATAGTTTGGCAGGTAATAACCATACTTTTTGTATCAAGGATTTAGAGCATAATATCGAGTATCTAAAGAAAGATTTTGTGGAAAATGTCGTGATTAGTTGCGGTGATCAAATATTTAATATGAATATTATAGATGCGTTAGATTTTCATAATGATAAGCAGGCAGACGTTACCTTAATATATAAAGAGAATGATTACTTTGGAGATTTGACCGATGAGATGTTTCTCGAAATGGATGAGGATCAGAAAGTGTCAAGTATTCGAGACCAGAAAGGTCTCGAATGGACAGAGTCTGGTCGCCCACATTATGTGAATATTTTAATTATCAAACGTGAGCTTTTGTTGGATATAGTTGGAAGGTATAGTTCCTTTGGGTGTATGAGTTTAATCAGTATTCTAACTAAAAATATGGAAGTCCTCAAAATCTACGGCAGCCCCACACGTTCAGTGATTGGGACAATTAGCACGATTAACGATTACTTTGATCAAAATATGGATCTTTTGGATCAGGAAGTCCGAGAAAGATTATGGTTGGGGGCAGATCGTATTCATACAAAAATTGTGGATAATCCCCCTACTCAATACACTTTGAAGGCTAAAGTCAGTAATTCTTTGATTGCTAGTGGGTGCTCAATCGCAGGAGAAGTACTAAACTCAATAATTTTTCGCGGTGTGATACTTGAGAAAGGGTGCAGAATAACGAATAGCATCATAATGTCAAAATGTCATATTCATGAAAATGCTCAAATGGAATATGCAATTCTAGATAAAGCGGTAACGGTTCATGAAGGAAATGTTTTAAAGGGGAGTTTAAGTAACCCTTTGGTTGTCCACAAAAGTTCAGTGATATGACCATGAAAGGCGGGAGAAAATGAAAAGTATGAAACTCGTTTTTGTGACTGCTGAATCGGCTCCTTTTCTTAAAACAGGAGGTTTGGGGGATGTTATTGGTTCATTAACTACCTTTTTGTATAAACTGGGTGTTGATGTACGTGTTATTATGCCAAAGTACAGCGCTATTGCTGAGCATTTTCAAAAAGAATTTGTACATTTGGCCCATTTTGATGTCCCAGTCGCCTGGCGTCAACAGTATTGCGGATTGGATGAGATGGTTTACCAAGGGGTTCATTATTATTTTATTGATAATGAGTACTATTTTTCACGCGCACGTGTTTATGGGGAATATGATGATGCGGAACGATTTGCTTTTTTTTCACGGGCAGCTCTCGAAAGTTTAATCCACATACCAGGGTTTAAACCAGATATCTTACATTGTCATGATTGGCATACGGCATTAATCCCGCTCATGCTTAAAGCGTTTTATAACCGCCAGCCACTATATTATCCGATGAAAACTATATTTACGATTCATAACCTAAAGTATCAGGGAGTTTTCCCCAAGGAAGTTCTTAGCGATATCTTGGGGGTTGGGAAGGAGTATTTTACGGAAGATACCTTAGAATTTTATGGTGCAGTTAATTTTATGAAGGCAGCCTTGGTTTATGCGGATCAGATCACGACGGTGAGTCCGACATATGCTGAAGAAATTAAATATCCATATTACGGAGAAAAACTGGATGGACTTTTACTTGAAAGAAGTGATTCTCTGACAGGTATCCTGAATGGCATTGATTATGAGGTCTATGATCCCTGTAATGATCCTCATATTGTCAGATCATATGATAATTTTCCTCAGGCTAAGGAAGAAAACAAAAGGCACTTACAAAGTATTTCGGGACTTCCAGTCCTAGAAGATAGTTTAGTGCTGGGGATGGTATCTCGACTCACAGATCAGAAAGGCCTGGATCTCCTTGCCCACGTTATGGAAGAATTACTTGAGCTAGATGTTCAGATGGTTATCCTCGGTGCTGGTGAGAGCCAATACGTTGAAATGTTACGTTATTTTGCTGCTAGATATCCAGAGAAGCTGAGCTTCAGATTAGAGTTTTCTGATGAATTGGCACATAAGATTTATGCAGGTGCAGACATGTTATTAATGCCCTCACGTTTTGAACCCTGTGGTATTTCACAGATGATAGCCATGCACTATGGCACGATACCTATCATAAGGGAAACTGGTGGTTTAAAGGACACAATCATGAATTATAATGAATTGACTGCTGAAGGGAATGGGTTTAGTTTTGTCAATTATAATGCTCATGAATTTTTATTTGAGATAAAACGTGCCTTGAGACTATACCAGGACCAAAAGCTGGTCTGGGACAATATACGTCTGAACGCAAGAAATGGCGATTATAGTTGGGACAGATCCGCACATGCTTACATTAAACTTTATGAGTCTTTATCCAAATCGTAAGACTCCCACTTCTACAAGTGGGAGTGGTACACCTTATTCTGCTTCGGTGACGAAAGCCTCCACTGGAGACTTACGTCACCGAAGACTCGATGTTCAACTTTAGTTGAACGAGTTCACTATAATAGTCAGAATATAACTCGATCACAGTATATATTTGCTAGTTCAGCATGGGCTCTGCGTTGACTTTTGTTACTTGATTAGTGCACTTGTAGTTTGCTTGTCCATTTGATAAGGGCTAAAAATATCTTTAGATGTATAATTTCTTCTGGAGAAGATTATGATATTCTTAACTATAGGTACCCAAACTACCCTTCTAAGAGTTTTTGGGTTCCAAAGCCAAGAGTTATCGAGTCGTAAGGCTTAAGGATCAATATTCTTAATGCTTAAAGCCTTGTAAGATTGTATTAATGTACAATAGCAGGAAAACCGTACTTATCTGTAGAAGTGATACTACTTTCAAGAGTAATTGATTATTAGTAACAGGGAGGGCAAACAACAGTTAAGAAATTCTTATAAAACCATATAGAACCCTACTATTTCTTAGTAGAGTTCTCAAGGATGGTAACGATTAAATTGTTTAAGGAACGATTCTGTTCTTTGGCAAGTTCTTCCAGTTTCTTCTTTAGAGCCTTTGGTATGGTTATATTGGTTCTCGTATTATCAGCACTAATGGTCATTATCATTCACCTCTAGTTAATTATAGCAATGAAATACAGTGTTGTAAAGGTGATATCACTATGGTATAGTATCCATGAGGGTGATATCAATTGATACTCGGAAAGAAAGTTAGACTCAAGCCCACAGAAGCACAGGAACAGCAGTTGTGGAAGTCGGCTGGAGCTGCAAGGTGGGCATACAATTGGGCATTAGAAAGACAAGAGAAGAACTATGCTAGTGGTGGAAGTTTCCTTTCAGACAATGATCTGAGGAAAGAGCTAACCAAATTAAAGCAAACGGAAGAGTTCTCTTGGCTTGGTGATGTTTCCAATAACATCCCGAAGCAAGCAGTTAAGGATGCCTGTGATGCTTACAAAAAGTTCTTTAAGCATTTAGCTGAAAAGCCCACATTCAAGAGCAGGAGGAAATCTAAACCTTCATTCTACAACGATAACTTGAAACTAAAGGTCAAAGAAGCCATCGTCCTAATTGAGAAAATCGGATGGATCAAGACTTCGGAACAATTGCCACTAGGTCAAAAGTACACTAACCCTCGTATTTCATTTGACGGAAAATATTGGTACGTGGCAGTCGGAATCGAGCAAGAGCAAGATACTGAACAGTTGACAAGTGAGGTCATCGGCATTGATTTTGGGATCAAAGTCCTTGCATCCTGCTCTAATGGTATGGTGTTCAAAAACATTAACAAATCTCAAAGTGTCATGAAGCTAGAGAAACGGCTTCGTAGGTTGCAACGTAAAGTTTCTCGTAAATATCTAAAAAACAAGAAGGGAGTCCGTTGCGTCAAAACCTGTAACATTATAAAAGTTGAGAAGCAAATCCGTGTGCTACATCGAACGATAACTGGAATCAGAAGTAATCATATTCACCAAGCCACCAATGCAATTGTGAAAACCAAGCCTTGCAAAGTGGTTGTGGAAACTCTAAATATCAAGGGTATGATGAAAAATCGGCATCTATCGAAAGCAATTGCTCAACAAAAACTGTATGACTTTAAGTTGAAGCTCCAATACAAGTGTGAAAAACCTGGTATCGAACTTGTTGAGGCTGACAAATGGTTTCCTTCGAGTAAGATGTGTTCGAGTTGTGGAGCTATCAAGAAAGACATGAAGTTGTCGGATAGAGTATATAGTTGTGCATGTGGTTTGGTAATAGATCGAGATTTCAATGCTTCCATTAATCTTTCGAGATACCAATTAGTAGTCTAGTCACCTAAAGACAACTTCTAATATGTACGATTCGTTGCATCGGAATTTAAGCCCTTGGAGTGTTATATCAAACGAAAGTAGCCTTAGGGCAAAATCGGACACGATGAATAGGAAAGCAAACAGAGCTTTAATAGACTTTTATAAAGTTCTGGCAACGGTGGAACAGTCATGGACGTAGGTGCACAGTTGACACTGTGTTGAAAATGCAGCAACTTTTGAAACCCCTTTGGCATTTTCATCTTACGCAAAGCCATGAATCAACAGGCTTCAGAGGTCCCAGACTTTAGGTAACTATATAGATACCTATGCTTTTCTGTTTAATTTGAATAGGAGTTACCCCTTACAGAAGCTAAAGAACCAGATTTACTGGTTTTTGTCCCAAGAAAAAGCAGAAGAAAGTTGTCTAGAATACAAAGCTTAGGGGGGATGTTCCGTGCTTATTACCTGCGATAACAACATGCAAATGGGCTATATTTATTTAATGCCTAATGAGACAAACGATGAGTATACCCTCGAGAAAAGTGATATTGGACTATATTATGATGTAAATAGTCTTAGCATCCCAAGGATTAAATGGCTCGGCATGGGTCAAAGCTTAAGTCAAATGCGTTTGGCGACTAAGACGTATAGAGAGGCTGTCGATAATGTCTTTCATTGTGAATATTGGAATGATCTAGATAGTGAAGGATATATGATTGGAATCGAACTGTACTTGACGGAAGAACTGCTTTTGCCTTTAGTAGCACATCAAGCTTTCAAACTTTACGATATACGCTGGCGCAACCGTGATTTCAGAGTCCTTACTTTAGACGCATATCATGATGTTCTGAATAAAAATAATATTATTTATCCCTTAACCCCAGAAAAAGACGCTTTTGTAATAATAGCCATTGATCCATTATCCCAGGTTGGAAAGATTATGGCCTTGATCTCTGCAAGGGATGATATATATCCCATCAATTATTTACAGAAACCCCTGTTCATGTTGGCTAATTCAAGTCGCTTTTACAGTAGTGAATAGTCTTTGGAGAGATATTTGAAACTAAGGTATTTATACATTGATTTGTAGTTAAAAAATACTTTAATGTTCTTCATCGGACATTAAGTATTTTTTTTAACTAGTCAGACCTACTATGAGGCACCTGATGAGTGAACTCGTTCAACGTATCTGATACGGAAACACTCGTACTTGAATTTACACTGAAATGAAGGAATTTGATGAATTTAACCGAATAATAGTGTCTAGGGAAAAAATGCTAGAAGAGGGGTACAGATTGAATTATGCTTACTGTTGAAAAAATCGGTGGAACATCCATGTACCAATTTGCCAATGTGCTCAACGACATCATAGGAGACCCGAGCTCAGTAGGATTCCGTTACGGGCGAGTCTTTGTTGTCTCTGCTTATGCAGGGGTAACCAATATGCTCCTTGAAGATAAAAAAACGAAAGCTCCGGGTATCTATCAACGTTTTATTAAGGGTGAAGATTATGAAACTTCCATCGATCACTTGTTGAGCGAAGCCCTAAAAATTAATGAATCCTTTACCAATATTGGACTCGATGAAAAAGTATGTCGTGAATTTCTAATTGAACGAATCATGCAAACAAAAGCTTATTTAAATAGTATGGAAGATATCATCGCCTCTGGTTATGTTGGGCGAGACAGTATTTTCTCTGCTGCTAGGGAGTTGCTGGCTTCTATAGGCGAGGCACATTCAGCCTTTAATACTGTAAATATACTTCGTAACAATGGAATTCTCTCTGAGCTAGTTGATTTAACGGGTTTTCGTGATTCTAAACAACTTTCGATCAGCGAACGTATCGATAAATCCTTTAGAAACGTAAATCCTCAGGATGCGATTCTAGTTGCCACTGGCTATACAAAAGGGATCGAAGGAATCATGCGCGAATATCAAAGGGGATACTCAGATATAACCTTTTCGAAAATTGCCACTCATCTTAAAGCGGATGAAGCAATCATTCACAAAGAATATCATTTATCCTCCGCCGATCCCAAAATCGTAGGCGTGGATAAAGCAATTGTTGTAGGTAGGACAAACTACGATGTTGCTGATCAACTCGCGGACATAGGAATGGAAGCTATTCATCCTAATGCGTCGAAACCGTTGGAAATGGCTGGAATTAATCTTCGTATCAAAAATACCTTTGAACCCGATCACCCCGGAACTGTTATTTCAAATGATTATATTGGTCCCCAAGCGAAAATTGAAATAATTGCCGGTTCCGATATAATCGTTGTCTTGGAAATTCATGATTCATCGATGGTCGGAGAAACAGGCTTTGATTTAGAAATTATGAAGAAGTTCAAAGCACATAATATCAGTTACATCATGAAAACTACTAATGCTAATAGTATTTCGCTCGTAATCTGGGAATCAGATCTGAACGCGCTCCTAGTACAAGAACTCGAAGCTGTATATCAAACGGTTACCGTACAGGAGGCGTCGATCGTCTGCGTGATTGGTTCCAATATTGCAATGCCAAAGATTCTAGCCAGAGCGGCGAATGCCTTGGCTAAAAACGGTATTAACATTAAATGCGTGTCACAGTCACTCCGCCAGGTGAATATGCAATTTGTCATAGATCGAAAAATGTATAAAAAGGCAATAATATCTTTGAACGAAGATTTATGCTTAGTAAACATTAACCAGTGAACTCGTTCAACTAAAGTTGAACATCGAGACTTCGGTGGGGGAGTCT
>LOEW01000023.1 GCA_001516045.1 Desulfosporosinus sp. BRH_c37
CTCGCATCTCAACGGTAAGGGTATCGGTTTCGACCATCTCATAAATATAACTAGCGCCATGTACTAAATTCTTGGCCACCTTTATTGCCACAGCCTTTTGGTCAGGCGTTAAAGCAACTTTAGCTAAAAGGGCTTTCTCATCATCCAATTCCAGTCCACCTCTCACAATTTTTTAAGCAGCGTTTACTTCTGCCTTAGCCTCCTCCGCTGAGTCAAAACTCCCTGCAAATTTTCCGTCAATCCAGAGCTCAACATAACCCCGCTTCGGGATGATCTCATACGACATAACATCACCCTCCTTCATAGTTCTTCCAAATCTGCGTAGGACGGGTACCGCAATATAATTGCTTCAAACATATAGAGCATTAGCCCTGTATCAAAAAGATTGTAAGGTGTATATCTTTCACTATCATCTATCCCTTCGCTGCCAGCAAAACCGTTGTAAAGGTTAAATGCTAAACGAGTTACCCTCATGCTGGTGCCTGTTTGCCAAGGCTTTTGCAGGCCATCAAGGTCAATGCAATTGTTCTTAAAATCATACAGAGCATGGATATGGTCACGCGTCTGCTCTGTAAGCCCCAGCGTATAGAACAACGCCTTTCGATACGGGTCATTCCGACTGCTTGCATAGGTAACTAGCGTTTCAAAAAAATGTTTATGTTCATCATCTTTGAATTTCATTACTGGCACTCCCTCTTTTCTCTTACCTCGGACAATCCCTATTCGGCCCGCCTGGCTTCTCGACCTGAACTTCTTCGGGCAAAATACCAGCACCAATAACTTCAATTCTGCCTTCATCGAACCACTGAGAGTCACCGCACTTACCGTCACGTGCTGGTGGAGTTATGGCATATTGATCACAACCGTAGAGATAAGATGCTTTACCGATGAGGATGCCCTCGAAGCCCGTGATTTTGTCCTAAATCGATTTTCATTTGTTTGTAACCTCACTTTCAACTCAATTTTTACAGGTTTTCCCTCTTTCGTGTCGAAATGTTAGTTGTTCGGACTTCCAGTGTCGATACGAGGGGAGGTGATAATAGTGTGGCGTTACAAAAGCCCGATAGGGGATATTTACATTGAGCGCTTGCCAAACGGTCGTTATGGTATGGTCTTTGACGGAACTGTTTGGGAATCGTGCGATACCCCGCAAGCGGAAGCTGATAATGTTTACATGCAAGTTACAGGTTGTTCCGAATGGGAAAAAATCTAGTACATTCCTCTAATCAACCGTCTGTGCCGTTGCCCTGGCTCAGGCGGTTAACTTTCTCCAACGTTGTTGTGACATGGGCTAACATTCGGATTCCTTCTGTAATCTCACTCATTACGGTTGCATCAACCAATTCTTCCAGTAAAGCTGTGCTGATTCGTTTATCCACCAAATCGGCATACTTTTCGGATATGGTTTCTACTTTTGCTTTAAGTCGCTCGTACATCGTTATCACCTCCCTCCATGACCAACTTTTTCACAAAACTACAGTTTCCTTACAGGATTTGCCTTATTCTTGTCGAAATTCTACTCAATGCAGATGATCAAGCGCAGGGTGATGAAATATGCTGAACTGCACAGTAATGTGCAGATGTACCGGATAAAAAGCTGGTACGGTAACATTTGAGTGCTGCGCTGAAGTCACACGGTTTACTCAATATAGAAGGTGAGACGGTTCTTCGCCCTAAAGGAGTGTTGTCCGGTATGAATTCACATATGGAAATGATCAAGAATCTCCAACCAGTATTGGAGACGATCAAGAACATTCAACCCTCCTTGCAAATGGTAAAGAATCTCCACTCGGTTTCAGACGCGGTTTCAACCATGGGTGCAGCTTCCCTAGCAGCTTCACAAGCAACTTCAGCGCTTCAATCCGTAATGGGTATTTACTGCCCCACTATTGAGTAATCAATGGATGCAAATCGGGTTAATTCAGAGAATCCCCTACCGTCCTCTCAAGACGGGGGCAACTCTGAGCCTAGCTGGGTGAATTCGCTTGTGTAACTCAGAAGGTGCAACGCATAGGCAGTGAGGACGATACCGATAACCTGCCCACGAAATCCCGACACCCTGCGCCTGATCATCTGCATTTAGTTTCGACTTGATATCCCCTCCCCATGAAGCTTTTGTTATTACAAAAGCTTCTTTTCTCATTTAAGATTTTTCTCAGCCCACAACTTCAGCGATTGAGCATTAGCTGAGATCATGTCCAACGCCGCCATTACTTGCGCCAACTTTGGTCTTTCATCCATATTGATCACACCGTCAGTTGTAATATCTATTAAAGTGTCTTTGATGCGATCAATTCTTTGGAAGGACGATAAAATCTGTATGGTCAACCGATCAAGTTCTGCAACTTCGATTTGTGGGACCGTCTGTTTTCCGAGGGGACATTGCCTTGAACAATGGTAATTACCAAGCTCGGGAGCGTTGTAGGCGTCCATCATCATCAGGACTTCTTCTGGGTATGGATTGATGCTACCGAGCTCAATTCGTGCTAGTCTGGTTCTATCCATGCCTATGACCTCAGCTGCGCCCTCCCGGCTGTTGAAATTGTCATTGAACGCAGCGGCCTCTATCCGTGCGCCGTAAAACACGCTTTCAGCTGCTTTTGTGGCTTTTCCTGCCATTTATTTGCACGTCCTTTCGTGAGATACTTTTATCAAAGTAAATCAAGTGGTGGGTGGTAGGACTCAAGGAAGTTCTTTTTCATAAGGTGGCTTTTTCACAAACTATGCAGACTTCGACTTCTCCCCTACATATTCATAAAACCTAGTAGGGGATATGTAATAAGTCCATCTGGTACTCAATTTAACTGCCGATCCAAAAGGTAAAATACCTCTTTGCAGCCCCACCCTGACAAACTGATCCGACTTTCCCATAATTTCTGCAGCCTCATGAATTGATAGGCTTTTCGTTTCTGGCATCCATTCGCCCCCCCTAACTAGCCTGTTTTTCAGTATTGAGCTTCTTGAATGTCTGCAGTGGAACGGCCAACGCTTCGCAAATAAGAAAATATTCTTCTGCGAGCAGATTTCTTTTTGAGTTCAAAATGGCATTTAACGTGGTTGCGGAAATATCGGTTTTAGATGATATGAATGCTTGACTTATACCATTGCTTATCATGTATTGCTTTATGTTGGCCCCTACGGTTCTATCTGCCACAGCAATTCCCCTCCTTGTTCATGATTTATGAAGTTGTTTTTATATTAGTTCATAGTTTATGGAATGTCAATATATAATTTCATAATCTATGAATATTTATATTGAAATTGCGTAAGAATATAAGTTATAATGGCAATATATTTTAGGTGAGAAAGGGTTTTAGAGTTGAAGGAAATTAGGGATATCAAAGAAAGTGTTGCTAGAAATCTTCGGTATTACCGAGAGTTTAAAGGCCTAACCCAAAGGGAGTTGGCCGAAAAATTAGGGACAAGGCATAATACTATTTCAGCTTGGGAGAGTGGAACAAATTCGATTGATGTTGCCGTTTTAATGCAAATTTGCGAAACACTAGATACCTCTATAGATGAAATGTACTACGGTAAAAAAAATGACAGCCCTATTAAGGGACTGTCAGAGCGAGAGCAGTATTCTGTTTCATTATTTAGGAAGTTATCAGACGAAGAACAGTTGAAAATTATTGGTAGGCTCGAAGCAATGACAGAAGGGTGATCAATATTGAGAAATCCTAATGGATATGGCAACATCAGTAAGCTGCCAGGTAAAAGAAGAAAGCCGTTCCGAGTCAGGGTTACTACTGGATGGGAACTTAATGAAGAAAAAGGTAAACTTATACAGCTTTACAAGCCCATTGGCTATTATAAAACACGACCAGAAGCGATGCTTGCACTTGCTGAGTACCACAAGAACCCTAATAGCCTTGAATCATCTACTGTGACATTTGCAGAACTATTTAAAAAATGGTCAGATAAAAAGTACGCCAAGGCGACAAAATCAACGATTAACGGATACAATGCCGCCTATAATTACTCCGCAGAGCTATACGATATGAAATTTATTGAAATCAAAAAACCTCACATGCAAAGTGTTATTGATCAATGCGAAAGAGGACACGGAACTCTTAAGAAAATCAAGGTTCTCTTTAATCAGCTTTTTAAATATGCACTTGAAAATGACATTGTAATTAAGGATTATTCGAAATTTATTGAGATCGGAAAGAATGAATCCGAAAGCACTCGCAAACCATTTACAAACGAGGAAATCAAGGAACTATTCAATAATGTGGACAGAATGGATTATATCGATACAATACTGATTATGATCTATACCGGCTTACGGATCGGCGAACTATTGCTTATAGAAAATATTAACGTAGACATTGAGAATCGCACTATAAAGGGAGGACTCAAGACCGATGCTGGCAAGAATCGTATCATTCCAATAAATAAAAAAATCCTTCCATTTGTCAGCAAGAGACATGCAGAAGGGCATAAATATTTAGTGGTAAATTATGAAAATAATAAAATGAAGTATTGGAATTACAAGGATGAAAAGTGGTCCAAGATCATGGAGCAAATTGGGATGGATCATCTCCCGCACGATTGCAGGCACACTTTTGCAACCCTGATGGATAACGCAGGAGCAAACAAAGTGAGCATAAAGCGCATTATGGGACATTCCAGCACGGACATCACTGATAAGGTGTACACTCATAAAGATATCGAAGAATTAAAGAAAGCGATTGATCTGATCTAATTTTTTTGTGTCATACTGTGTGTCATGCTTGTGTCATGCGGATAGATTTTGATAGGTTTTCATAGGGTGTTAAAAACGAATGAATCCCCGAACCATGCGTAGTTCGGGGATTCATGATTTCTATAAACTTAACGTTTCGAGAATTGTGGAGCCTTACGAGCTTTCTTCAAGCCGTATTTACGACGTTCCTTCATACGTGGATCACGTGTGAGGAAACCAGCTCTTTTAAGACTTGGCCGGAGACTGGCATCCGCCTTCAGCAAAGCACGAGCAATACCTAAACGGATCGCACCAGCTTGACCTGTAGTGCCACCCCCGTGAGCGAGAGCGATAACATCATATTTAGTAAGCGTATCAGTAATGTTAAACGGTTGTTGAACAATCATTTCCAGTGTTTTCTTGCCGAAATACTCCGCTAATTCACGTTTATTGATCATAAACTTACCTTCACCAGGAATAAGGCGAACGCGAGCAATTGCATTTTTACGTCGTCCTGTACCAGCATATTGTAATTGAGTTGCCATGTTTTAACATCCTCCTTCCTAAATCTATTGAATTGTCCAGATTTCAGGTTGTTGAGCTTGATGGGGGTGTGATTCTCCCTTGTACACATTTAACTTTGTATACATCTGGGCGCCCAACTTGTTATGAGGAAGCATTCCCTTCACAGCATGTTCCATAGCTCGTTCTGGCATAATTTGCATTAATTTTTTATAAGGTACTTCTTTTAACCCTCCAGGGAATCCAGAGTGACGACGATACATCTTATCGTTCAGCTTGTTACCTGTTAAGACTAATTTTTCAGCATTGATAATTATGACATGATCCCCTGTGTCAACGTTAGGGGTGAATGTCGGTTTATGTTTACCTCTTAGAAGCCGTGCTGCTTCAGTAGCAATACGACCCAAGGGGATTCCCGCAGCGTCAATGACAAACCATTTGCGCTCCTGGTCTTGTGCCTTCGCAAAAAACGTGCTCATAACTTTCCCTCCAAATTAGCAGTTTTCTATTAATTATCACTAGCATGGGGCTCAATCATGCTTGTGGTATGCCAAGGGCATGGGGCTCAATCATAGCCAAGGCATAAAAACTCATATTGATATATTATTCTAATCTGTTTCCCTTGTCAAATACTTTTTTGACAAGATACTTCCATAGATTTTACTATATAGTATTTCTAAGCTTATAAGTAACTCACCTTGGCTTCAGTGAACATAGCAAAACCTATTTCAAGCTACGATTCGAACCACGAACCTCGAACTTCGAACCTCGACTAGAGGTCCTTAAATACTTCAAATGGGCTTTCTTCAGTATAATGCACGTGAACAAGCGATAAGCCATGCGCCGGTGCAATCATTCTGGCCCGTTTCCGTTCTTGACTAGCGATAATTTCTGGAATCTCTTGAGGGAGAATCCGGCCCTTGCCCACGTCCATTAGTGTTCCAACCATAATTCGAACCATATGATATAGAAACCCATCCCCCACGCAGGATACCCTAATTAAGCCATGATCTTTTTTGACAAGACAGCGGTAAATCGTCCGTTCAAACGTCTTACTTTCCCCACCAGCAGCTGCAAAGGTTTTAAAATTATGATGTCCCTCCAAAAGATTTGCTGCCTCCTGCATCTGTGCCACATTTAAGGGAATAGGAACATGAGCCGCGTAAAGACGCTGAAAAACATCTGGGATGGAATTGTTGTCTATTTGATAATCGTAACGTTTCCACTTTGCCGACCATCGAGCATTAAAATCATCCAAGACGCATTCTGCCTGAAGTATTCGGATGTCCCTGGGTAACATACTATTAAATGCCTTAGGGATTTTTTCTTCTGGTATTCTTGCCGCAGTCGCGAAATTTACCACTTGGCCGGAAGCATGTACGCCAGTATCTGTTCGGCCTGCCGTAGCTAGAGTTACCTCTTCCTCGACTAATCTTGCCCAAACTTTTTCCAAAGTACCCTGAATCGTAGGACCATGAGTTTCATGCTGTCGCTGAAACCCATGATAGTTCGTTCCGTCATATGCTAATTTTAGTCGAATATTCCGCATTGATACGAGCCTCCACTACGTAGGATTTTCTTTATCTCAAGGCTAACAACAATACTCCCCAAACACCTATGATTATAACTCCAATCAAGTCCTCTGAGGTCCGCTCATGTAGCATGAGCGTCTGATAGTTGCCCGAAGCATATCCTCTAGACATCAGGTTCTCTGCAAGTTCTTCTGCCCGTCTCAAACTAAGTAAGATGAGCGGGACAATAAGCTGAATTAACTCCCAGGATTGTTTAAGCCATGATTGGGGCCACTCGCTTTTTAACGCTCTGGCTTTCCAAATTATTAAGGCCTCTTCCACGATAAGAGGAATAAAACGCAGTGTCAAGGTAAGCATTAAGGCAAAATCGGCCGCTTTAGGTGTAACGCGGATCAGTGGATTGAAAAAGTACGCAATTCCCATCCCTTGCTCAAGTGGCATAGTTACTGCCGTGTATAGTCGCGTCAATCCAAAAACTAATGCAATGCGCCAAAGCATATCAGCTGCTTGAACAAAGCCAGTTAGGGACCAATGGCCATACCAAAATGCTCTGTTTTCCGGCCAAACCCACCCTGCGGCTAAACCATAAAATAATGCCATCCATACAAGCACGACTATAAGCGAACGATATATTTTCATGGGGGTACGACTGAATGCCACTAGCCCGAGGAATACAAAGGAGGTTAAGGCTAAGCCCTGCCATTGGGTCAATGTCAATAAAAGAGAAAGGAAAGCTAATCCTCCAACTTTTACCCTTGGGTCAAGATGATGCAACAAGCTGTTGCCTGGGCAGTAGAGTTCAAAGACTTTGATACTAGTCTCCCTCCTTTAGCAACGAACACCTGAGGCCCGAAATTGCTCCTGATGCTCTTTCCAACTTTGTATAGAGCAATCTAATACTACATTCCCATTCTCAACCAGCCAAAGCCGATCAGCATATTGCAAAACCTCTCTTAGATCATGGGTTACATAAAGTATGGTAAGATCGTCCCAATTAGAAATCATGGTCTGTATACTTGCTCGGCTCATTATATCGAGCCCAAGTAAGGGTTCATCCAGTAAAAGAACCTCTGGAAGTGTCCTTAGAGCTGCGGCCAGTGCTACCTTTTGTCGTTCTCCACCACTAAGACGTTCAGGAGCCTCCTCTGCTAATGATGCAGGGATACCAAACCTTTCCAAAAAAGATAATCTTGCTTGCTTGTCTACCGCTTGATCTCGCCCTTGGTCTCCATAAAATACTTCGTGATAGACGCTACGGCCAATCAGGTATTCTCCCGCCTCCTGAAGAACCAGACGAGTTTTTTGGCGCACCGCTTTTAAGCTGGACTTTGATATTTGTTCTCCGCATAACAAAAGTTGTCCCTCGGTTGGCAGGATAAACCCGATAGCACTATCTAAAAGTGTCGTCTTCCCTGAACCAGAAGGACCGACAATTCCAATAAATTCGCCCGCTCTTACCACTTTGTCAAGCGCTAAGCGAGATTCATACTTGGTCTGTCGCCATTCTAAGACCGGTTTACTTATAAGTTCATCCAATCGTGAGACTCCCACTTCTACAAGTGGGAGTGGTACCTCGTGCTCTGCTTCGGTGGGGGTAGACTCCCCCACCGAAGTCTCGATGTTCAACTTTAGTTGAACGAGTTCACTTGGTCTTTGCTCCCCTGCATCTTTTATCAGTGGATGTTTCGGCACTAGCGAGATTGGGTTAGAGGAATATACTTCCCCAAGGCCATACTGAGATTGCATCTCAGTGTTGATCAACCCTTTTTGTGGTTCACCCATATCAATAAGCGTCCCATTTTCAATAACCAAGAGACGATCAGCTTGTATTGCTAATTCTGGATCATGCGTAATCCAAAGTTGCCCTGTTTCGGTCTGGGCTTGAAATAAGAGTTCCAGAACATTTGCCTGTGCGCGGGCATCAAGCATAGTTAAGGCTTCATCTAAAATAAGGAAGGATGGCTGCAAAGCTAAAATTGCTGCTGTAACCAACCTTTGCCTTTCTCCACCCGAAAGGGTTGAGGGAGACTGGTCTTCTTTGCCACCTAAGCCTATACTTGAAGCCAATTCCCGCACTCTGTTACGCACCCAACGGATATCGTGACCAAGGTTTAAGAGTCCAAAACCTAGTTCTTCTGCAACAGTTGCTCCAATCGTTTGGCGCCGAGGATGTTGTCCCACAAGTCCTATCTCCTGCCACCTTCTTACCGTGTCCCAAGCGCAAGATGCGCCGTCAACAGTAAGCTGGATCTCCCCTGCAGTAGGTTCAATCAGACCAGCGATCAGACGAGCCAAGGTAGATTTCCCGGAACCATTGGCACCCATCAGTGCGATGATTTCACCCTGGTGCCAGTCAAAACTCACTCCGTTCAATGTATTACCATGACGAATGTTCCGCACTTGGAGCACTTTCATCTACCAAGATCACCCTCCTAACGACAAGTGTAGTGAACTCGTTCAACTAAAGTTGAACATCGAGTCTTCGGTGACGTAAGTCTCCAGTGACGATATTGTCCAGTGGACATTATCGCCGTAAGCGCACAACCCTTAACGTATACTATCGCGCTGAAGGATTACTTACGCCGAAGGCGCAGAGCCACAGACGAATACTTCGCGCCGTAGGATGGACTCTACCTCCTTCGCCGCCAAGTGTTTCTATTAGGAAGGCGGCTCGGCGATACTCTCCACTGGAGACTATCGTCAC
>LOEW01000024.1 GCA_001516045.1 Desulfosporosinus sp. BRH_c37
CGTACTCTGCTTCGGTGACGAAAGCCTCCGGTGGAGGGTTTCGCCGAGCCGCCCTTTCCTGATAGGAATACTTGGCGGCGAAGGAGGTAGACTCCATCCTACGGCGCGAAAGTATTCTTCAGGGGTTCAGCGCCTTCGGCATAAGTCTCCACTGGAGACTTACGTCACCGAAGTCTCGATGTTCAACTATAGTTGAACGAGTTCAGTATATCAAATTTAGCTTGCCGTTGTCACGAATCGATGATAATAGCCCTACAATATTCTTCCACTCCGCTTACTTACATTGTTCAATGTCACTGCCACCTCTGCACCAAACAACACAATTATGCAGACAACATAAACCCAGAAAGTAAAAAGCATAATAAATGTCAGGCTTCCATAGATCATTTCGTACTCCCCCAAGTGCAATGAATACCAAACAAACACTTCTCGGGAAAGGTATATTCCAAGTGTCGAAACCAAGGCGCCGATCAAGAGATAGGAATGCTTGATCGTATCTGACGGTAAGAAACGATAACAAAAATGGCAAGTCAAAAACATCAGCAATGGAAACGACAGACGAGAAATTTCATGAAAAAGTGCCAGCCAAAAAATTAAGTTACCTTTCATGAAAATTTTTTGTACCAACTCAACTGATACGGTTGTTGCTAATGAAGTAATAACCGTAAAACACAATAGCATTCCGAGCATACCAAAGCCCACCAGGTATTGCTTAATAAATGACCGCCGATGAGGGACCTCCCAGATCATATCAAGAATCTGCTGAAATGAAACAAATCCGCCTATAGTGGTCCAAAACAAACCAATTACAGCAACAATACCGACTTGCTTCGAACCCAAGGCGACCAACCTTGATACATTTTGAGCTATGATGAAATTCGCGTCTGGTAGGGTAGGGACATAGGATTGCAAAATACCTGACAAGAAATTCTGTACTGATGTATTGGGAATGAAAATTAAGGCGCCATATATTAGCAGAAGAACTAACGGAATTAAAGCAGATAGTCCGAAAAAGGCAATTACGGCAGCCAGGACAACGATATTATGCTTGATGATTGAGCTTACTAGACACCTAACAAATTGTCTGATGGAATTAAAATACATTTTGTCTGCCCCTTGCCTCTCCTACATCCAACAATGTGCCAGTTTATGCCTGCCGCCTTAGCTCATTTTTCTGATCCTCGCCTCGTCTTGCTCGTTTCCTTTACAGATAGTATGTTCAATTTACCTTTAAGCTTTCCTGCTCCCCGGTTTGATAGCAGGAATCCCTTGCGCACAAAGCGGGCATTCTTGTGCTTCAAAAGCCTGGATGTTCATCTGAATGAGAGATGCCATCGGTAGTCCAAAATCCACTGTCCCCCCCGTTCGATCAACAAGAATACCGACACCCACCGGGATGGCCTGGATTTCCTGGACCACAGCTAAGACCTCACGAACAGAACCACCTGTCGTGATCACATCCTCAACGATCAAGACGCGTTCTCCCGGAGAAAGCGTAAACCCTCTGCGCAAACGCATGATTCCATTTTCCCGTTCTGTAAACAGTGCTCGCACCCCTAAAGCCTTGGCGACTTCATGCGCTACCAAAATTCCTCCCATCGCGGGTCCAATGACAGTTTGAATATCCTTGTCGCGAAACGACGCGGCAAGTCCTTCGGCAAGTATGGCAGCTCGGTCAGGATATTGTAGAACTTGAGCACACTGCATATACTGAGCACTATGTTTTCCTGAGGTTAATAAAAAATGTCCGTCCAAGAGCGCTTTACTTTTTCTGAACAAGTCCAGGTATTCATCAGGGGTGAGCAGGTTCTTTTGTTTTTCCATTATCATTATTTCTCTCCTTTTTACAGTATCCAAAGTCTTTCCAAGGCCTGACGAGGATCCTCTGCACGGGTAATCGGCCTTCCGACCACGAGATACGAACTACCAGCTTCTAAGGCCTCATGAGGGGTCAGGACCCGTGCTTGATCCTGCACTTCACTCCAGGCCGGACGAATCCCTGGTGTAACAATCAAAAAACTGGGTTCAGTGTTTTGCCTTAGTTCTCGGGCCTCCTTAGCCGAAGCGACAACCCCGTCTAGTCCTGCCTTTTCTGCAAGTTTGGCGAGTTCTACCACATGCTCTGAGAGTTTTCGTTGTACTCCCATCTCTTGTCTAAATTGATTTTCCGACATACTTGTTAGGACCGTAACGCCAATTACTTTAGGAACACTTTTCAGCTTACTCCCAGTTTCCCGAACAGCGTCAGCCGCCCTAGCCATCATCTCATACCCGCCACTACAATGAACATTGATCATGTCCACACCATACTGAACGTAACCGCGAATCGCTCGTTCTACCGTGGTGGGAATGTCATGAAGCTTCAAGTCCAGAAAGATAGGAAACTCCATCTCTTTCAGTTCCTGGATCATAGCTGGACCAGTATAGGCATACAGTTCCATTCCCACTTTAAGCCAACATCCACTTCCTTGGAGAGCCTTAGCTAGAACTAAAGCTTCCTCGCGTCCTTGAACATCTAGTGCCACCATGATCCGCTTATTTAATGTTGCATCCATTCACTTTCCTCCGTTTCAAACTGCTCGGGATTAAGACAACCTTTTTTCCTTGTGGGGGCAATTCATGATTGCCCCTACGTAACCGTTATTCCTTTATAGACTAAGCCTTGTGCGCCAAGCCTACTAAATCACGCACGGAAGTCCTCCCGTGTTTTTCACAATAAGCTTTTATTCCCTGGAGAATTTCCAGTGGAGCCTGGGGATTGACGAAATTTCCAGTGCCGATACTAATAGCTGTTGCTCCTGCTAAGAGAAATTCCACTGCATCCTGCCAAGTAGTAATCCCACCCATACCAATAATCGGTAAATTAACCGCTGCAGCTACTTGCCATACCATACGGACAGCAACCGGTCGAATAGCCGGCCCAGAAAGCCCTCCAAACGTATTAGCTAACAAGGGCCGTTGTTGTTCTATGTCAATACGCATCCCTAAAAGCGTATTAATGAGTGATAGGGCATCCGCTCCCCCACGCTCTACAGCACGGGCCATCCCCACAATATCTGTGACATTGGGTGAAAGCTTAGCGATAATTGGGAGATCCGTTGCAGCCTTAACCGCCGCAATCACCTCTTCAGCACTCTGAGGGTCTGTGCCAAAATGCATCCCACCGTGTTTGACATTCGGGCAGGAAATATTAACTTCCAACGCGGCTAACCCAGAGTCCACTTGCAGCGCGCGAGCCATCTGAACATAATCCTCGAGTGAAAAGCCAGAGATATTGGCAATCACCGCAGTTGGCATTTTGCGAACCTTAGGCAGATAGGAGCGTAAAAATTCCACAAGTCCAGGATTCTCTAGTCCTACCGCGTTGAGTAACCCTGCTGGTGTTTCTGCCAACCGAGGCACTGAATTTCCTAGCCGCGGCAGGGGGGTAATCCCCTTCAGGGTTATTCCCCCTAAGGCTTCCAGAGGACAATAAGCGGCATACTCTTCCCCAAACCCATAGGTGCCTGAACAGGTCAAGACTGGATTTCTTAGAGTTATTCCCGCGAGTACGGTAGTAAGATCAACAGGACTCATCCCAGACAACCTCCTCACCCTGAAAAACCGGTCCATCCTGACATACTTTTTTGTGAATTAGAGTTCCCTCCTCATCAATGAGGGTACATACGCATCCTAAACAGGCCCCTACAGCACAACCCATGCGTTCCTCCAGAGAAACTTGCACGGGGACTCTAAAGTTATAACATAATTCCGTCACGGCCTGCATCATCTTTTTCGGACCACAAGTGGCGACAGTAATCTGCTGAGTGCTTAAATGCATCTCCTGTTTTGTTTGCCCAAACAGCTGAGCTAATCGTCTCAGTACCTGCTCAGTCACAAGACCCTTATCCCCTAAGGTTCCATCCAAGGTACTGAGGTGAATCGGAATCCCCAGTGCCTGCCAAGCTGGAAGTCCCGCGCTTTGTAAAAACGACTGGTTTTCTCCCCCCCAAAACAAATGAACAATCAGACCCTGAGCAAGTGCGCTTTGAGCGAGAGCATAAAGTGGAAATATGCCAATTCCTCCGGCAACTAGCCACAACTCTCCTACTTCCGGTAAGGAAAATCCCTTGCCCAAGGGGCCCATAACGCTGAGCCGCTCACCGCACCGTACTCTAGCTAAGATTTCAGTTCCCCGACCTTGAATCCGGTAGAGCAAGGTTATTTCATCTTGATCTGGAGAAATTTCGGCTAAGCTGATCGGCCGCCGCAACAAGGGATCAAAGGACGAGATCGATAAATCCTGAACTTGAACAGCTACGAATTGTCCAGGCTGCGCAGTTTTGGCAATCGGTCCTTTTAACACCAAGCGCCTAAGCCTTTGCTCCTCCGCTCCCATGCCTTCATGAACAACCACTAGTCCTTCCGTGAGCATCTCACCCCTCCTAATCGTAGTGCGTGGTTCGATATTCGTAGTTCGATATCGTAATCCCGAATGAAGAAACTCTACTGGACTCGATGCCGAAAACACAGTTCGAAATATCTTATTCCTCAGTTTTTAGTTTTAACGTATCTCATGGATCGTGCTTACCGCTTAGTAATTCCTGACTCGTGCCTCAAGTATCGTGCTTAGTAATTCGTGGTGCCTCGCTTCGCGTCATCTTTCGTCGTTCGAACCACGAATATCTAACCACGAACCACGCTAGAGCGGCAAGAGCCCTGGTGAAATACTTTCTAAGACCTGGAGCAAAGCCGCTGCGGTGTCCAGGCTTGTAAAGCAGGGAATTCCGTGCTCCACTGCCGCTCTTCGGATCGCAAACCCATCACTTTCCTGTACTCGGCCATGAGTTGTCGTATTGACGACATATTGGATTTTTTGCTTTCGGATCCCGTCGATAATTTCATTGGAGCCATCATGCAACTTAGCGATCTGTTCCACTCTTAGTCCCTCGCTCTTTAAATAGCGCGACGTCCCCTCTGTCGCTAAGATGCGAAACCCAATATCAGCGAATCGTCGGGCGAGTGCTACCCCTTCCGCTTTATCACGATCTGCCAAGGTCACGAACACAGAACCATAGGTTGTGAAGGATAGACCCGCCCCGAGAAGTGCTTTGTAGAGGGCTTTTTCGTAGGTTCGGTCGATTCCCATCACTTCGCCGGTAGATTTCATCTCCGGGCCTAAAGACGGTTCGACCCTTTGTAGCTTGGAGAAGGAGAACACGGGCGCCTTGACAGCTACCCGATCACCCGTAGGCCAGAGACCGAGCGGAATCTTAATTTCTCCCCAAGTTCTCCCTAAGATCACTTGAGTTGCCCAGTCTATGATTGGAACTCCAGTAACCTTACTCAGAAAGGGAACGGTTCGACTTGACCGAGGATTGACTTCTAAGACAAAGAGTTCTTTATGATAAATCACATATTGAATGTTCAATAGGCCTTTAATTTTCAAAGATCGAGCTAATGATTCCGTCAAAGCTACGATCCGTTCTTGCATACTTAAGTCCAAGGTTTGAGGTGGATAAACCGCAATAGAATCTCCAGAATGAACACCTGCCCGTTCCAGATGTTCCATGATCCCAGGAATAAAAACATTTTCTCCGTCCGAGATCGCATCAACCTCTACCTCTGTCCCGAGCAGATATTGATCCATCCAAATCTCCTGGTCCGAGGAGGCCGAGAGGGCACGCCTTACAACAGCCTCTAATTCCTTCGCCTCATAGACAATATCCATGGCCCGTCCACCCAACACATACGAGGGACGAACTACCAAAGGAAATCCGATCTCTTGGGCCACACGTTGAACTTGTTCCATGCTCGTGGCCCCACCTCCGCGTGGCCGTTTTGCCCCAAGTTCTTGAAGAACACGGTCAAAAGTTCCTCGCTCCTCTGCGCGGTCAATGTCTTCAACTGTCGTACCTAAAATGGGATATCCACGGCCTGCTAAACCGCTAGCTAAGCCAATGGCTGTCTGTCCTCCGAACTGAACAATCACGCCGTCAGGCTGTTCTTTGTCTAGAATCGCTGAGACATCCTCCAAGGTTAAGGGTTCGAAATAAAGGCGGTCGGCCGTGTCAAAGTCCGTCGAGACCGTCTCAGGATTGTTATTAATAATAATACTTTCAAATCCGGCTTTGCGCAGTGCCAGAACTGCATGCACGGAACAATAGTCAAATTCAATGCCTTGCCCAATTCGGATCGGGCCGGATCCTAAGACGACTACTTTGGGTCGCTTATGAACTTCCCCTTCATCTTCTACATCATAGCTAGAATAAAAATAGGGTGTTGTGGCCTCAAACTCTCCGGCGCAGGTATCAACCATCTTGAAAACAGGGCGCATACCCTGCTTAAGTCTGAATCGGTAAACCTCATCTTCCGTACTATTCCAAAGGGCCGCAATTTCCCGATCGGCAAACCCAAGCCGTTTGGCGCGGAGCAGTGTCTGCTTATCCCACGGTGCTTGCTCTAATAAAACAGTATTCTCCACAAGCCGTTTAACTATGAGTAGATAATAACGATTCCAGCCCGTCTCCTCAACCAACCGATCCACTGACCAACCACGCTTCAAGGCTTCCGCAAAGACGAAAAGTTGTCGATCATCAGGTTCAAGGCACGCAGTTTTCAGTTCAGCGTCAGAGACTCCCTCAAGCTCCGGTAATCGGAGCCCGTAGGCTTTTATATCCAGGGAACGGATGGCTTTGAGTAAGGCGGTTTCCAAGTTACGGCCAATACCCATTACTTCTCCAGTCGCTTTCATCTGAGTGCCCAAGCGCCGGTCCGCCTCCGTGAATTTATCAAAGGGCCAGCGTGGTATTTTAACGACTACATAGTCGAGGGCCGGCTCAAAACAAGCCGATGTCTTTTCTGTCACTGCATTCTTAATTTCGGTCAGCGCATAACCCAGAGCAATTTTGGCGGCAACCTTGGCAATCGGATATCCGGTGGCCTTAGAGGCGAGGGCACTCGAACGGCTTAGACGGGGATTGACCTCGATTACTACATATTCATTACGGGAAGGGTGAAGAGCAAACTGGACATTGCATCCGCCTTCAATTTTCAGTCCATTCACGATCCGGCGAGACGCACTGCGTAAGGTCTGAACCTCCCGATCTGTCAAGGTTTGACAAGGCGCAACGACAATACTATCCCCAGTATGCACTCCGACCGGGTCCATGTTTTCCATATGGCAAATCGTGATGCAGTTTCCAACTCCATCGCGTAGGACTTCAAACTCAACTTCCTTCCAGCCGGCCACACTTCGCTCAATCAGGATCTGACCAATGAGACTGGCTTGCAAGCCACTTTCTGCAATCTGCTCTAATTCCTCGGAACTTTGCACAATTCCTCCCCCGGTGCCTCCCAAGGTAAAGGCTGGCCGCACGATCAGTGGGTATCCGGTTATATCTGCGAACTGAATCGCCTCTTCAACCCGCGAGACAATCTTACTTTCTGGAATTGGTTCTCCGAGCTCCTGCATCAAGGCCCGAAAGCTTTCCCGGTCTTCTGCTTGATCAATGCTTTTAAGCGAAGTTCCCATCAGAGTGACCTCGCAACGGTCCAATACTCCCCGTTTAGCAAGCTGATAGGCCAAGTTAAGGCCAGTTTGCCCTCCCATAGTCGGAATCAACCCATCCGGCCTCTCCCGCTCAATAATTCTTTCCACGGATTCAACTGTCAAAGGTTCAATATAGACTCGGTCCGCGGTTTCCCGGTCTGTCATAATCGTTGCTGGGTTGGAATTCACAAGAATGACTTCGACCCCTTCTTCACGCAGTGCTCGACAGGCCTGCGTACCGGCGTAGTCAAACTCAGCAGCCTGCCCAATGATAATGGGGCCTGATCCGATCACCAGAACCTTTTTCCACTCTTTCTTGGGCATGATTAAGTTCTCCCCTTTCTTTTTATACTTCTCTCGACTAATTCCTTAAATCGATCAAAAATTTCTGCGTTTTCCTCAGGTCCTGGAGCGCCTTCCGGATGAAATTGAACAGATAAGATTGGGTAAGATTCATGCTCCATTCCTTCAACGGTTCCATCATTGAGATTGCGCAAGGTTACTTCGAAACCCGTACCCTCTAAAGAAGCTTCCCTCACAGCAAAACCGTGGTTTTGTGATGTCATTGTTGCCTTTCCTGAACGAGAATCAATGACCGGATGATTTCCTCCTCTATGCCCGTAAAGAAGTTTGTAGGTTTCTCCACCCGCTGCCAGGGCTAACAGTTGATGCCCAAGGCAGATGCCTAATACTGGTAGCTTGTCATACAGACTACGCACCGATGACACACATTCCGGTAACTCTTCGGGATCCCCTGGACCATTACTTAATACTAATCCACTGGGATGGTGCCTTAAAATATCTTCCGGAGTTGACTTCGCTGGGAAAACCATGATTCCAAACCCTCTCTGCTGAAGGTGACGAATAATATTTCGCTTCGCCCCGAAGTCTAATACGGCAAGCAAGGGGCCCGGTCCTGGTATTTCATAAACTTCTTTGACCGTTGACCGATACACCCAGTGTTCAGCTTTTTCCTTTATTTGATTGCTATCTCGGTAATCCGCCCAGAAAACCATTCCAACATCTCGAGTTTCAACCATCACGCCGGGCAATGTTCCAAAATTACGCAGATACCTTGTTAACGCCCGAGTATCTACACCCTTTAATCCCCGCACACTATGTCTTGAACAGTAGTCCTCCAAGGATCCCTCAGCATGTAAGCTTCCCTCTCCCTCGGAAAGTTCACGTACAATAAGTCCCTGCAGACGAGTTTTATTCGCTTCATTTTCTTCATGGTGCCACCCGTAGTTTCCAATTTGCGGTTGAGTCAGGACGAGAATTTGCCCGGCATAGGACAAATCTGTGACCATTTCCTGATAACCGCTCATAGAGGTGTTGAAGACTACTTCATGTTCAGCCACCGTGGGGGTGCTCTTCAACCAATCCCCAAAAGCTTCCCCCTCAAAGGTTGTCCCATCTTCGAATACAAGATATGCCACGTTCGACACTTCCTCTCTTAACTGCTATGAATAATCTCTATTTAATGTATTCGATTCCTGTGATTCTCACTTCCAGAATCCGACCTCTGGCCTCTGATCTCCGACTTCTGGTTTATAACACTTTACGCTCTCTTTGGACTAGTTTACCTTCCACCCACACCATGACCGGAAGCCCTTGTAAAGTTTTGCCTAAAAACGGGGTATTTCGTGCTTTGGAAGCCAATGTCGCCGGATCAATCACCTCTGAAAAATCAGGATCAAAGAGCACCATGTCCGCCGGAGCCCCAGGGACTAAAGATCCTCCCTGTAAACCAAATCTCTGGGCTGGAGAGAAGCTCCAAGCCTCAATCACTCGTTCCAAGGAAATTCGTCCGGGTACCACTAAATGCTGCCATACCGCACTCAAAGCTGTCTCCAAGCTCGCAATCCCAAAAGGGGCCTCTGCAAAGGGCCTGGTTTTTTCTGCCTGGGTATGTGGGGCGTGATCGGTCGCGATCATATCTAGGGTTCCATCACGAAGTCCTTCGATAAGCGATTCTCTATCCGTTCGAGAACCCAAAGGAGGATTAACTTTAAGAGCAGTTTCTGTAATACCCACCTCTTCATCACAAAAGATCAAATGATGGGGGTTGACTTCAGCAGTAACATCGACCCCTCGTTGTTTGGCCCGCCGAATCAAATCGACACTCTCTGTTGTAGAAATATGGGCCAAATGAAGTTTTCCACCAGTTTCCTCAGTCAACAGCAAGTCCCGAGCAACGATCACACTTTCCGCACTAGCTGGAATTCCCTTCAAGCCCATCCGCCCCGATGCCACCCCGCGGCGCATTTGCCCTTCTCCGGCCAGGTCTTTATCCTCGCAATGACTGATAATCAGGAGCCCGGTTAATTTGGCATATTCTAAAGCGAGCCGCATCACTTCTGCATTTTGAATATTTTTACCGTCATCGGAAAAGGCTACTGCTCCACCCTCTTTCATATTGGCCATTTCGACCAGTTCAGCCCCTTGCATTCCTTTGGTGACTGTCCCAATCGGATGGACATGAGCATAGCCTGCACGGTCTCCTTGCATCCGCACGAATTCAACCAGGGCCCTATTATCAATCACCGGTTGAGTGTTAGCCATCGCCAGAATCGTCGTAAAGCCTCCGCGCACTGCAGCGCGTGAACCACTCAGAATATCCTCTTTATCCTCTTGTCCTGGTTCTCGAAGGTGAGTGTGTACATCAATAAGTCCCGGGAAAACATACTTTCCCTTACCGCTAACCGCATCGACTGCTTCGCCCTGCGCTTTTGCCAACACCTCTTCCTCTGTTATCGATGAAGAGATTTCTAATACTTGCCCCCCTTTAACGAGAATATCCCGAAGGGCTGAAAGCTTCTGACTCGGATCAATCACCCATACATCTTTAAGCCACCACATTGCTAGACCCTCCTATCAGTAAATAAATAAGAGCCATGCGAATGGCCACACCATTCGTAACCTGCCGCTCGATTAAAGCTTGTGCCCCATCTGCAACATCATCCGAGATTTCCACGCCCCGATTCATTGGACCCGGGTGTAACACAATACTCTCTTTTCCCGTTTTCTTTAAGCGCTCTGTAGTCAATCCATAGAGCCGGTTGTACTCACGAAGACTTGGAAATAGGCCACTTTTCTGTCGTTCAAGTTGAAGGCGAAGTGCCATTACTACATCCGCCCCAGGTAAGGCGTCATTGAGATCATGAGTCATTTTAACTCCGAGGCCTTCCATTTCTATCGGTAGCAGCGTTGGAGGACCCACCAAGGTGACATTTACGCCTAGTTTCTGAAGACCCCAAGCATTGCTCCGAGCAACCCTAGAATGCAAAACATCTCCAACAATGACAACGTTCTTTCCGTCTAGGGCTCCAAGCTCTTCTTCCATCGTGAAAATGTCCAGTAAAGCTTGGGTTGGATGCTCATGCTGCCCGTCTCCGGCATTAACAACCCCAGGATCAAGGATATCTGCTAAGAATTTCGCGGAACCAGAACTAGGATGCCGAAGGATCACCAGATCCGCTCGCATCGCCTGAATTGTCTTTGCGGTATCATATAAACTCTCACCTTTGCTTACGCTGCTTTGGGCAATTGCAATGCTTGTAGTATCAGCTCCCAAAACTTTTGCAGCCATTTCAAAGGAAGTTCGAGTCCGTGTACTTGCCTCATAAAAAACATTAACCACCGATTTGCCTTTTAATGTGGGCAACTTCTTTATCGGGCGCATCAAAATTTCTTTCATCACTTTTGCCGTATGCAGGATATGGCGGATATCATCCAAGCTCATATCCTCTAACCCCAGAATGTCTTTGCGCTGCCATTTCATATTAACCCTCCCTAACTTAGTGACACCCATTATTATCCCTTATGGGTACGTGCTCATACCCATAAGGCAGGTTGATTAAAACATAAAAAATCCTCGTCCCAAGAGGGAGAGGATTCAAAATAGGCATAACCTATATCCTGCTCGCCCCTTGGCTATCTCTCTGGATAGCATTTAAAGGGTAAAGTCACATTTACTTCATATTTACTTCATATTTACTTCACGTTCCAATAAAAGTACATCTTCTTCAGCATCAACTTCCTGCAAACGTACCGCCACAATTTCCCGCCGCGACGTGGGCAAATTCTTGCCGACATAATCTGCACGAATGGGTAACTCTCGATGTCCACGATCTACGAGGACCGCCAATTGAATGCGCTCCGGCCTTCCTAAATCCATTGTTGCATCCAAAGCCGCGCGGGCTGTTCGCCCTGTATACAGCACGTCATCGATAAGCACTACAGTTTTCCCCTCAATGCTTACCGGAATATCCGTCTCATGGACGATCGGATGTATGTCAATAGTACTTAAGTCATCGCGATAAAGAGTGATATCCAGAATTCCCAGTGGAATCTTTACCCCTTCAAACTCCTCAATGTATTTTTGAATTCGTTCCGCTAAAGGCACCCCTCTGCGCCGAATACCCACCAAGACGAGTTTATCCGTCCCTTTATTCTTTTCCACGATTTCGTGCGCAATGCGAGTTACCGCTCTGCGAATTCCATCCGCATCTAAGATTTTGCTTTTAAACGTGCCAACTTCCACAGCTCACAAACTCCTTTCACCCAAACTCATCCCAGGTCTGAAGATTTGGAAAGAAAAGTAATAAAAAAACTGTCTGAACAGCAGACAGTCCTCCCACGTTTCCGTCTACCTTCCCAAGCCTCTCAGGACTTCATTAAAGGTCATTACACTTGTACATTAGTTTACTTCACGATCGACTGAAAGTCAATCCAATTTACCCCTTAGGTTGGTCTAAGGATGGTGGTATAATTAACCGACTAAGTTGAATGAGGAAGTGCCATTATGGACAATGAAAAATTCCAAGAATTTATGACAGATCAATTTGCGAAGATGTTCAACGTGGTTCAAGCTATAAAAGATAGTCGGATTCGGATTGAGTCCCGTTTGAATAATGTGGAATCAGAACTGGGTGAAGTTAAACAATCACAAATTAGGATGGAGAATAGAGTTGTCGCATTTGGTCTTTTTTCTCCTGAATGGTCTGTTCTCAGTCCTTGACAGCCTGCTGCAATTCCAATTTGGTCATGCTCTCGACATCATGCTCCGCGATAAACTCATCCCGCTCCTCTTCCGAGATCCCAAGAAGGATGAGCGCCTGGGTGTAGGTCAAATTCG
>LOEW01000025.1 GCA_001516045.1 Desulfosporosinus sp. BRH_c37
AAGGTGTACCACTCCCACTTGGAGAAGTGGGAGTCTTACGATTTGGATAAGATTGAAATTTTTCCCGCCCCTATCTCGCAGCGGTTCTATCCTCCTCGTGGGTCAGTCACAAACCATAATCTTTTTCGACAGAAGCAGGTAAAACTAAGGCTTTATAGAAGTATATTTCTAGTACTAATAATTCTAGTTCTTTTTTTTTATGGTTTTATGAAAGACAAAATAACAACAGTTACTTTATCAGGGAGAACGAGGTTATTCTAGGCTGTTAAGGGGAGAGAAAATATTGCCTATTAGAAAATATAACCCCTTCGTAGGAACGCGCATATACATTGCTATGATGATAATCTATATATTAAGTTATTACAGTTGGCTTTATATATGGCGTGACGATCAATGGATGAAAACAGTGGGTTCGGATTTTTTGGGTTTTTGTGGTTTTGCTGTGGCCACTGTCTGCCTGTACTATGTTTATAAGCAAGCTAGGGGAACTGAGCGTATCTTTTGGTATTTGATATTTCTAAGTCTTTTAAGTTTTATTATTGCACAGATCATTTGGAGTTACTATGATTTAATTCTCGAAGTTAAAGTAACACCTTCCCCAGGACTTTCTGACGTATTTTATCTATTACAACCAACTCTTATTTTGCTGTCAATTTTAAACATCATCTATAAAAGAGAAAACATTTTTATTAGTTTTCGCTTATTTTTGGATATTCTAATCACTATGACCGTGGTCGTAACCCTGAGTTGGTATTTTCTTCTCCAGCCCATATTTATCCAAGAAAGTGACACGCTTTTATTTAAATTAGTAGCTCTGGCTTATCCTCTTTCTGATATAGGTCTGATATTGGGAGTATTAGGTTTAAACGCGACTTCAAGGACCTTTTCTCGTAATACTCATTACACATTAGTGATGGGCTTAACACTATTTTCTATAGCTGACTCAGCATTTATATACTTGAGTACAAAAGAATCTTATCACTCTGGAAGCCTAGTTGATCCGCTGTGGATTTTGGCAAGTTTACTAATAGGGTTAGCAGGGCTCTATAGCAAGAATCAAATCGGAAAAGCCGAAATAGCTGATATAAGACATAAGGATATTCCTTATGTTTTCAGTTTTACACGAAGTACGATACCTTATATTAGTATGTTTATATTATTAATCGTAATGTTTATAAGAATTTGGAAATTGGATAGCCTTGTTATGGGCTTGATTATTGGAATTTTCTTAATAAGCATTAGACAAATAGTCAATTTATTGGATAATAAGCGGCTCATATTGTTATTGGCACAATCGAATCTGGAACTTGAGATTAGCAAAAAAGCTCTAGAAGATAAGCATGAATTTCTTAAGCAGACTAGCGCTACTATAAAACTAGAGGCACAAACAGATTATCTTACTGGCTTATATAATCGACGCTATATTGTTCAGAGTTTACATAGCTTAATAGAACAAGCAAATTTGAATAACTTGAACTTTTCTCTATTTATGCTAGACATAGACCATTTTAAGCAGATTAATGATCTATTTGGACATGAAGCTGGGGATGATGTTTTACAGCAGATCACCCAAATAATGTTGAAGAACACACGCTGTGAAGAAAAAATAGGGCGCTTTGGTGGGGAAGAATTTATTGGTTTCTTGCCCGAAGTTGTTGAGGAAGAGGCTGTGATGATAGCCGAAAGAATAAGAAAACAAATTGTCGATCATACTTTTTTAATTGGCTCCCAAAATATAAAAGTCACGGTCAGCATTGGAGTTTCCCAGTGGCGCCCTAACAATAATGACGATGTACAATCCCTACTTAAGAGAATAGATAAGGCTTTATATCAAGCCAAGGATAAGGGACGAAATTGTACAGTTGTTCTTTAACCTAATAATAACCTAGCCCCTCTGGACTAGCGTATATAAATATAACTTCTCTTATGATCAACAACAGGTCGTCCCAAATGTAACCACCGTGCGACTTATCCAATCCCGCTTCAAGAAATCCCTTCCTCTTATGACAACCTTTTCATTGTATACCTCTACGACTACCCCTGGAGCGGAATTCATAATGGGTTTTTCATTTCGGTCTAAAGGATTGGCTAATGAAGAACTGTTGACTATTGTAAAACTAGTTCTACTCACCATGTTCTTATAATCGAGTTGATAATGAGTGTGTCCGTTAAATAAAATAATCTCTGGGTGTAGAGATAAAATAGCATTTAACTTTTGCCACTGGATTACAGAACCCTGCTGTAATCCTCCTAATGTGGTGTAAGGAATCGGTTGATGGAGAAAGACAAAGATAGGTCTAGAAGACCGATTATTATTAAGAGCCTTCTGAAACCAATCAAGCTGAGTGTCCGATAAATAAGCAGCATCTGTATAGCTCATGTCACTCATGCACGATTTTTCAGAGCCTAGAAGAATAAAGTGATAATCATTGACCCATGTATCCCCATAAACCTTATCCCTATTGGCTTGCTTTAGGAAACGATCAATTGCTATAGCATCGCTTTCTCTATTAGGGAAGGTTTCTGGTGACCACAACCCATATTTGTAAAAGGCTCCATAAAACTCATGATTCCCAATTGCCCAGTAAATTGGATAATCGATATCTCCCTTATGCTCAGCAAGTTCATTATTAAGAGTGCAATAATCCCTCGACCGGCCATCTCCCAGATCACCGACAACAACCATCGCATCAAGTTTTGAATTTTTATTATCGTCGAATGTTGCTGTGAAGTTCCTTATCGCATCCACTGACGCTATATGAATATCACTTACTACAACGAAACACAATTTTGCTTCTGAGTTTTTTGTCCATTGTTGTTCTTGATTAGTCGTACTCGTTGAGCTTAATATAGCTGTCTTTGGCAATATACCATTCTGCCACGGTAATAAGCCAGCACCTAATCCCACCAAGCATCTTAAGAAAGCCCTTCTTGTTGCCATATCTATAGCTCCCAACTATAGTAATGTCCGTAATTATAGTGCCTAAAGTGCCTAATTGCCATTTCTAGGGTAACCGCATGATAATAAAATAATACTTTGTAAGAGGATTCGTTGAGCCCTCAATCACTTTGTACCCATTTTGAAATTAAGGAAAGGCGAGCTTAAGTGGTTAAAAAACAGGACAGCCAAAGCTGTCCTGTGAGATGTTAATAATCAATTATGACTAGGATCTGTATTTTCTTTAGTTGGGACGTCCGTCTTTTCCGCTATTACTTTTGACTTTGGTGATATTATTCCTGGTTTAGGAGTATTTCCTCGTGGTAAGAAATTCGTATTGTTGCTTTTACCTAAGGTCGCCATGTTTAAATCTCCTTTACATTAAATCTAAATTTAGTTTTCTCGCCTCATAATCGAGAACTAGCATAATCGAATAATGTATTATTTAAATCAGCAAATTCTCGGCTGATTTCAGGTGCTTCCCTCCACTGACTATGCAGCGAGTGTTGATCGAAGTGTTCAAGAAATTCTTGGAAGTGATCACCTCTATAAGCATCCTGGAATCCTTTCAGACTAAAATGGGAAGAGAAATTACAGTTAAGGTTTAAATGTTTATACAAATCCTCGCTAATAAAGCTTGAATTTCGCTTGTCCACAACCCGCTGAAAAGAATTAAGTACTTTTTTCTGTTGTTTAGCATTAATAGGATACAATGTTTCGCCCCCTCTGTTTCTGTGACAATTCAGTAAGTCTTAAACAATCAAGCCGTTGCCATTATTGTACCCGCAAAATGAAAGTTGAATACCGGATTATAAGGTTTTAAGTATGGTAATATTTTAAAGTTATTTTTAAGAAAACTTGGCTGGTGCCCACGAAGACACTGTTTTCGCACGTATTAGCCTTCTTGTTAGAGCTGGCCATGACTCGAACTATCCTACGCCGATAGGTATGCTTTGATGATAGCGGCTACGGCGATAATCTATCCTACGCCGATAAGTACTCTGATAATCGCCTCTTCAAGAACAAAATATTTGTTTACTTCAAAACGCTAATGAACATACCTGCTGCCACTGCAGTACCAATAACACCAGCTACATTAGGACCCATGGCGTGCATCAAGAGATAATTCTTCTTATCTGCTTCCGAACCGACTTTATGAGCTACCCGAGCAGCCATAGGAACGGCTGAAACACCAGCAGCACCAATTAATGGATTGATCTTTTCTTTTAGGAACAGGTTCATGAGGTGTGCCAACCCTATACCACAGGCAGTAGCACAAGCAAATGCTACCGAACCCAGAATAAATACACCGATAACCTTCGTAGTCAAAAACACCTCTGCAGGCATAGTAGCCCCAACTGATATTCCTAAGAAGATGGTCACTATATTCATCAATTCATTTTGAGATGTAAGACTTAGACGATCTACCACCCCTGATTCTCTCATCAGATTACCGAAACAAAACATACCCATTAAGGCAGCAGCATCTGGTACAACTAAGGTAATAATTATAACCGTAATAATAGGGAAGAATATTTTTTCCAGTTTAGATACCTTTCGTAAGGATTTCATACGGATCTTTCTCTGAGCTTCAGTGGTAAGTAATTTCATCACCGGGGGTTGGATAACCGGCACCAAAGCCATGTAGGAGTAGGCAGCCACCGCGCAGATACCCATCATTTCCGGAGCTAGTTTAGACGCTAGGAAAATAGTAGTTGGGCCATCCGCACCGCCAATAATTCCGATGACAGCCGCTTGGTCAACATTAAAGCCCAAAAGTAGTGCCCCAAAGAAAGTAACATATACCCCGCCTTGAGCACCTGCACCTAGGATCAGCGTCTTAGGATTAGCAATAACCGGACCAAAATCGGTCATAGCTCCAATGCCTAAGAAGATCAGGGGCGGAATTATGGCCCACTCTTCGCCATAGTGGTAGAAACGCCAGAGAAGTCCTTCCCCAGGCGTCATGATTTCCGAGGGAAGATTCACTAAAAGAATACCAAAAGCTATTGGTAATAATAGCAGGGGTTCAAAACCCTTCTTAATAGCAAGATAGACAAATGTTAACGCAATAGCCCACATGACGAAATTACCCCAGTAAAGGTTATCAAATGCCATAGAGGTCCACATGCCTTGAAATATTTCCATCATTTTACAAAACTCCTCCTTGATCATTAATTCTGTTTCTCAGTTTCCTGTTTCCGCTCTAAAGCAATTGCAAGTTTAGAACTCAATTTAACAAATATCAGTAAAAACGTCATAACTATAAATACTCCAGATAATCCTGTGATAAAAGTAGTAAGTGGTAATGACATATACCCCCCCCCTTTCCTCATTAATTAAGGTATCATTAAAGTAAAAATTAAAAGTAAAAAACTAAAAGAAAAATCATAGATATAAAAATTGATAGCAGCATCAAGGGAAACGCAAATTTCATAAAGCCTATAAATGGGATGTGAACGCCATTTTTCTCGGCCATACCTGCGACAATCACATTCGCAGAAGCGCCAATCAGTGTTCCATTCCCTCCTAAACAAGCTCCCAACGATAATGCCCACCAGAGCGGTTCTAAGCCAGTTTGCGAAATTCCTCCTAAGGTACCCATAGTATGAATAAGGGGAATCATAGTGGCCACAAAGGGGATATTATCAACAAAGGCTGAGGCAATAGCAGAAAACCATAAAATCAGCATCCCTGTAAGGGTAAAGTTTCCAGCGGTAGCCGTCATTGCCCACTGGGCCATACTGTCGATTATGCCCGTCTCAATCAGACCACCTACCACAATGAAAAGCCCAATGAAGAAGAAAATCGTAGGCCATTCAACCGTTAATAAAATATCTTCCGGTTCTTCCCTAGTTATAAACATCAAGAGGACTCCACCTGATAAGGCAATCGTCGCTGACTCTAAATGTAAGGCCTGATGTGTGAAAAAACCGATCAGAATGAGACTAAGTACGAACAGACTTTTCTTCAAGAGGGCAAAGTCTTTTATCGCCAGAATAGGATCGTGCTTCATGAGCTCTGCTTTAAGATGATTGGATACTTCCATATTACGCCGATACAAAACATAAAAAATTGCCATGGTTGCGACATGAACGACCAAGACCACTGGTGTTAAGTTCACTATGAAATCCGTAAATCCTAAATGAGTTTGGCTTCCAATCATAATGTTTGGAGGATCCCCAATTAAAGTAGCCGTTCCGCCAACATTACTAGAAAATATCATACCTACTAAAAATGGCATTGGGTTGAGCTCTAGTTTATCCGTAATGCTAAAGACTATCGGAACTATCAGTAAAACCGTCGTAACATTATCAAGTAACGCAGAAAGTATAGCAGTTACGCTGGCCAATGATATCAGGATCCGAATCGGTTCCCCCTTGGCTAATCGGACTGCCTTCAACCCCAGAAACTCAAAAATTCCTGTGCGACGCGTGATACCCACGACAATCATCATTCCAACCAGTAGCCCTAAAGTATTCCAGTCAATATGTTCAATCGCTTTTTCTTGGGTGAGGACCCCCAGAAGAATGAGCAACATCCCCCCAAACAACGAGGCAATCGCTCGATGTACCTTCTCTGAGAGAATAAATGCATAAACAATAAGAAAAACAATAATTGCTATATACGCCTGCATTTTCATCCACCTTTACTAAAATATTGTCATCACTTTATTTGAAAAGATTCATAACTTTTATCATCGGTATACGCTAGTCATTGACGCCATCCAACAGAGCAACTACGTTTTCGAAGTGATTTCACCTCCTCATATTAGGGTGCCTTTAGGGTATGACCCTCCAGCTGTGCCACAATATCAATATCAAAATAAAAATAAAATAAAAAGAGAGTAGTCCTACAATGACTACTCTCCCCTGAGAAGTTAATACTTGTAATCTGGCGATCCTAGCGTAATTTCAAAAAATCTTAAAAATTAGCCTTAGACCCATGATTTTTTAGCGTCCTTCACTTTCGCGAAGTTTACTTCAACCAAATCTTAGATTTATTCATTTGTGTTAATATTATATTTATTATATCAACTTATAAAAATTTCGTCAATCCAATAACAAAATGATCACACCTTTACCTTTTCAATATTATCTCAAATATGTTGAATTAGGCGTTACTTTATCCAAGGTGTAAGACTCCCACTACAAGTGGGAGTCTTACACCTTATTCTGCTTCGGTGACGATAGTCTCCAGTACGATAGTCTCCAGTACGATAGTCTCCAGTACGATAGTCTCCAGTACGATAGTCTCCAGT
>LOEW01000026.1 GCA_001516045.1 Desulfosporosinus sp. BRH_c37
GGTGGGGGTAGAGTCCGACTTCGCCGCTAAGAGTTCCTTTTGGGACGTGCGGCTTCGGCGATACTCTCCGCCGGAGACTATCGTCACCGAAGACTCGATGTTCAACTTAAGTTGAACGAGTTCACTGATGAGGTTCTTTAAATTTATTGAGCCTTACACGAAACCATCCATATAACACCAAACTTATCGGTAAATTTACTGAATAATGGGCTAAAAAATGTTTCTTGCAGATCCATCTCGATGGTGCCACCCTCAGATAATGCTTCAAACAAGGCTTTCGTTTCCTCTTTAGTTTCAAATTCCAACGAAAAAGAAACATTATTGCCGATGCTGTATGGTAACTTGGGAAAAGTATCTGAGAAGCGAATTATATGACCGTTCTTCCTTAATTCAGCATGCATAACCAGATTTTTGACATGATCAGGTACCGGATAGGCTGGATTCGGTGGGGCATCGCCAAAATGCATTATTTGGCTTTCGCTGCCTAGAACTTTTTGGTAGAAATTTACTGCTTCTTCACAATTTCCGTTAAAAGTTAGATAAGGGATTAACCAATCACTCATTAAGAAATACCTTCTTTCTTTAATTTCACGGTTTTATTATGTGTCGATATTGACTTATCTAGACAATGTGCTTTATACCGAAATTACTGCAACGATGTTATTATTACTACATTGCCATTGCCAACGCAGCTGGAAAAGGAAGCAAGAGAACCGTCCCCGTGCTTCCCTAAGAAGATATAGAGTGAAAGGGGTTATGCGACCCATGCGAATCTTACATACATCCGATTGGCACCTTGGTCGGATGCTTGAGGGGCGAAGTCGAATTGAAGAACAAGTGAAGTTTATAGAAGAACTATGCACGATTGTGGTTGATGAAGCGGTCGATCTTGTCTTAATTGCTGGAGACGTCTTTGATACAGTTAATCCACCCGCCGTTGCCGAAGAACTTTTTTATGATGCACTAAATCGTTTAGCTGCTGGGGGAAGGCGTGCAGTGGTGGCGATTGCAGGCAATCACGATAACCCAGAGCGCCTTTGTGCGGCAAGTCCTCTTGCAGTTAGGCATGGGATCACGTTGTATGGACTTCCTAAAGATATATTGATGCCTAGTCTCTTGTCAAATCAAGAGAGGGTGCGCAGGGTTGGTGCCGGACTGGGGTGGGTAGAGTTACATATTCCCAGCTGTCCAGATCCGGCCATCATTGCTATGCTTCCCTATCCTTCCGAGTCCCGACTTAATGAGGTACTAAGCGAAAGTTTAGATGAAGAAATCCTTCGCCAGGAATACTCAAAGCGCGTACAACAATTATTTGCTGCGTTTGGCAAACACTTCCGGTCGGACGCGGTGAACCTCGGGTTAAGCCATCTCTATGTACGTGGAGGGATGCAATCCGAGTCAGAACGCCCGATTGAACTGGGTAGCGCTCCGACAGTTGAGGCGGAGGCGATGCCAGCCGACGCTCAATATGTTGCGCTTGGGCATTTACACCGTGCTCAAGCTGTCAAAGGGGCGAAGGTTCCCACACGTTACTCAGGTTCGCCGCTCGCTTATAGTTTCTCGGAAACAGGGTATGCCAAATCCGTGATCCTTGTTGAGGGATTTCCAGGTCAACAGGTAACGACCCGGGAAATTTTTCTGAGTGCTGGCTATCCCTTAGTTAAGTGGCAAGCCAAAGAGGGGTTAGCTCAAGTGCAACGCTGGATAGACGAGGGGAAGGATCTTCACGCCTGGATTGATTTAGAGGTTTTTGTGACTAGTGCGCTTAATTCCCAAGATATCCACACCTTACGCCGCCAGCGGGAACGCCTGATCAATATACGTCCCGTTTTTCCGGAAACTGAACAGATCGTGGCCGAGGCTCGCTCAAAATTACCGATTAATGAACTGTTCCGCAAGTTTTACCAGGATAGAACTGGTGGAGCCGAGCCGGAGCAGGAATTGGTCTCTTTGTTTTTAACCTTAATTGATCCGGACACTAAAGGCGAGATCTTCCAACCCCAAACGGTCGAGGATGAGGAGGCTGAAACGGCGTGAGGCCAACTAGCTTAAGAATCGCTGGTTTAAACAGCTTCAGGGAAATTCAGGAGATTGATTTCACGAAACTTTGTGAAACAGGTGTGTTTGGAATATTTGGATCCACAGGAAGCGGAAAATCTACGATACTTGATGCCATAACGCTCGCGCTTTACGGTACGGTCGAACGAGCGTCAAACAATACGCAAGGGATTCTTAATCATGCTGAAGACCAGCTCAGTGTGGAATATAGTTTTTCTTTAGCTGCGGGGAGTAAGCGGATAAACTATCGTGCGGAGCGGGCTTACCGACGCTCTGGGGAGCGGACGGTTAAAGCGTCCACGTGCCGTTTTGTAGAAATAGTCAATGGGGAAGAAACTGTTTTAGCCTCGAAAGCCGATGAGATGACTAAGAAAATGGAGGAAATAATAGGCTTAAACGTGGAGGACTTTACACGAGCGGTCGTTCTTCCCCAAGGGAAATTCGCAGAGTTTCTAACCATAAAACCCAAAGATCGACGGCAGATGCTAGAGCGCTTATTTGCTCTGGAAGCTTACGGAAGGGAACTCTCAGCTCGTTTATCGGAACAACTCAGAAATACAGACTATCACCTAAACGGTGTGGAGCAACGGCAACAGGGCTTGGGGGATGCTTCGGCTGAACGGGTCCAAACTGCTGAAGAAGACCTGCATGCTGCTGTCATAACTGCGAATAAGATTACTAAGGCATTACAGAGTTTAAACCAACAATATGATGACGCGAAGGAAATATGGGTTCTTCAAGAACAGTTGCAGCAAATACAGGAAAAAGGGGTTCTGCTGACAGCCGCACAGTCCAATATCGATATAATGGCAGAACGTTTAAGCTTGGCTGAGCGAGCGGAATCAATTCGCCCAATCCTGGAAGAAATCAGCTTCTCAGAAGAAAGATTCAAGGAAGCCCTTGGTTTTGCGGAAGAGGCAGACGTTAGACTTAAAGCGGCTGGGCTGGATAAGGAAACCGTGGAAGGGAAATGGTCTGAGGCAAACGAAAAACGATTTGAGTCTGAGCCACACTGTCTGCGGCGGTTGGAACAACTTGAACAAGCCAAAGACTTAGAATACGATATCCAAGCGCGTCAAGAACGGTTAAACGATACGCGTGATAAATATAACGAGCTTGATCGAACTCGAAAGGAATTGGAACAAAAGATCCAAGTCGCTATAGTTAGAAAAGCAGAAGCCCAAATACAACAGCAAGACTTGAAAACTCAACTCACTCAGATTACGGTAGACCCTGTGCAGAGGAGTCAAGTTAATGCGTCGGCCCAAGCTTTAGAGGCCTACGAGATAGTCTCCAAACAAATGAACGGCTTGCAAAGAGACTATGAGAAGAATGCGTCTGAAATGGAAGAGCGGCAGTATAAATTACAGGCCTCCGTGGCGGAGGTCCAAAGCGCTCAGGAATCCGTGGAACAATTGAAAGAGGCCCTGACCAGTAGGCAACAAAATCCACCGGTTCGGGAAGAAATACTTAGTGACCGTGCTCAGGGACTAGAGCGTTACCGGCATATAATTGCCAATATTGAGCGAGGCGAGCGGGAAGGGCTCGAAGAACAAGAACGCTTGCAAATAACCTCGGTGGATCTCCAAAAATCACAAGTGAAAGTGGAAAACGGAGAGAGAGAACAGGGTGGAATCTCGGTTGCGGTTCAGGAGGCTATAGCTTTTGTCGAGCAAAAAACTGCTGTGGTGAAGGGACTAGAGCAAAAAAACCTTGCAGGGCTACTCGTTGAAAATCTGGTCGAGGGAGAACCTTGCCCAGTTTGTGGCTCTGCTCACCACCCTAAGCTCGCTCAGAATTTGGATGACGTGACTCTAGCCAAAGCGAGAAATGAGCTAGAGCAGTCCATCCGAGAACTCCAGAAGTTGGAGGGGGAACAGACAGAGGGCGCGACCGCTCTGGCTGTGGCCAAAGCTCAACTGTCTTCAAAGCAAGAGCTTGAACAAAGCCAGTTAGATCTCTCGGAAACCAAGCAACGGGCAATCGTTAATTATCGCAAGGAATTACCGGAATCTGACCGTAATAGAGATACTCAAGCCTTAAATGCTCAACGAGTTGAACAAGAATCCAATTTAATTAAAGATAGACAAGTATTGAATAAATGGAAAACAGAGCAAGAGCAGTTGAATCGGCAGTTGGAGGATGCCCAGCAAAAGTTAGCTGAAGTGGATAAAAGACAACATAACCTTCAAGCCCAAATTGCTTCTACAACGGGTGTGGGCAAAGAAATTCATAATCGCCTAAACCAATTGCTTGAGGAACAGGCCCAGCGGAAAGATCGCTTAGACACTTTGCGCGGTAGTATTGCCCTTTCAGAAATTTCGTTGTTACAAAAAAGATACGCTACCTGGGATCAGACGATGAGGACTTTAAATCACGAGTTATCTAGCCTTGAAGAGGGGTTGCGGGAATCTGATGAGGCCCAGCAGTTGCTTATTCTGGAGAAGACGAATTGCGAGCTTGAACTTCAGAAGTTAAAGACGGTTGGAATTGAAGCCGCTCGCGATCTAACAGAGCTGAAGAGCAAATGCGATGCCTTAACTGAGGGAAAGACTGCCCTAGAGCGAACTTTGCAGGTTAAACAAGAATTAGCTCTAGTAACTGGGACTGAAGAAAAGCTGAGGAAAGCTTATGATCTGGCCAAAGAGGTATGGACACAGGCGGAGCAGACTCAGGCTGTCAGCCATAAAACTTTGGAATTATCCCGAGAAGGGCTTGAGTCCGCCCAGCGTAAACTAGAGCAGGGCCTGAAAACAGCACAATTTATAACAGCCTCAGAGGCACAGAGCGTTTTATGTGATGAGGCTGAACGGCTGAAAATGAACCAGGACATCTTAGCCTTCCAACAAGAAGTTTTGAGTCTTAAGCAAAAACGTGAAGACGTCGAAGAACGACTTAAAGGCCGAAGTCTACGTCCCGAGGAGTGGCTCGCTTGGCCCCTTCGTCTAAAAGAAGTGGAAAATGCTCATACTGAAGCGATTGAGCGACGAGGCGCAAATCAACAGAGATTGATAAAACTTAATGAGGAGCATCAAGAATGGACGCGCCTTGAAAACGAAAGAAAAGCTTTAAGTCACCGCCAGGGATTACTAAAAAGCTTACAAACCGTTTTTAAAGGGAATGCTTTCGTAGAGTTCATAGCTCAAGAACAGTTAACCAACGTATCTTTAGATGCCTCAGAACGTTTAAAACAGTTAACAAACCAGCGTTACGCCTTGGAGGTTGATGCAGAGGGCGGTTTTATTATGCGCGACGATGCCAATGGCGGAGTACGTCGACCCGTGAGCAGTTTATCGGGAGGAGAAACCTTTCTCACCGCACTAGCGCTTGCTTTAGCCTTGTCTACACAAATCCAACTTCGGGGAGAATCACCGCTTGAGTTCTTCTTCCTTGATGAGGGGTTCGGAACACTTGATGCCAATCTTCTCGAAACAGTGATGAACATCCTAGAAAAACTTCACCTCCAGAACTTAACGATTGGTATTATAAGCCACGTGCCGGAACTCAAAAATCGTCTTGCTCGCCGTTTGGTCATTACTCCTGCTGAAGCCGGTGGAGCTGGAAGCACGGTCAAGTTGGAAATGGCTTAGTACGATAAAAATATTAAAGGGGATAAAGTGGACAAAAGTTATAAGGTTAAACAGATTACTAGCTTATATGAAAGTTGCAATCAATGTGGATTACCGATCATCAATTGCATCTGTAATAAATCAGCAAAAGTAAATACTAAAGCAAAACTTTGGATTCTATCAAGTGAAAGAGAGTTTTATAGGCCTTCTAATACCGCAAGGCTATTAAAGTTGATAAATCCTGAGTCAACTGAAATTTTCCTCTGGGAAAGAACTGAGAGTCCTGAGCAATTAATTCAAAATATTAGTATGGAAAAATATTCAGTGTTTGTATTATTTCCGGCAGAAAATGAGAAGTTAGAAAAAAGAAAAGTGAACTTTAAACCAACTGATAAAATTCCAGCCTTCATATTCTTAGATGGGACTTGGAAGGAAGCTAGAAGGATATTTAGGAAGAGTGAATTCTTACAAGGTTTGCCAATTGTTTCAATAAAACCAAACTATGCATCTAACTATGATTTGAGAAGAGGAGCAACCGCAGGAAATTTGTGTACGATAGAAGCAGCAATTGAAATACTAAAAATGAATGGAGAGCTTGAAACATCACAAGACATAGAAGATTTTTTCAATCTATTTATAAAAAGCTATAAGGCTGGTCTTAGTGGACATAGAGTCTAAAGGGTAACGGAAACTTCTTACTACCCGAAGACTTTGGTTTTGATACAAGTTATAGCAGATAAAATAAGTTCTTGACTATGGAACCTAAGAAAGTCATACTATTCAAATAAGATTAATTTGATGATTTAGTTTGAATTTGATTTGGGATAGGGCTAAAAAAGCCATCTTGCATTAATGTTTCGATATTTTTGATAAATTGGGGTTAGATTGGAGGATTATCTGTGGTTGAGAAATATGTGCAAACACTCGATCGTTCGTTAGATGTTTTAGAAGTACTTGCTCAAGCAGAAGAGGCGTTAGGTGTTACGGAAATTGGAAATCGTATTAGCTTGCATAAAAGTACTGTCCATCGAATTTTGCATACTTTATGCCATCGTGGGTATGTTGAGAGGGTAAGGGATAACGAGCGCTACCAATTGGGCATTAAAATCGTGGAGTTAGGTATTCGTTTTTTTAATGATCTGGAGATTCGTAAAGTGGCAGCTCCCGTACTGAATGATTTGGCGAAATTGTTGAATGAGGTCGTTCACCTTGTGCTTCCCGATGAAGGAGAGGTTGTTTACATCGATAAAGCAGAAAGTTCCCATGTTGTAGGCATGCATTCCAAGGTGGGGCGGAGGGCGCCAATGCACTGTACAGCAGTGGGAAAAGCTCTGCTTTCAACCTTGCCGGAAGAGGAAGTTAGGCACATTCTTGAGACGAAAGGTATGAATCGTTATACTCCCAATACAATCGTTGACCCGGATGCGTTGATGGTCTATCTGAAAGACGTTAAAACCAGCAAAATATCGGTTGAGACCGAAGAAAATGAAATTGGAATTATTTGTCTCGGTACTCCTGTTTTCGATTATTCTGGACGAGCGATTGGAGCAATCAGTGTCTCAGGCCCAGCCGAGAGAATCAAAGAAAAAGGGATAGAGCGTATCGGTCAAGAAATGAAAAAGTCTGGAGAAGAGATTTCAGCTCATATGGGATTCGACTTCTTTCAGACCCCATAGCCTACCCAACCCTTTGCCACTTCTCCATTGAAAAAGTTCCATAAAATATTAGCATGTATTATAAATAGATTAAAAAATATATTCAAAATGTTCTACTTGACCATTTAGAAATTCCGAGTAATAATAGTATTAAAATAATGAAACATTGTTTCATTATGGGTGAATAGGCAGAAACCATGTTTCATCCGTTTGGTAGTCTGAAATATGGGTGTGAGGGGGAAGTATCAGTGGGAGTTTTGGCGGACGTTTATGAAATGCTCAACACGTGTAACAAGTGTGGTGGTTGCCATACAGCCTGTAAGACCTATAAATTGACTGGGTCAGAGGAAATGTCTACACGCGGAAGAATCCAACTCATCAAAGCTGTCGCCGATGGGAAATTAGAACCTAATCAAGAGTATGAAGATGCTATCATGAGCTGTTTGTTGTGTGGAGAATGTGCAGTCACTTGCCCAAACGGTGTACATGGTAATGAACTTGTCATGGCCGCGCGGCGAGATCTGAAACTAAGAAAAGGAATCAAGCCATTTGCTAAGTCATTTGCTTTAAATACTTTAGCAAGTCCGACGAGGTTGGGTATGGGATTCAGTCTTTTCAAAGGAATGGGCAAAAGTGTCCTCAATAAAATTGATGGACTGGACTATTTTCGCGGTATTGATATTCGAAACTTCCCTACTGCCAAGAAACCATTTTTGGCGCAGGTCCCAGAGAAGATTACGGTGCAACATCCGAAGCATAAAGTCGGATTTTATGTAGGCTGTTTTCTCAATCACTCCTTAGACCAAACCGCTCATTCTGTTGTTAAAGTGTTAACGAAAAATGACTGTGAAGTTATTATTCCCAAAGATCAAGTGTGCTGCGGTCTTCCGCAATATGCCTATGGTGACTTCGAAACAGCGAAAAGAAACGCCCGCAAAACTATTGATACTTTTTTAGATATGTATAGCGATGCCGAAGTTGTTCTCACTGCATGCGCGTCCTGTGCGGCGATGCTTAGACATGATTATCTAACGCTCTTTGCCGATGAGCCGTCGTATCTTCCAAAAGTTAAATTATTTTCCGAAAAAGTGGTTGAGTTTTCAGAATATATGGCCAAGATTGGTGTCGATCAGAGCAAACTTCATAATTCGAGTCCTCTAACAATCACCTATCATGATCCATGCCACATGGTTCGGGGTCTTAAGGTAACTAAGCAGCCTCGGCAATTACTGCAAATGATTCCTCGGGTTGAATATAAGGAAATGTTTGAAGCCAACCGTTGTTGCGGGGCAGCCGGTTTAATACAAGCCTTTTATCATGAGGTATCAACAGATATCACAGTTCAGAAAACACAAAACATCAAGGATACCAATGCAGATTTGGTGGCTACAAGTTGCCCAGCCTGCATGTTGAGACTTCAAGGTGGCATAAACAAAGCCGGTCAAAAACAAAAGGTTATGCATGTTGCCGATGTAATGGCCCACGCTTACGAAGACTAATTGAACGCAAGAATTAGATTAACTTTGTATATGGTCTGACCATTACAATTCATCATGGTCTGGCCGATAATCGAAAATTTCCCTTTGCGGAACATGCTGACCGCAAGTTCTAGTAAATGAGTGGAAGGGCGGGTAGTCATGAGTAACGTTAATATCAGTAAGTTAAAGGGGATTGTCGGTGATGCCAATGTCATCGATTCCCCTTCCGAAATGTCTAAATATCTAAAAGGTCAAGGTAAGCCTGCAGTCATCGTCTTACCTGGGAATACTTCTGAAGTTTCAAGTATCGTCAAACTGGCAAATGAGCAGAACGTGAAATTAGCGGTAGGCGGGGCAGTCACCGATACCCAGGGGATCACGGGTGGGATAGCGATGGTTATGTCCCGGATGAATCAGATTTTAGAAATGGATCATCTAAATCTTGTGGCGGTCGTCGAACCAGGAGTTCTTCATAAGGAATTTCTACTTAAAGTTGTGGAAGCCGGATTAATCTTTCCTCCGGAGCCCTATGAAGTCGAAACCAGTTCGGTTGGCGGCTGCTTTGCGATTGGAGATTCCGATTCAAAGTCCTTTGAATATGGTCCTACCCGGACGTTCCTTTTGGGATTTGAAATGGTTCTCCCAACCGGAGAAATCTTGGATATCGGAAATAAATGTATTAAAAACGTTTCCGGTTTAGATTTTATCCACTTCGCTGTCGGAAGCCAAGGAACATTTGGGATTTTCACCAAACTTCTGGTGAAGCTCTTACCTGCACCGGAAGCTAAAAAAGCTGTGCTTGGAACGTTCGCCTCCCTGCATAAGGCGAATGCAACTTTCAATACCCTGATTAAGCGGAATGTGCTTTCGACCCGGATGAATCTCATCAATGCATCCCTTGCGAAAAAAGCCAAACCCGGAACGGAAGGGCAACTTGTGATCATTGATTTACAGGGATTTAAAGAGTCGGGTAAAAACATCGCTAATGAAGTTGCTGCAGTTCTTACCTTGGGTGGAGGCTCTGATGTAAAGATCATTGAGGACGAGGTTGAGTATGATCAAGTGATCAATGGTTGGCTTAAAGT
>LOEW01000027.1 GCA_001516045.1 Desulfosporosinus sp. BRH_c37
GATGACTTGGGGTTGATTCCCTTTGCCACCAAAGAAGATATACGGGAAACCCAAATGAATTTTCCTCCCTTAGGAGATTATTTGGCGGCACCGCGCAACAAACTTATCCGCATCCACTCTTCTTCAGGGACCACAGGCAAGCCTAGTTTTGTCGCCATCACTCTTCGCGACCGTGCCGTCTGGACAGAAATGGCATCTCGGGCTTATTATGCCACTGGTCTTAGACCCAGTAATACGGTCATTTTTGCCTTAGGTCTAAGTTTTTTTGTGGGGGGGTTACCAAGTCACGCTGCCGTTGAGAACATCGGTGCAACCTTGGTGCCTATTGGCACAGGTGCTTCGGATCGAATACTATCTTCGATAGAAAATCTCAAGGCTGATTTCATGGCTTGTACTCCGTCTTATGCCAATTATTTGACTGAATATATACGTGAAAAAACTGGCAAAGATCCTTCACAATTCGGTATCCGAGGCATTCACTGTGGAGCGGAGCCAGGCGGCGGAATTCCCAGTGTCCGCCAGAAAATTGAGAAAGATTGGGGAGCGCGACTCTGTGAGGCAATGGGTAATGCGGATATGGCGCCATTGATCTGGGGTGAGTGCGAGGCTCAGGAAGGTATGCATTTTTGTGGCCAGGGGTATATCATACCAGAAATTATTGATCCGGAAACAGGGGAAAGGAAAAAGATAGAGGATGGAGTAAGTGGTGAATTAATTTATACGGCCATTGACCGGGAAAGTTCGGCGTTACTTCGCTTCCGTACAAGGGATCATGTGATAGTTTATACCAAGCCTTGTAGCTGTGGACGGACGAGTATGCGTATTCGTTGTATCGGCCGGACGGATGACATGTTAATCGTACTGGGAGTCAATGTATTCCCCTCGGCGGTACGGGATGTAGTCTCCAGTTTTGCGCCGAGGACAACCGGAGAAATCAGGGTGTTAATTGATGAACCGGGACCGTTGGTCAAACCGCCTTTAAATGTGGTTGTAGAAGCGGCCAATTTGGATGATGCAGGCAATCTCCAGCAAGAATTGGAAGCGGAGATTAGGGCCAAATTAATCATCCCTGCTAAGGTAACTTTGGTTGCTCCTGGAGTGATGCCTCGTTCGGAAATGAAAACCCAACTGATAGTGAAGTTGTATGAAGGTAAACCGGCATGGCTATGAAAAAAATACTTGTACTTGGAACCTTGGATACAAAGGGAGAACAACTAGATTATCTAAGAGAAAGGATTAAGCATAGAGGACATCAAGTTATTCTTATGGATGTTAGCATGGGTGCAGGTTCAACTGTTGAAGCCGACGTTACTCCAGGAGAGATTGTGCAACTAGTGGGCAAAAATATAGAGGAATTAAGAAGTTTAAAAGATCGGTTTGTAATAACGGAGGCTATGACATCTGGAGCACAGCAGATGGCCTTGAAACTTTACTCAGAGGGCAAGGTAGATGGAATAGTAGCGCTTGGTGGAGCGACGATGGCCCTAATGGGAGCACGTGCCATGCAGATGCTACCCTTTGGTATCCCAAAGGTGATAGCGGTGCCGGCAGCTATGCCGGTATATGTTCATCAGTGGTTTGAAGCCACAGACATAGTTATTATGCAAGTTATAATGGAAATTGCCGGAATGAACGATTTAGTGAAGCATGCGATAGAACAGACTGCTGGGACAATTTCAGGAATGGCAGAGGAAAGTCGTTCTATCCCCTCATTGAAGCTTCCATTTCCCTCAATCGCCATAACTGAGATCGGATTTTCAGTCAAATGTGCAAGGCAAGTGGAGAAGCTCCTGGAGGAAAAAGGATACAATGTCTGTTCTTTTCACGCTCAAGGGATAAGCGATAGGGCGATGGATCGGCTCATATCCGAAGGGTTTTTTGACGGCATAATTGACATAGTCCCTGCGGGTCTCCTTGAGGAAGTCATAAAGGGTAATAGAGCTGCAGGGATGGAGAGACTCGATGCAACAGCAGAGCGAGGGATTCCCCAGGTCTTGACCCCTTGTTGCCTTAATCTCACAGGATGCGGACCCACGCGTAAAGAAGGGGAAAAGTACAATTCGAGGCCAAAGATCTGGAAAATGGATGCTATGAGGTCCATGACCCGCCTGAACGGAGAAGAATTGCAGATGTGTGCGAAACTATATGCTGAGAAGCTCAACAAGACTAAAGGGCCAGTAAAGTTTTTCATACCGCTGAAAGGCTGGTCAGCAATAGATGGAGAGGGAACAATCCTCTATGACCCAGGTGAAGACCATATTTTTATTGATGAGCTAAGAAAGCATCTAAAGAGTGAGGTGGAACTTGTCGAGGTGGATAATAACCTTGAGGACTTTGAGTTCGCCCAGGCTTTGGTGGAGAGCTTCGACAAAATGTTTCGGGCGGCAAAGAAGTAATGGAAGCTCTAAGAGAAATGATGGAGGAGTAAAAGATGGGTGAGATAAAATTTGTTGATACAACAGTTCGAGATGGCAACCAGAGCATTTGGGGTGCCACTGGGTTAAACAACGGAATGATTCTTGCTGCCGCTGCTGATATGGATAATGTAGGGTTTAAGTGTATAGATTTTGCTTCTAGTATTCATATGGGTGTTTCTGTCCGAACACACAAGGAAAACCCTTGGGAGAGGATCAGGCTTGCTGCCCAAGTGATCAAAAAGACCCCACTGAGTTTTGGAACAACGGGCAGGCGATTTATTGGTTTTAAACGAGTTCCGGATTCCGTTATGTCTCTTGTGATGGAGCGGGTTGCTGCCAATGGGATAAGGCGTGTTTGGATTGTAGATGCCAATCACGATGTAGACTTAATGCTGAAAGTAGCCCGTATGGCTAAGCTGGTGGGGATAGAAGACTATATAGTGGCCCTCTCCTTTACGATTAGCCCTGTTCATACTGATGAATACTACGCCCAGAAGGCTAGAGAATTAGCTCAAAGTAAGGACGTAGATACTCTATATATTAAGGATCAGGGTGGGCTCCTAACCCCGGAACGCGTCAGAACCTTGGTTCCGGCCATCAAGGCGGTAATAGGAGAGAAACCTTTGGAGATCCACTCTCACTGCAGCACGGGGCTTGGACCTATATGTTATCTTGAGGCTATTAGGCTTGGCGTTGACGTAGTTCACACTGCTGTACCGCCTGTGGCTAATGCTACCTCATTACCATCTGCGGAGAATATCTTAGAGAACCTGTCCTACCTTAATTATGGGGCGAATATGGAGGAAGCGGCCATCAAGACGATGCCCTCGTGGCTCTGGGGAAAGGATAAGTACTGGGGAAACCTTGATAAAACATCTCTTCAAGCCATGACTGCTCATTTTCAACAAGTCTCCCAGAGTGAAGGATTACCACAAGGACAGCCAGTTGAGCATCAAGCTAGCTATTATATCCATCAGGTTCCAGGGGGAATGATGACCACGTTACGTCGGCAACTTACGGAGATGAATAAGCTAGATCGTCTCGATGAGGTGCTAGAAGAGATTACTAGGGTGCGCCAAGAGTTAGGGTACCCCATTATGGTCACGCCTTTCTCCCAGTTTGTGGGGACGCAAGCAACCATGAATGTCTTTAGTGCTGAACGTTATAAAGTAGTTCCCACGGAGATAATCCAATACGCCTCTGAATGGTTCGGAAAGCCTACGGCACCAATAGAACCGAACATACTCGATAAGATAGTCAATCATCCCATGGCGAAGAACATTGTTGATAAAGAGTTTGCTCAGCCATCAATCGACGAGCTACGCCAAAAGATGGGTCTTGGAGCCAGTATCTCTGATGAAGAGTTTCTGCTTCGGTATACTATGACAGATAAAGAGGTCGATGCAATGCTTGCTGAACAGAGGTCAAACGTCTGAGGCCGGAGACGTTAGTCACCGATACGTAAGTTTGGGTGTAAGTAAGCTTTGAAAGGGGAGTTAATAAATGAAATGTGACATTGTTATTGTAGGTGCTGGTCCAGCCGGACTTTGGGCTGCAAAGACAGCCGCTGATGAAGGGTTTGACGTGGTGGTTCTTGAGGAACATCCCGCGGTAGGTCTGCCAAAACACTGTAGTGGATGGCTGTTGGGCTGTGAGTTCACAGATATGTTTTTTGCCGAGATCAAGGACGCCCTACCTTACCAAAAAGTCACCAGGTTGAAGCTAATTGATCCCCTTTCGGGCCAAGTTATGGAAGATATTGAGGATTCAGGGTGGGGAGGGTATCTGGCCCGAAGGGAACTTATCGATAGAGAGTTGGCGAAGGTGGCCATTATGGCGGGGGCCAAACTATTCTTAAACGTGAAGGCTGAAGCGTTGATCAAAGAAGACGGTATTGTTGTTGGTGTGAAAACTGCATCTAAAAGTTTGCCAGAAGTTAGGGCAAAAGTGACCATTTGTGCCGATGGCATGAAGTCAGCTGCATCTGGCTTTGCGAGAAAAGAGATAGCTACTGAAGCTGAGTCTGAGACCTATACAGGGATTCAACTTGAACTGGTAAACGTAAAGGAAGTAACACCTGGACAAATCGAGATATACGAAGCAGAAGATCCTAAACTTTCAGGTCGATCCCTCTGGCCCCATGGAGGGGGAATCACGCTTGCTTCTTTTTCTTCAATGGATGCTTATAACGAGATAAGATCAAGGCGAGACAATCTCTTTTCCCAAAAGATTGCTTCTTCTTATTCTGTTTATCTGGGTGGTTTTCCCAATAGGAAAGAAATGGGTTTTCATTACCATAATATGGTCAAAGACGGGGTAATTTTTGTAGGTGAGGCGAGCGGTGCTTCGGGAATCGTCCACGGAATGATCACGGGATCATATGCTACGAAAGTGGCAAAGAAAGCAATTGAGCAAGAAGATTTAAAATGTATCTACGAATATGAAAGTTTGGTCAGGAAATCTGACGTTTATCAGAATCCCTTTAGCTATCGCATCGTAAAGAAACATTATGGCTCTTACAGAACCTGGCTTGAAAGGTCAAAAGAGATTAAGCAGTAAATCTGTTAAATGAGGGATAAAAAGAGGTTGGTGACACTAATAAAAATGAATGGAGGGGTCAAAATGGCGCAAGTAATTTCTACGGTTGATGGTTTAATTGCAAAAATCAATGTAAATGTAGGTGAACAAATCGAAGAAGGTCAAGAACTGGTTATTCTTCATTCAATGAAGATGGAAATCCCAATTTTTTCTGAGGTTGACGGTGTTGTTAGCGAAATTACAATTCCAGAGGGTGATAAGGTTAGTCTGGGTGATGTGATTTTAGTAGTATCCTAACGCCTTTAGGGGTATCAGTAACTATGTTCTTATAGGGTGAAACGTAAAGCCACCCATTGAACGAGTGGTGCGTGATTTGATTTCCCTTCCGAAGAGTTCAAAAACGTAGACATACGGCAAGTTATCCACAAGTGCCTCTAGCCATTGAGCCACAAGGGTTTGAGGCACTTTATGTGTCTGCAGACTGTCGAACCAGAGCGAGATGAGAGGAGAAAAGGATGTTCAATAAGGTGTTTGTGGCCAATCGTGGAGAAATTGCTAGGCGTGTTATACGGGCATGTCATGAGATGGGCATAAAAACAGTTGCAATATATTCCGATGTCGATAAAAATGCTCTTTACGTACGAGAAGCTGATGAGGCTTATCATATAGGGCATTCGAGACCAACAGAGAGTTATCTTAATATACCGAAAATTATTGAAGCGATTAAATTGTCTGGTGCTGATGCAGTTCATCCGGGTTATGGCTTTTTAGCTGAGAACGGAAATTTTGCCAGATCAGTAGAAGAAATTGGCGTCTGTTGGATTGGACCACCTGCCAAAGTCATGGAATTGTTGGAATCCAAGTGCAGTTCAAGACATATTGCTCGAGAGGCTGGTGTACCTGTTGTTCCAGGGTCTATAGAGCAAATCAATAGTTTTGAAGAATTAGAGCGTTGGTTTGATATGTTGGGCGCTCCCATTGCCCTAAAGATTGACTTGGGAGGAGGTGGAAAAGGGATATATCGTGTCAACGATAAGTCTCAGTTAAAAGACCTATTTGAAGCTTCAGGCCGGGAAAGTCAAGCATATTTTGGAGGTTCTGGTGTCTACGTTGAAAAATTGATTGACAAACCACGACACATAGAAGTACAGATCTTAGCTGCTCCAGGAAAGAAAGCTATACATTTATGGGAGCGAGAATGTTCGGTACAGCGGCGGTTTCAGAAGCTTATTGAAGAGTCACCGGCATCTAATTTGACAAAAGAAGAAATTGAACAAGTAACTCAAATGGCAATTAAAATTGTTACCTATATCGGTTATGAAAACGCTGGCACTGTGGAATTTTTAAAAGATGAGGCAGGAAATTTTTATTTCCTCGAAGTTAATAATCGAATCCAGGTTGAACATCCAGTAACAGAAATGGTTACAAAGAGAGATCTAATTAAAGCTCAGTTAGAAATTGCTGCGACAGGTAAAATACCGTTTGAACAAGATGAGATAGGTCGTACAGGTCATGCCATAGAGGTCAGAATTAATGCTGAAGACCCCATTACGTTTATGCCGTCTCCCGGTATTATTACTTCTCTGCAGATTCCTGCGGGTGACGGAATACGAGTAGATCACTCAATTGAAGAAGGAATGCAGATTTCTGCCTTTTATGATCCACTGCTAGCCAAGCTTATCGTTTGGGGAAATAGCAGGTCAGAGGCTATAGAGAGGCTTAAAGGTGCTCTTAACCAGATGGAAATTTCCGGAGTTAATACTACTATTGATTTTCATAAGAAGTTGCTTGAAAATAGTGCTTTTCTGGAGGGTATCTATGATACTTCGCTAATATCAACTTTGAATTCTAAATGATGTCGTGATTTACGGGAGGGATATTGAATAATGAGGGGATAGATTATGGAAGTTAAATACGCGGCAACCATGGACATCTACTCATTTCAGGGCAAAGAGTGGAATTGTAATCACCCGTTTTATGAGCATTTACGTGAAGGTAGGCTGACTACAACTGCTTGTAATGACTGTGGCATGAAGTCTTATCCGCCGCGAGTTATTTGCCCAGAATGTTTGTCTGAGAACCTAGAGTGGGTTGATCTGCCCACACAGGGTAAAGTCTTGGTGGTATCTGAGAAAGTAGAGGGAGTACCACTGGGTTTTGAGTCCCCGCTCATCCTTGCTTTGATCGATCTAGGTGAAGAGTTTAAATTGGTGGTCAGGATAACCGGGGTCAAGATGGGTGAGCTGAAAAAAGGCGATGAAGTCAAACTTCATGTCTACCCGGTGAATCCGATGCCAGTGGAAAGCAAAAACGGTGCAATATTCATGCAGGAAAGAGTATTTTATGCTTTCACCAAGGTTTAATAGTTAATAATTTGAGTGTATCCAGGTTGTCAAAGATTTTAAGGAATTAAATTTAATCGTAGAGGAGGAAAAACCTTTAGAAAATTCATCTTTTGGAGGTAATTTATTTCAAGTAATACAAATGTATAATTAAGATAATATTTTGAATATTTAAAAAAGTGGGAAATGACTTCCTGAGGAGGGCGAATGTGTAATGGCGAAAAAGTATGACGGTATTATTATCGGTGTCGGGCCTAATGGATTAGCATTAGGTGGCTATCTGGCCAAGGCCGGAAAGAAAGTACTCTTATTAGAAAGACGGATGGAAATCGGTGGTGGTCTTGCCACTGAACAAGTCACGATCCCGGGTTATTTGCATAATACTCATGCAGTCTACCATATGATGGTAGATCAAGCTCCTGTGTTCGCAGACTTTCAGTTGGAGGAGAAGTATGGTCTGAAATTTGTTCATCCTGATCCGGTATTTGCTATGCCATTGAAGGATGGCCGGAGCCTTTGTCTTTATCATGACCCTGAGAGAACAGCTAAATCTATTGCTCAATTTTCAGAAAAAGATGCCAAGGCCTATGTCGAAATGTATCATAGCTTTAAAAGGATGGTTGAGGGTTATATTGGACCGGCTACTTATGAACGGGCTCATCCATCGTTTGAAGCTATGATGAATATGAGTAAACATGAATTAGGTCGGGAAATTCTTGAATATCAACAAAAGAGTCCCTTGGAAATTGTCAATAGTATTTTTGAAAATGAACATGTACGTTCCCTCATACTCTACACAGCCTGCAAATGGGGCTTGGACTATAACGAAGGTGGATTAGGGTTCATGGTTCCCCTGATGATCAACCGAGCAACTAACTATAGGCTCAGTGTAGGTGGAACACATCGTGTGTCCCATGTTCTTAGTAAGGTTGTTTACGATAATGGTGGTATGATTTTGGGAAGCCAACTCATCAAACGGATAATTGTGAAAGACGGTGTTGCAAAAGGGGTCGAACTAGAAGACGGTACAATTTATGAAGCCGATTTTGTGGCTAGTACTATTGATCCTTATCAAACCTTCCTCAATTATGTGGGTGAAGATAACTTAAGTAAAGATTTTGTGAATCGTACAAAACAGTATAAATGGGAGGCCTCAAGTCTCTTAGGAGTTCATTTGGCTTTAGAGGAAGCTCCAAAATTCAAAGCTGCCGAAAAGAATCCTGATCTTGAAAAAGCTTTAATCTATTTTGTCGGTGCAGAGACCCAAGACGAATTAATAAAACATTGGGATTTAGTTAAAAAAGGCGAATCAGACGGAGTTGGTTTTAACTGTTGTTTCCCTAGTATCCATGACCCATCTCAAGCGCCGCCAGGACGTCATACTGGCTTACTTTCACAAAATGCTCCCTATCGACTCCATGGTGATCCCGAAAATTGGTATCGTGAGCGTCAACAGCACGCTGAAACAATGATTAAAACCTTAGAACAATATGCTCCTAATATGGAGAAAAGCATCTTGTACAGTTATGTATCTACCCCAATAGATATTGAAAACAAGTTCCTAGACATGAAAGAAGGCTCCTATAAGCAAGGGGGTTATTATCTTTTACAAATGGGTTATTTAAGACCCAATGAAGAGTGTTCCCGTCACTTGACTCCCATTAAAAATCTTTACCTCTGTGGAGCAAGTAGTTATCCCGGTGGCATGGTGCTTTTTGGTTCAGGTTACAATGGAGCAAATGCTATTGCAGAAGACCAAGGTTTTGAAAAATGGTGGAAAGATACACCAGGCGTTAAAGCTGCAAAAGAAGTCGGTTTGCTATAACACAAATATTATTATTCATAATGAAGAATTAAACATCGAATATTGAGGAAAGGAGAAGTTCGACGTTCGAGGTCCAAAGTCCAAAGTCCAAAGTCGTGCATTGTGCATCTAACACCTAAAGGAGGTGATTTCAATGTTAGTACAATCCACAGGTCTTGGAAAAACAGTTTTAACCTCGAATTTTTCTAGTATGGAAATAGATAAAGAGAATGAATCTTTCCCGCTGAACATGAAAATTGAAGCAACCGATCCTGTACATTGGTTTATTACGATCCAACTTAGTGGTCTGGATATCAGACAGGCTTTAAAAATGGCTATGAAACCAGCAATTATTGCTAAAGTGATTAAAATGCTATTCCAGAAAGCCCCTAAAAGTACAAGTGAGGCTTTACATGGGTAGATGGTTTAATAAGACTTAATTTTATATTTAATGAAGGGAGATTTTTCTATGGCTGATGCTAGTTATGATGCGATATTGGTTGGTGGCGGACACCATGCGACTATTATTGCTTGCTATTTACAAAAAGCAGGTTTAAAGACTGCCGTTTTTGAAAGACAGCACGAAATAGGCGGGGGGGCCTGTGGTGAGGATCTTCCGCTTCCTGGATTTATTCAAAATCCCTGCGCCCACTGGACTAGGTTTTGGGCACATCCGGCCTATAAAGATTTTAATTTAAAAGATTATGGTTTAAAATACGTTTTCCCTGAGCAAAACGAAGGAATTATCTGGGATGATGGAACTGCGTTTGTTGGCTACTCTTGCCTAAGAGTTGACCCTGAAACAGGTAAAGAGTATTTCTCGCAATTACACTTTGATAAAACCTATAATGAAATCGCTAAATTTTCCCAACGTGATGCCGAAACTTATGCAGACCTCTATAAGAAATACGAGACGAAGTGGCGTGCAGCCTTCCGGGAGTATCGTTATAGTCCACCAACACCCTATGGTACACCTGACGCTTTAGAAAGACTTCTACTAGATCCTGATTCCGGTATAGAACCAGTACATCAATTTATGAGCTCTAAACAACTTGCGTATGACCTCTTTGAAAGCGATGAGTTAAGAACTCTATTTATGCGGGGACTGAATACCTCCACTGGTTGCTTCCCAGACGACGTACCTGGACTTTATGGCTTTATTCACAGTCTTGCTTTGGTACTTTCTTGGGAGTGCTCGTCAATTGTCATAGGTGGAACCCATACGATTACTCACGCTTTGCAGCGTGCCTTTACTGAAATGGGTGGTCATTTCTTTGTACACCATGAAGTTAACAATGTTATCGTTCAGAATGGCAAGGCGGTTGGAGTAAAATTAGTCAATGGTGCAGAAATCAAGGCCAATAAATTTGTAGTCAGTGATTTAGGTGTACCACAAACCATGTTCCGTCTCTTAGGAGAGAGTTACTTGACCCCTAAGCAAGCCCATCGGGTACGAAACATTGATTATGACCGTTCACAAGTTTGGTGGGGTAATGTTGCTCTTCATGAATTGCCTAAATATACGGCAAGCCAAGTTAACCCTGATGTCGGAGAGCAACCCAGGTTATATTTTGGACCAAAGGATCCGGACTATTTGGCCACTAAATATAAGGCGGAAATATATACTCAAGGGTTTGCTTCACGTCCAATTTTTACTACTGCGCCTGATAGTATTTGGGATCCCACTAGGGCACCAGCTGGTAAACACACTATTGTTATCGAGGATTTTGCCCCGCCGCATCGATTCTTTTCGGAACGGGAATGGTTGAGAAAGAAGAAAGAGTTTGTTGATAATTTGTTTAAGCATTGGGTGAAATATGCTCCAAATATGACTAAAGATAATTTGATAGATGCCTTTATCACAACACCGTATGATGTTCTCAATCGTCATCCAGATATGAAAGAAGGCGGTTGGGTCATGGGTTCTATGTATGCCTCCCAAAATGGACGTTACCGTCCGACACCAGAATTCTCCAACTATAAAACTCCGGTGCAAAACTTATATATTTGTTCAGCTAATCTGCATTCAGGAGGCGGAATTGGTCGGGGTAGTAGTTACAATGCTTATAAGGTAATAGCTGAAGAGCATGGATTACCGAGGTTCTGGGAGCAAAGAGCATTTTAGAGCCTGAGTCCTTTGTGCTAAAGAGAGTAAGGGGTTAGGAACACACCTGACCCCCATACCCTACTTATTAAAGGATGGGAGTGAGAAAATTTGAGATTGGTGGGTAAGGTAATAATCATCACAGGAGCAGCACAGGGGCTGGGCCGGGCTTTTGCGCTCAAACTAGCCGACGAAGGAGCCAAGGTGGTGGCCGTTACCGACCGAAATGTTGTCGGAATCGAAGAGACAGCTAGAATGATTGTAGAACGGGGCGGTGTCGCTTTTGCTCTTAAAGCCAGCGTTGCCGATGAAGCTGACACCAAGCGCATGGTAGCTGAAACCGTGGCCAAATACGGCAGGGTTGATATTCTAATTAATAATGCCGCTATTTTCTACCGCAAGCCGTTTCTCGAACTTGACCCGGACGAATGGGATAAAGTGATGCTGGTTAATGTCAAGGGCCCTTGGCTTTGTGCGAGGGCGGTATTCCCTGTGATGAAAGCACAGGGTGGTGGCAAGATAATCAACCTGATGTCTGAGGTGTTTTTCACTGGCTCCCACGGGTTTACCCATTATGTAACCTCCAAGGGTGGAGTAGTTGGGTTGACCCGAGCGCTAGCCAAAGAGCTTGGCGAGTATAATATCTGCATCAATAATCTTGCCCCAGGTTTTACCGATACTGAAGGTGCACGGGAACTAAATCCGAACTGGGCAAAATATGACCTAGGTCCTAATTGTATCAAAAAGCTGGGGACTCCGGAAGATATGCTGGGCGCCGCTGTTTTTCTCTCATCGGATGACAGTAACTTTATTACGGGCCAGACCATCCTTATTAACGGCGGAAGACACATGATTTAGTTCTGTTAGCGGGGAGCAAACTGAGTTTAATCCTTTGCGCTCAGTGTTCTGCTGAAAATGGGATGAGATGATATAACATCAAGAATTGTTTATAAAGGTCTTGTTATGAAAGGAGGGATGTTATTGTAGAACAAAGTGGGTACCGTTATCAGATTGGCGCAGGATTTAAGTGTGTCTTCTGCCTGGGGTTGGCTGAAGCAAGCAGCACGGACACAAAATACTGGCCTAAGTATTCCTCGTCAAAAAACAATACTTAGGGCCAGTATCTTGTCTTGTATTAAATCAATACACATGGAATTATAACAAGACAATCGCGAAAAGACAATACTAACTTAAGGGTTTTTGGTAGGCATTCACAGCTAGAAACACTGATATGAACAAGAGTATTATTTACCTTAAAAAATACTTTTTGAGGGCATGTTTTTTTTCGCCATTTTTGAGTGGCAATTATTAATTGGGCCGACGGTTCATCTTGGCTCAACAAATAGACTACACAATAAGTCTGGAATGTTATTTATAACTTTTGGATTAGTTTTGTAGCATTAACATTATATCTATCTTAATTTAAGGAGGTATTTGTTATGAGTAGTAAAAAGAAAACAATCTTGATTATAGGTACCGCCGATACAAAGGGTGAAGAAATCGCTTACATGAAGAACATAATTGAGTCGATGGAGCTTCAGTGCTTGGTAGTGGATATAGGGCTCAGCGGGAAACCATTATTTGTGCCCGACGTAACAAGTGATCAGGTAGCAGCGGCGGCTTCCAGCACGGTGCAGGATATTCGTGCCATAGCAGCCGAAGGGCGTTATGAAGTGGCGTGTGAGGTTTTGGCACGAGGGGCTTCGAAGATAGTAGCAGACGAGCTATACATGACTGGGGCTATAGATGGAGTTCTTGCCATAGGCGGAAGCATGGGGACCGCTTTAACCCTGATGTCCCTTCGAAACCTTCCTGTCGGTTTCCCTAAGGTGTTAATTTCCACCGTGGCCTTATCTGATTATGTTCACCCCTACTTTGTTAAGTCTGACATTATACTGGTTCAACCTGTCTCAGATTTCTTTGGTATCAATCAGTGGTCGAAGAGGGATCTAAAAAGGGCTGCCTTGGCTATAGCCTCAGTGGTGAAAGAGGAAGAAACTCTTGAGGGGGGAAACTGGGTCGGAATAACCGGTATAGGGTGGCTCGGCTACACTCCTCATATAAAGAAGGGTCTGGAGGCGAAAGGTTTAAAGGTAACGGTCTCTCATTCAGTGAGCATGCAAGGCGGCATTTTGGAACAGCTTATCAGACAGGGAGTAGTAAAGGGTATGCTTGACCTCTGTCCCTTTGAAATAACGCATGAGATCGCAGGGGGAGCATGTCATTCCCAAAATAGAATGGAAGCCGCTGTCGAGATGGGAATACCTCATGTTGTGGGTCCCGGAGCTTTGGGGGTATTCACAATGAAACCCATGGATATGCCGAAGTTTGCGGCCCAGGGGAGATTTACGATAGAACATAATGAGATTCTTGGAACGGCAAAGGTAAGCATGGAAGAGATGGTAGAGACAGCTAAAGTTATGGCCTCGAGGCTCAACAAGTCTAAAGGACCTGTGGCCGTTGTGATACCTAAGCAGGGTTTTTATGTATATGATAGCCCAGGGAAAATGTACTACGATCCTGAGGGAAGGAAGGCCTTTATCGAGGTAATGCGAGATAACCTACGCTCCGATATCGAGTTCATCGTTTTGGACTGTCATATCATGGATCCGGAATACGCAGAGAAGGCCCTTGAAGTATTCCTTAGGCTCAGTGAAGGAGTTATTTAATAGGTTGAGAAGGTCGCCAGTGAACACAAAATCGAACCCTGAAACTTACCTTAAATAGAATTTAATTGGGAAGGCAGATAAAAATCCAAAATTATAGCCCCTGTTAAGTAAAATATATTCCAAAACTTGCAGGGGTTGAATATTTTCAATATTTAAAATATAGTGAATTATGGTGCAGAGTGAACTAGGATGGTGATGAATTTACGTATAGTATAAATGAACTATTCAAAGATCATATAGAGTTAACTGACGTGATTTCCAAGGTGATCGGACTTGTAACCAGGTTACTGGATGCGGAAAAGGCCGGAGTAATGTTATTCGATAAGGAAAAAAATGAACTGGTGTTGCAAAAACCGGCTTTCACATCTCAAGATGACGAAGTGATTAATGCATACCGTGTCCCCTTTGGTGGTGAAGGAAATGCGATGAGAGTTTATACAACAGGTGAACCTTACATATCTAATGATTCAGTTCGGGATTCGCGCCTTCTTAACAAATTTGTATTGATGTTCCCAGCTAAAAACACTATTACTGTGCCACTTGAGGTTGGAAATCGGAGAATAGGGGTACTTCATGTCAATGATAAAAGAAATGGAAATTTTACACTTCAAGATTTAGAAATATTGACTTTTTTGACTTCTCACTTGGCAATCTTTATCGAAAATGCGATTCTATACGAACGAGAAAATAAACAGGCAAATGTCTTAAATGAACTTAATGCCAAAATAATTATCCATCAGAAAAGATTAGAAAAGATGATGAGTATCCATAATCAATTAATTGAACAAGTGCTAAACGGAGAAGGAATGCTTTCGATTACTAAAACATTAGCTAATTTGGTAGAGTCCGCGATTGTGGTCGAGGATCAACAATATCATCTAGTACATTCAACAGAACCGATTGAAGAAAATAATTATTCTGTACGTAACTTGCTGGATCAGAAACAAGATCTGAAAAGTAAGCTGAGAAACGGACAGATAGTTAAAATTGAACCGTATGTCTACCAGGGAGAAGAGCGAGCTTTTATCATTGCACCTATAGGTAGCGGACGTAACCTAATGGGATATCTTTCACTTATCAAAGTGCTTAAAGAAAATAGTAAAGACCTAGATAAAGTCGCAATCAAACAAGGTGCTATGGTATTAGCGCTTGAACTTATGAAGGATAAAATTAAGTTCGAGGTTGAGTCACGATATCGAGTGGAATTCTTGGATGATTTATTTTCCTGTACATTATGTAATGCGGAACAGATTATTCAAAGAGCAGATTTTTTCAACTATGATCTGAAACAGCCTAGCAGAGTAGTTTTAATAAATATTAATGGTAGTGGTAATTGGGAAGGAACTTTAAACGATGAGCAGGATTACAGTGATTTACAAAAAAACCTAGTAACATGTTCCCATAAACTACTGCCAACAAGCTTTGTGGTTGGCAAAGGGAATACACTAAAATTGCTTGTTCCTTGTAGGGGTAAATCTAAACAAGAAGAATTGATTTTAAAATTGAACGAAATCAGGGATCAAATAACGGAACTTCATCAAGGTAAAAAGGTTGCAATTGGTGTTGGAAGCGAATGTTGCGGACCAGAAAATTTTCAGAAATCATACAAACAGGCTGTCAAAACTCTTACAATCGCAAGCATTTTAGGTAAGTGGAATCAGGTGGTTTTTTGCGAAGAACTTGGTGTGTATGGATTACTATTCGAAATAAACAATTCAGATTTACTAAGGGAGTTCGTATTAGAAAAATTAGGTCCACTTCTAGAATATGATCAAAAAAGAAACTCGTCACTTGTTGAAACTTTGAGACAATATTTAAAAACCAACGGGAGTCTGAAAGATGCGGCTGAAGCTTTAGCTATTCATGTAGGCACCTTAAAATATCGTATAGGACGCATTCAGGAAATCTTAAAAATAGATTTGAAGCAAACAGAAAATCACTTCGATCTTCAATTAGCAATTAGTGCTTGTCGCATCGTTAAAAGTGATCTATAAACGAAATTTTTCACTCTACTTTCTAGAACTGAATTATTGAGGTGTTCAAAATGACATTTGCAATTAACGAGCTCTTTGAAAGTCCAACTAATTTAAGCGATGTCTTAGCAAAAGTGATCGGACTTGTTACAAGGTTGTTGGATGCTGAGACTGCAGGAGTAATGTTATTCGACGAGGAAAAGAATGAATTAACACTGCAAAAACCAGCTTTTAAAGAACAAGATGAAAAGATAATCAATTCATATCGAGTCCCTCTGGGGAGCGAGGCTAATACTATGAGAGTCTACATCACCGGTGAGCCGACCATATCGAATGACCCAATTGGGGACTCACGTCATGTTAATAAAAAATATTTTTCGATTTTTAAAACTAGAAATCTTATAACAGTGCCTCTTGAGGTGAAGAATCGACGTATTGGAGTTGTTCACGTTACCAACAAGCAAAGTGGTGAGTTTACTAACCAGGACTTAGTAGTTTTGACTTTTTTAGCTTCACATTTAGCAATTTTTATTGAAAATGCAATTTTGTATGAAAAAAAGAAAGAGCAGGCCAAAGTTTTACAAGAACTCAATAAAAAAATGATTCTCCATCAAGAAAAGTTGGAAAAGTTGATTGATATTCACAATCAACTTATTCAACAGGTATTAAATGAAGATGGAATGTCCTCAATTGCTAATACATTGGCCGATTTGGTTGAAGCTCCGATCATTATTGAAGATCAACATTGTAATCTCTTATTTTCAACGGAACTGCCAATAAATAATGAGTGTTCTGTACGTGATTTACTCGATCAAGACCAAGTTATAGAAAGCAGACTAAGAAATGGAGAAGTAGTTACAAGTGAAACATACTTATTTAACGGAAAAGAGAAGGGGCGTATCATAGCCCCTATAGGTAGTGCTCGTATCATAATGGGGTACCTTTCTATAATAAAGGATATTAATCATGATGATGTGGAATTGGATATTATCGCCATTAAACAAGGTGCAATGGCACTAGCACTTGAATTAATGAAAAATAGAATAAAGTATGAGGTTGAAAGTAGATATCGAACTGAATTCCTAGATGAATTACTTTCAGGTGCTTTTTTGAATGTTGAGCACATTCTTCAAAGAGCAAATTTAATTAATTATGATCTGGATAAATGCAGTAGAGTTATTGTAATTGACGTCGATACGGATGCTTTCTTGGGAGAAACTATAAGAAACGAGATAGAGTATAGCAACATTCATACAGCCCTTGAATCGTTTTCCCGCAGACTATTGCCTAGGTGCTTTGCAGTCTGCAAAGGAACGACGATCAAGTTACTGGTTCCTATCACTTTTGGATATGTACAACAAGAGTTAGTTATAACATTGAATAAAATAAGATCTGAAATAAATAAACTTTACCCTGGAAAGAAGGTCATTATTGGAATTGGAAAAGAATGCAGAGGCCCCGAAAACTTTCAAAAATCGTACCAGCAAGCTATTAAAGCTCTTTCTATCGCGAAACTTCTAGGCAGATGGGATCAGGTAGTTTTCTACGAACAACTGGGTGTCTATGGGATATTGTCTGAAATAAATAATACTGATTTACTCGGAGAATATGTAATCGGAAAAATAGGTCCGTTGTTAGATCATGATGATCGTAAAAAAGGACTATCTCTTGTTGAAACTCTGGAGCAATACCTGAAAACAAATGGGAGTCTTAAGGATACAGCAGAAGCTATGTATATCCACGTAGGCACCTTAAAATATCGTTTGGGGCGTATAGAGGAAATTTTAAATATTGATTTAAAGGAAAAAATTAATCACTTTGACCTTCAATTAGCAATATATGCCAACAATCTTTCTAAAAAATCTAACAAAAAATAAACTACTAAGGCTATTAACATCAAAAAAAGTCGCCATACTCAAGTGGACACTTGTGGCATGAGCGCTAGCTACTGTAAGGCATGTCTGGACGGAAAATCTCGAATGAGAGGAGGTGAGATCACGTGGAAAACGTAGTTGTTAGGTTAGAAAGGAAATGTATGGAAGCTTATTGTTTCAGTTAGAGATATAGTGGAGATAAAAGTGAAAGCTCTTTAGCTTTGGGGCAAAACTGAAGTTGATGAAGAGGATGAGAAGGGGGAATTCTAATCAGTGGATAGAAAGCAAACAGCCTTGCGGCCTTACTTCGAGAAAATGGCCGATATCGGAAAACCCTTGAGTGCCGGAGAAATAAAGCGTACCGAAGAAAACATTAAATTAATTCAAGAACAAGAGGCTATTATTTTCAGTGCAGTAGAAAAGGTTAAGAATGCTGGTACTTCTGCAGACGTAATCCGGAAAAGAGGCCAGATGACCGTTTGGGATAGGTTAGATTATCTGGTTGACGCTGGAACTTGGTGTTCGTTACATACACTTTATAATCCAGAAACTAACGAAGAAGGTTGCACAGGTGTTGTCGATGGTCTGGGCAAAATAGATGGAAAATGGGCAGTAATTATTGCTTTCGATAATAAGGTCATGGCAGGAGCTTGGATTTCAGGTCAAGCTGCGAATATTCTAAGAGTTACTGACTTGGCCAAAAGGCTTAATATCCCGTTAGTCTGGCTCACTAATTGTAGTGGGGTTAAATTAATGGAGCAAGAGAAAGTCTATGCTAATCGGCGGGGAAGCGGTACTGCTTTCTTTAGACATGCCGAACTGAACCGACTGGGGATTCCAATCTTAAATGCTATCTATGGAACAAACCCTGCTGGTGGAGGATATCAAGGGATTAGCCCTACCATTCTTTTAGCCCATAAGGATGCCAATATTGCCGTGGGCGGAGCGGGAATTGTGGGAGGGATGAACCCCAAGGGTTATTTTGACCTAGAAACTGCCCAACAATTAATTGATGCTACGAAAGGATTTAAGGCTAAGGCCCCGGGCAGGGTGGAAACACATTTTGATGAGACTGCTTATTTTAGAGAAGTTCATGATACCGAAATTGGCGTTTTGGATGGGATCAAAGAATATATGAGTGGCATGCCAGCCTTTGACCCCAAAATGTTTCGAGTTGCTGAGCCTGCTGAACCTAAGTTCCCTGTTCACGATTTATATAGAATTATCGCAGCTAACCAGGAAAGACCCTATGATGCTGTTCAAGTATTAGCTCGTCTTACGGATAATAGTGAATTTATGGAGTACAGGCCTGATTACGGACCTGAGGTATTTACGGGAGTAGCTAAAATTGATGGGTTCCCGGTGGGCGTGATTGGCAACAGACAAGGAGTAATACCTAAATATCCAGAATATGCAGAAGGGGCCTATATGGGGATAGGCGGTAAACATTATCGTCAGGGACTTATCAAACAGTCCGAATTTGTTACCCTTTGCGGTCGAGATAACTTGCCAATTATTTGGCTTCAAGACACCACTGGTATAGATGTAGGAGATATCGCAGAGAAGGCTGAATTGCTGGCTTTGGGTCAGAGCTTGATTTATTCAATCGAAAAAACAGATGTCGCAATGATGTGTGTCATCTTGAGAAAAGGAACAGCTGCAGCTCATTATATTATGGGTGGTCCTCAAGCTAATGAAAACAACGCCTTTACGCTAGGAACACCGTTGACGGAAATTTATGTAATGCATGGAGAAACAGCTGCTGCCGCATCTTATGCTCGAAGGTTGGTCAAGGAACAAGAGGCTGGTAATGACTTAGGATCGACCATTGAAAAAATGAATCAAATGGTTAAGGATTACGAAGCAAAATCAAGGCCTGTGTTCTGTGCGCAGCAAGGGTTTGTGGATGAGGTAGTTACTCTTCCGGATTTAAGAAGATATTGCGTCGCTTTTGCGGGTGCTAATTATCAAAACCCTAAATCGATCACCCCAATCCATCAGATGGTCCTACCGAGGTCGATCAAGGGCTAAAGAAAACTTGGCATGAGCTAAGCCTTCATAATCATTGCTAACATCGAACTTGGCTATCAGCCAAATAGGTAGTAGTTGGGAGGAGAAAAGTTTGTTGCGAGTCGGCCAAGTGATGTCACGCCTTTCCGTATGCCTTTATAGTTATCATTCTATCGGAGATGCCCTGACCTTGATGATGGAAAAAAAGGTGACTGGCTTGCCTTTACTCAACGAACAGGGTCATTTACTGGGTATGGTCACCAAAGACCAGGTTAACGAAAAGGGTTTAGAAAACTTTGCTGCGGAAAAGAAGGCCACTGAATATCTAACGACTCGCTTCCTATCCTTAAACGAAGAGGCCTCATTAGAAGATGTTTGGAATTTACCGTTCGATATTTACCCGGTGTTTAATAACCAGGAAGAGATTACTGGTGTAGTATCTAAATATTCGTTATTACAGGCCTATTTACATGAGGTTCAAGCACGTAGTTGGGAACTGGAGGCGGTCTTTGATTCGGCGCACAATGGAATTCTAGCGATTAACCGGCAGGGGATCATTACATCCCTTAACCCAGCAGCTGAAAGACCAACTTGTTCAACCAAAGAGGAAGCTGTCGGACGATTTTTGACGGATGTTATTGTTCCCACGGGTTTACTTGAGGTTGTTCGTAGCGGAATACCTGAATTCGGTATAAAGTTTCAAGTGGGTCGAAGACAGTACATTACCAATCGGACACCGATTATCAAAGATGGAGAAGTTGTAGGGGCTGTAGGGGTTTTCCAAGAAGTCTCTGAGATTGAAAAGGTTTTACAAGAACTGCAAAGTGTAAAACAACTGAATGAGGAACTCCAGACAATCGTCGCTTCTTCTTATGATGGCTTGATTATTTGTGATGGGCAGGGGGAAATTTTACGTTGTAATCCTGCTGTGGGGAGAATTCTCGACGTTTCCTGGGAAGAACTGGTGGGGCGGCCGTTTAAGGATTTTGTCGATAAGGGCGTTTTCCAGAAAAATATTATATTTCTAGTTAAAAAAAAAGACGGTCTGGTGAGCATTTTGGAAAGGCCCTATGCTGAGCATTCCTTGATGATCACGGGTAATCCGGTTTACGATGAAGAAGGGGAAATTGCTAAAATCGTTATTAACATCAGAGATATGAGCGAGTTAGAATTTTTGCGAGAAGCTCTTGAGGAAAGTAAGCAGCTCTCCGAAAAGTATCAGTCAGAGATAGCTCAGATGAGGAATAATCAAGCAACAGGTGCCGATTTGAGATCCCGGTCAGTCATCATGAACAATGTCTTGGATCTGGCATTTAGGGTAAGTCAAGTCGATTCACCAGTGGTATTAGTGGGGGAACAAGGGGTAGGCAAGGAGGAAATTGCTAAATCAATTCATTCCCAGAGTAAACGCAGTAAAGCGCCTTTTTATAAATTAAATTGCGGCTCACTGCCAGCTCAACTTTTGGAAATCGAGCTCTTTGGACAAGAAACATCCATAGGCACCGGAAACAAAGGAAAAGCCGGAGTGTTAGAGTTAGCTAATCAAGGGAGTGTTTACCTAGAGGAGATAGGGAAGATGCCCCTGCACCTGCAAGGTCGACTCATGCGCGTTCTTAAGGATAAGATGCAACAGCTGACAGACGAAAAAGAGGCAATTTCTATCGATACTCGAATAATGGCAGGTACAGATAGACCTTTAAAAGAGTTAGTTGAAAAAGGTCACTTCCGCTTAGACCTCTTTTATAGCCTCAATGTTGTGCCTATTAAAGTTCCGGCTCTAAGAGAACGGAAAGAGGATCTTATTCCCCAAGCACTTTTTTACTTGGAGCAAAATAATAAGCGTCATGGGCTGGAGAAGGTTTTTTCTCCGGAAGCGGTGCAGTTGATGTTGGATTATCCTTGGTTTGGTAATGTTCGGGAGATGGCAAACGTCATCGAGAGGTTGGTAGTAACGGCAAATCAAGAGGTTATTTCTGCTCAAGAAGTTGATGCCGTGCTTTATGAAAAGGATCAGAGTCCGCTTAAGATAGTGACTGTGAACGGGGTGGTTCCTCTTAAGGAAGCCGTCGATGATCTGGAACAACAACTTGTCACTTTAGCTATGAGACTGCACGGAACTACAGTTAAAGCAGCTGAGGCGTTAGGGGTAAATCAGTCCACGGTAGTACGGAAGTTGAAAAAACGAAAGATACCACCAATGGGGGTAATTGACGGAGGATATGATCGTGCTATTCCGTTGATGTCATGATAAAAATACAAGGCCGCCCGCATGAAGTCAGGCGCTTTGGAACTTGACTATTTGTGTTGAGTATAAGGAATATATAAAAAGGGGGAATTGTCATGGCAGAAGTAAAAGGAAAGTTTATCACCCTTGCAGGAAGTTTGATGGCATTTTATGAAACCCAATTAAAAAGGGCGGATGAAGAACTATTCAAAGGCACAGGAAAACACTGGGACAAGCTTGATCCTGAAGGCTGGTTTAATGCAAAGCATTTTAATTCCTTTATGCAATCCTATGCCGAAGGATCACCTACCAAAGACATGGCCATCGTTACGCTGGGGAAAAAAGTATATCCTACTATTAAAGCGTCGGGTGGAATTCCCCCAAACCTCAAAACACCTCTAGAGCTTATCAAATTCGAAGCAGAAGGTTTTTTAGCTAATCACAGGGGCACAGATGTCAAACCTAGGAAATTTTTACTGATCGAAGACAAACACGTCATCCTGAAAACGTCCGCACCAGGTTATAACCTGAAACTTAATGAAGGTGTGTACCTTGGCATACTTGAAATGTGCGGCATCCGAACGGGAAAAGTAGTTCAGCAGAAAGCCGACGAATTCGACATCAGGTGGTAGTTTTCCTTGCCCGTATGGTTTACTTCAGATGTAGGGGGGACGGATATTACCATGAAGAATTTATTTATACCAGTCCAGGCTCTTTTCAATCTTTTTCAACTAAAGCTGAGAATTGTTATTCTCAGCTTTATGATGATACTCCTTGAATTTGTTGTATACATTGCGGGCGCAAATCAACCGGCTTTATTTGCCGTGTGCGCGATTATTACCGTTTATTTACTTGTAGGCCTGTTTTTCTCGCCGGACATGGCTAGCATTCTTCACCAGGCACCTCACAGTGTAACCCAGGGAGAAGCACCTGCGAACCAAATCAGCGGCAATTGCGACAATATGGAAAACATCTTCAATCAAATCATTGCCACTACTGGAGATGTAAAAAATACAAGTCGGCAGTCATTCGAATCACTTTGTTCCATATCTAACATGATACAGGAGGTGACAAATGATTCTGACTCACAAACCAGAATTGTGAGTGAGCTAAACAAGGCAGTGGAGGAAATGGCTTCCGGGCTTCAAAGAATCGCCGAAAAGTCAACCATGGTAGCTCAAAGGACGGCAGATGTTGCAGAGGGTGCGCGGGAAGGAACTACTTCCATCCATGCGGTTACACAGCAAATGAATACCATAAATGCAGCAACTTTGAATTTGTACGAAATATTTGGAACCTTAAACAAGAAAATTGGCGGAATTAATCAGATTACCAATGTGATTTCCAATATTGCCTCCCAGACGAATCTTTTGTCTCTAAATGCTTCCATCGAGGCCGCAAGAGCGGGAGAAAACGGCAGAGGCTTCACAGTCGTTGCGATAGAAATCAGAAAGCTCGCGGACCAGTCAAAGAATTCGGTAACGCAAATTGTAGACTTGCTCAATGAGATACTGGACTACAACACAAAATCTATTCGATATATGCAAGAGGTGGAGAACAGTGTAACTGGCGGTATATCCATTGCTGATGCATCGGGTAAACATTTTGAGGAAATCATGAATTCAATTACCGATGTCTCAGGTGAAATAAGTGACATGTCTGACACTTATCAGGAGATGTCGGCAACTTCAGAGGAAATCCTTGCAGAAATCTTAAATATCAACCAACTGATCATTAATACATCAGAAAGTATACAGAACATTAACGATATTTCGATGAATGAAATATCCACTTCTGAAGAGATTGCTGGCGCGGCTTTTAATCTGGACAAATTGGCTCAAAACTTGAAGGAGTAATATTTGTGCCGACCGAAACAATGCCCAAAGTTGTCCGTGTTTTTGCGGAGAATCAGCCTGTAACGTCAATCGTGGAGACGATACGCGCTTTGCTGAACTCCGAACCCGTCGGAAAAGACATCTGGATAGCCCTCGCGTGGTGTGTCGGCATCATGGTTGTTGCTTACCTATTCGCGATGAAGGCGTATCGAAGCAGGATATGAAAACACTAAACGAGGACTATCCTTCAACGTCCGTAAGGCTCTGTGAATATTGCCAGAGAGGATGCTGCCATGGAAGAGCTGACCGCGCTTAATTACTATTGCTCGAAAGTTGTAGACGAAAGGTAATTTCTGTGACAATTAAGATTGGAAGAAATACGTTGATTGGCAAGTGCCCTTAGCATGGGGAGGGAGTTTATCACTACGTTGCCACAGTTAGAAAGAAGAATTGAAAAAGAAGGTGGCGTAACGAAACTTAGTTTCGTTACGCCACCCTTGTTAAATCGGAAGGAAGCTAAGCTTAAAGGTATTTTCCGGTGGTAGACCTATTACATTCCCTCAATCCCATCAGATTCCCGCTATAAAGAACCTCGCCGCCGCGGTTTCCACCGTCCGGTCCCATGTCGATGATCCAGTCAGCTCGTCTGATGATATCAAGATTATGCTCAATCACCACTACGGTGTTGCCTTTTTTTACTAGCCTGTCAATAATCGAGAGAATATTGGTGATGTCAGACATATGAAGCCCGGTTGTAGGCTCGTCCATAATATAGATGTTGCCTTTTTTGTTTAGTTCCTTGGCAAGCTTCAAACGTTGGCACTCGCCACCTGAGAGAGTGTTGAGCGGTTGCCCCAAGGTCATATATTGAAGCCCAACATCAAGGATACTTTTCAGTTTTTTCCTAATCTCCTTATGCTCAAAAAACTCATTGGCTTCTGTTATGCTCATTTCCATAATATCAACGATATTTTTGCCCCTATATTGATACACTAAAACGTCCTTTTTATAGCGTTTTCCTCCACAAACTTCGCAAACAGTTTTCATAGCATCCATAAAGGAGAGGTCTGTTTCGATAATCCCCGTTCCGCCACAATTCGGGCAAGCTCCTTCGGAGTTATAGCTGAAAAGCCCAGCGCTTACCTTATTTTCATCGGCAAATATCTGGCGAATCAAATCCATGATTCCAGTATAGGTGGCTGAATTAGATCGAATGTTAGCACTAACATCGCTTTGGTCGATCACAACGGCTTCAGGATAGTCTTTGATAAACACCTCATTGATGATGGTACTTTTCCCCGAACCAGCTACGCCAGTAACTACCGTAAACAACCCTTTAGGTATTTGCAGGCTTGCATTTTTTAGATTGTGAATACTGCTTTTCTTGGTTTCGTAATATTCATGGCTGATCCTGGGGTTCTCGTTAATAGCAAGCCTTTTGCCTAGAAACCTGCCTGTTAAGGTGTCTGCCAGCTTTAAATCGTCATAACTGCCCTCAAAGACAATATTGCCACCCTGTGCGCCTGCCTTTGGGCCGACATCCACAATATGGTCGGCAATTTTAATAACATCAGGGTCATGTTCAACCACGATTACGGTATTTCCTTTATCTCTGATTTTGAGGAGCAACTCGTTTAGCCTATGAACATCTCTGGAATGAAGCCCAATGCTTGGTTCATCAAAAATATACATAACGTCCGTTAAACTACTGGACAAGTGTTTGACCATTTTGACACGCTGTGATTCTCCGCCCGATAAGGTCGATGTTTCTCTGGTCAGGCTTAGATAATCCAGTCCGATATCAATTAAGTTCTCCAGCCGTTCAAGGATGCTTTTCACTATGGGAGCAAACGCTTTATCCTCAATTTTTTTAAGTAACTCAACCAATTCATCTAGTTGCATCGTGGTCATATCATAGATGTTATAGCCGAGGATTTTCGAGGATAGAGTAGTTTCGTTATACCTTTTTCCCAGGCAATCATCACATGTTTGAATGGAAGTAAAGGCCTCAATCTTTTTCTTATTAGCCTGAGATTTTTCCCGATCGGTTTTAATATTTTGGCGTGAGAACCTGCCCACAAGTCCCTCATAGGTAGAATTCATTTCGCCATCCATAACGTTAATCATAATCTTTTCGGGTTTTGCGTAAACCAATTTATCATACTCTTCTTTAAGTGTAGTCCTTCAGCTTCTTGTCATTGTCGAAGAAGCCGTGATTGGCATACATTTTCCATTGCCATGTGCCAACACCGTACCCCGGTAGTAAAATCGCGCCCTCGTTTAAGGATTTTTCCGAATTTAACGCTTTTTCTAGATCCAAGGTCATGATTCGTCCGATGCCTTCACAGGTTTGACACATGCCATGCGGGTCATTGAAGGAGAAGTTAAAGGATAGGCCAATATTTGGCTCACCCAGTCTGGAAAAAAGCAACCGCAATAAGGAGTTAATGTCCGTAATGGTGCCCAGTGTCGAGCGTGAATTACCCCCCAGCCTTTTTTGGTCAACGACAATGGCTGTTGATAAGTTAGAAATCGAATCAACGTCCGGTCGTCCATACTTCGGCAGAAAAGTCCGTATAAAATTACTGAAGGTTTCATTTAACTCTCTACCGGCTTCTTGGGCTATCGTTTCAAAAACAATCGATGATTTTCCTGAGCCCGAAACTCCTGTAAAGATCGTGAGCTTTCGTTTGGGTATTTTCAGACTGACATTTTTCAGATTGTTTTCTCGAGCACCTAGGATTTCAATAAATTCGGTGTCCATCAGTTGCCTCCTTCATAAAGATAGTGACAATAGCACCAAATCCTTCAGAAGGCTGGTGCTCAAGTTTCATGGAATTCTCATGGCTGTATGGTTGTAACTTGTCATAGGCTTCAAAAGCGTTGGTCAAATATTCTCTGCTTACAGGAATTTATTATACAGCAATATTACTTAGGAGCAAAAATCCTGCTTGCATCGCAGATGAGGCTTGCTGGTGGCTTTTTGTTACCCATTGAATTGGGGCTACATGACAGGAAAAATAAGATGTGGTAGATTGAAGACAGAATAGGTGATTAAGGAGTGACACCAATGAAGCCTGAAGTGATTATGTATACTGTACCCTTTTGACCAAACTGTTTTCGCGCCAAAGGGTTCCTTTCGGGTAGAGGAATTTTATTTATTATAGAAAAACAAACGATGTGGGGATTTGAACCTTCAGACTCCGCTATCTTGACCAAGGACTTTTTTCTGGAGAAGGAAGTTAAGGACCTATTGATACCAGGTATAGGATACGGCAGAAATGCAAAGGTTTTTATGGACAACGGAATTAAAGTCACAGGGATTGAGATTTCTGAAACCGCGATTGATTTGGCAAGACAAAGCGGACTTGACATTAGTATCTATCATGGTTCAGTAACGGACATGCCTTTTGATAACAAGTTTTATGACGGTATATTTTGCTATGCACTCATTCACTTATTGAATAATCGTGAGAGAAAGAAGTTTATTCAAGATTGCTATAGTCAGTTAAAACCAAACGAATACATGATTTTTACAACTGTCTCAAAAAAGGCACCAATGTTTGGTAAGGGTAATCAACTGAGTAAAGACCGATTCGAGACTATGAAAGGCGTAAAAATATTCTTTTATGATTCTGATTCTGTAAAACGAGAATTTGGAAACTATGGATTGGTAGACATTTCAGAAATTGATGAGCCAAATAAGAATATGGAAAATAAACCTCCAGTAAATTTTATAATCGTAAAATGTAAAAAGGAATGTGGTTCAACCTAGTTCTAATGACTGCTGAGGTACTTCATCGAGTGCTGGTCAGCACTTAGAAAGTTTCAACAGCAACTACTACTCCCATCTCTGCTGATTAGTGAACTCGTTCAGCTAAAGCTGAACATCGAGACATCAGATGGAGACTCTACTCCACCTGAAGTTTACGAAGGACTCACCCCCACTTGAAAAACGCAGTTCGCCAGAATCTATGTGATTATTTGGCTACAAACATGGATAATAATCTGCTAATGATAAGAACAAATATATGATTTAGAAGATGGAAGGTGGCAAATGGTCTTTCATCAAGGAACCAGAACAATGGAGTCCAGCAAGAAATGAGGGAAAACGATATGAGCGCTCTAGAAGAAGAGATCCGGCGCCGGCTATTTGAGCTGCAGGATCTGAAATACAAAGAATTTGCGTGCAAACTCATGCCGACAGTGAACCCGGAAACTGTGATCGGTGTCCGCACGCCGGAGCTGCGGAAGCTCGCCCGGGAGTTTTCCAAAAGACCGGAGGGTTCGGAGTTCCTTAAAATCCTGCCCCACGGGTATTATGAAGAAAACAACCTGCACGGTTTCCTGATTGAGACACTCAGGGATTATGATACCGCTGTTGCCGCTGTTGCCGCTGTTGACGAGTTTCTGCCGTACATAGACAACTGGGCAACCTGTGACCTGATTTCGCCGAAGATATTTAAAAAGCATCTGCCCGAACTCTACGAAAAAATCAAAGTCTGGCTAATATCCGGCCGGACTTATACGGTGCGCTTCGGGATCGGAATGCTGCTGAGCTTCTATCTCGATGACGCTTTCCGACCGGAGATGCTTGAGCTTGTGGCGGGTATTCGGTCGGAGGAATACTATGTCAAGATG
>LOEW01000028.1 GCA_001516045.1 Desulfosporosinus sp. BRH_c37
ATTTATCGTCATCAAATTCTTTTTCGTACTTATGACCTCTGCAATAATTGAACTTATTGGTAATAAAAAAGATGGCTACAAATAAGACTATAAATATGAATAGGAAAATTACTGGACTATACCAGTCATACACTGCTGATGTCTTGATCGAATTAACAATTAGAACTATTGATGCAACCACTAGAATTCCAATTGCTACAAATAGATTCTTAATAGATGACTTTTTTCCATGCTCGCTGTAAATACTTACCTTTAGCATATGCATTCTTATAAACTGATAGAGCGGGAAGAATATCAAAATTAAATACTCTATCATACTTTCCTGCAAATTCATTTTAAAAACCAAAGTTTTTACTAAAAATGATACACCTACACCACATAATACAATAATTGCCATTTCACTTCTTATTTTCAGCTTAGCCTGTTCAATTCTTTCATCTTTCATTATTACCCCTCCCAAAAAATTTCGTCTAATGTTTTACCTAATGCTTTGCATATAGCGGTACACAACTGTAATGATGGATTGAATTTACCCGCTTCAATCATTCCGATCGTCTGTCTTGTTACTCCCACTACTTCTGCTAATTGCTCTTGAGACATATCCAAAATAGCTCTTGCTGATTTCAATTTTAGATTCTTCAAACAGCGCCCCTCCTTATATTGCATTATATAATATATAATGCAATATGTAAACTATATATTGCATATTTTGCATTGTAATCAAAAAAAGCACTATCAAGTGCGTCAATTATCCAGACATTGATAATGCTTAAATATTTAGCTACGTGATAAAACATAGTCGTTACCCCATTATCTATTTTTGCACTCACCAATAATCCATTTTTGCCCTTAACTTCCCATACCTATTCATGGGGTATCTTGTTCATTCCCAGAACTTCCAGTGAAACAACTCCTCATTTATCGAATAATCAAGATAAAGAGTTGACAGCCGCAGAGGTTAGGTTATGGCTTAATAATTATAGCCAATTCACCAATTTTCAAGATAAGTTCTTACATGACTTCGTGTCTGCCTGGAACAAAGTGATGAACAGTGAAGTTTTTATGTCATAAAACCAACGCCAGATATTATTAACCTTCACTTTATTGCTATAAGCCAAGAAATTTGCTATTTTAGATAGGCAGCTTAGAGGAGGAATAAAGTGATGAAGAAAAATGATGTCTCAAGTGTTAGAAAAGAATTTAAATTAGATAATCCGAAATTAAAACTCGTAGAAGTTGTAGGCATTTACGTTAAAGGGGATATAAAGCAAATCATCGGGTTTGAAAAAGAGTATTTTGACAGGATGGAGACAGAGAAGCAAGACCTTTACCTCAAAAATTTTAAAAAGCTTCTAACGGGGCAACTTGACTCCAAACTATTTGAACTTGAATTTTCGGACAATAAATTGGGACAAAACCCTAGCCAAAAAGCATTAATTGATACACTCCACGCCACTAATTTTATCGAACAAGCTGAGGAAATAGCGCTTAAAGTTATCAACAACTGTGATTATCCAAGTGATTTTATGATTTCCTTTTTACGAGGTGAGGTCTTTAAACCGATGCGGACGGAAAGAGGAGAAGATGAGTCAGGCCTGGATGACGAAGTATTCTCCTTTAAATTTTTTATGGCATGCGTTAATCCCGTAACAATCCCCAAAACCGCCCTCAGATTTGATTTTGAAGGTAAAGCGTTTAAAGCTGATATTCCAATGGATGTCAATATTAACTTAACTGCTCCCTTAGACGGATTTATGTTTCCCTCATGGAATGATAATTCCGCAGATGTTAATTGTGTCGTTTATTACTCAAATAAAGCGAATACCCCAAACCTGGAGTTTTTAGCAAAGGTCTTAGAATGCGATCTCCATTCAACTGCTCAAACAGAAAAAGCTCAATTTCTAGAAATCGTTCAAGAAGTTGTCGGTAATGAGATTGAAGCTGAGAAGATAGCCAACATCTATGAGAGCGTGAACTACATTTTAATGCGCAATGAGGAAGAAGAAAGCAGTGAAATCGCCTGTGTTGGCTTGAAGGATATGGAAAAGATTCTTCAAGCCAGCGGCGTAGAAACTACTCAGAGTTTAGAGACAGCTTTCCTGAAAATCACTGGGACGGATAAGTATGAGTTTAAAGCATCAAACATCGTCCCTAACTTTACAGGAAAATCCATTAAAATCGAAAATAATACAGTGAGCATTTCCGTAAGTCCACAAGACCTCAAAAACATTAAGCAAGTCAAGAAAGATGGCAAGCGCTACTTACTGATTGAAATTGATGAAACAGCAAACCTCGAAGGTTTTGAATTAAGCACTGAGGCGATTTAACTGCTTACACTCAATAAAACACCCGTTACTACGATGATTCCCCCAACCAGCTGATTAGCACTAAAATCTAGTCCTTTTTCGATCTATAGTTATATCACGAGCTATATTCTTTCCTGCAATTCGCGCCGTTCCTTTAAAAAAATGCGTTGGTATGAGAATTCCTATCTTCTCAACCAACGCATTAACTCTTTCTTCAGTGAACGAGCTCTTCATCTGGCTTCCTATCGTATAATTTTACTATAGCACTTGTTCTAAGTGATATCTTTACGAGAAAATTTGCGAATAGCTAAAGCCACAAATCCAAGCATGTAAATGGCAATGTAGGCAAACATCCATAGACTTGCTGGTTTGCCACTACCTGATAAACTGGCAGTAGACATGGCACTTGCTGCAAGTTCAGAATTCGGAACCATAATCCGTTCCATTGTATTATAAATCGTTTGGAAAGGCGAAACTAAGCTAATAAAAATTCCAGTCCCAATGACTGAGTTGTTATTCACGTACTGCCCAATCATCTCGACCATTCCACCGACATTCCCTAAAATGTAAATAAAGATCATCAAGATTCCATTGGACACTGCTTTCAAAGACACCGATCCAAATAAGGTTAGACAAAGGACTGCTACTGGCAGCAAAAGATAGAGCAACCACCCTGTCATGATTTGAGAGAAAGTTAGACTGGTTATCGTACTGAGCCCAAATAAGGCTCCGATGACCATAATTGATGAGAACAGCAAGGTTGCGTACGTACAAACTAAAACGACCAATCCGCCAAGTTTTCCAAGAATATACTGATAGCGGTGAATCGGACGAGCGAGAACCCCTTGAATAAGTCCTGACTCTAGTTCAGACGCAATGGCACCCGAGCCAAGCATAATCGTGAGCAGGGCTATTAACATGGAAGAAAATTGAAAACCCATTTTCGTAACCATTTGAATCGCAAAGGACTTAAATTGATTTCCCATGCCATGAGTCACCGAGGTGTTGGGAAAATAATTAAGCATGATCGTCCAAAATGCCAAGTACAAAAAAGTGACAATACCCATGACGATAAACGTTTTTTTACGAATCGCTTCATTAAGCGTTGTGATTAGTATTGCTAAGATGATTGTCCCTCCTCCCCAACAATCTGCATAAACACAGTTTCAAGCGTCTCTCGATGCGGTGTTAACTCATAAAGTGTCACACCATTGGAGATGAGACTAGCTACCAGGGAAGGAATTTCCTCGTGATCGTTTAAAGAAACGGTTAGACTGCCATCTGCTAGTTTTTGCAATGATTCGTGTTGTTTATTTAACGTTGAAAACAATTCTTCCGTTATGCCCTTGGCCCGGATTGTTAACAAGATTTTAGTCATGAGTAACTCGTCCATTCGGGCGGATTTAACAACTGACCCTTTGTGTATAAACGTAACACTGTCGCAAACTGCTTCCACTTCACTCAAAAGATGACTGTTTAGAAAGACAGTTGTTCCTTCATTTTTCAATGCAGCAATAATTTCTCGGACATCTTTACGACCAATGGGATCGAGAGCAGAGGTTGGCTCATCCAGAAAGATCAGTTGTGGATTAGACAGCAACGCACAGGCTAACCCGATGCGTTGTTGCATGCCTTTACTATACGAACCTACTTTGTAGTTTTCTTGCCCGTCAAGTCCTACTAACTTCAAGATCCTGCCAATTTGATCCTTCTTATGGTTCAATTTGATTAATTGGGCGTGAAAGGCTAGTAAATCCAGACCTGTCATCCAATCTTGATAACGGAAAAGTTCAGGGAGGTAACCCATCTTTTCTCGCGCAGAAACATCGCCAAGCGGTCTACCAAGGACTGTGCCGCTTCCGGAGGTCGGAAATACAAGACCTGTTAACATCTTAATACACGTACTTTTCCCAGCGCCGTTACGACCCAGGAAGCCATAAACTTGCCCAGCGTCGACTGACAGATTGATTTGGTCACATGCCGTTTTATTGCCATATTTCTTAGTCAGAGCATGTGTTTCGATGATCATTAACGAACACTCCTAGCGATCTTGGCAAGCTCAACATCCGTTTTATCCCCAATTAAGCCATACAAATTGCCATCTTTAGTCCAAATCAGCACAGAAGCGTTCTCCATATTGGGCATTTCTTCTGAGGCCATTTTATGAGCTTCTTTCAGAGCCGCAAATTTTTCTTCACCGTATTTGCTAATCATTTTGTTGCTCATTTCATCCATGGCTACGTCGTGCGACTCAGCCTTTAAGCCTTCAAGAGCTTGACTATGGGATCCTGGTGCGACCATATCTTGAGGAATGGTTTCAGTAAGTCCTTTTAAATCAGACAACGTGTAGATGTAACCATTTTCCCCACCCAAATCGACTTTTCTTCCGAATCCAACTAGGACAGGAAGATAGATGTCCGAATTGTCTTCCTTGATTACAGCAAGTTGTTGGCGAAGATTCGTCGGAATTAACGGCAAATCTAACATGACATCTCGCAATTCTTTTTTTGCGGCTTGTGGCGCCTCTAAATAGGATTTCTGGGTCGCTAAGAATAGAACATCATCATACTTGGCGTAGGCAGCAGCTGAAGATACCATAGACATTTCGACATCTTGCAAATTGTTAGAAAGCTGTTTGGGACTCTTAAGTGCTTTCAACAGTTCATTACAAGCCACCACATCGAAGGTGAACGTCATTTTACTAGAATCCATCGCTGAAATTTTAGGCGTTTGAGCTACTAATTCACGTGGCAAACGAAGTTTGAACGCCTCAAACTCTTCAGCCTTGTTGAGTTTTTTTACTTCATGTTGTGGTTGTGAGACAATGTTGATCGGAGACTTGTGTTCCGATTCCTTTCCTTTGAAATCTTCTTTCAGATTAGTTAGAGTTTGCATCCCTTCTTGCAGGTCCGCAAGGGTAATTTGAAGTGTTTTCACATCGTTGACGCGAAAAATCGATAGAGCCTCCAGTGCTAACGTTTGCACTGGTTTTACAAACGTGATCAGTGCCAACATAAGCACTAGTGAAGCCAAGATAGACATTTTCCTTTTCATACCATCAAATCCTTTCAAGTATACTTCGCTCCCCCTATATATACATCAAGAATATGCCCTCAATGTGACCCCATTTATCTAATCGTAAAGACTCCCACTTCTATAAGTGGGAGTGGTGACCCCGTACTCCGCTTCGGTGGGGGTAGACTCCGGTGGAGGGTTTCGCCGAGCCGCCCTTTCCTGATAGGAATACTTGGCGGCGAAGGAGGTAGACTCCATCCTACGGCGCGAAAGTATTTTCAAGGGTTCAGCGCCTACGGCGTAAGTCTCCACTGGAGACTTACGTCACCGAAGTCTCGATGTTCAACTATAGTTGAACGAGTTCACTGATTTCTTAAGGGCAATTTAACAACAAAGGTTGTCCCTTGACCTATTTCACTGTTATACTCTATTTCTCCAGCATAGATTTCCACTATCTTCTTAACGATCGCTAGACCAAGACCGCTGCCCTCTTCGGAATGCGATCGATCCGCTTGAAAGAATTTTTCAAAGATTCGTCCTTGATCAAGTTTAGAGATACCTTTACCTTGATCCTTAATCTCGGCGACTACCATATTTGAAATTATTTTTGCTTGAATATAAATAGTTCCAGATTCAAAAGAGAATTTGATCGCATTCTCAATTAAGTTTAACCATATCTGTTGGATCAGGGCTTCGTCACCCATGAAAATGATTTCATCTAGATCTATGTCCAGTTCTAAGTTTTTTCCAGACCACTTTTCCTCGAGAAGGACAAGTGTCCTCCGAATCTGCTCATCTAAGGAAAACGGTTTCGTGCACTCTGGGATAAATTGATGGTCCAGCTTAGAAAGTCGGAGCATATTTGAACTTAAATGGCTTAATCTCTTGGTCTCATCAATGATAATCTTGGTGTAGACTTGAATAGTTTCATCCGATAAATCCTTATCTCGGAGCATTTCGGCAAAGCCTTGGATCGACGCAATCGGTGTTTTGAGCTCATGGGATACGCTGCTAATAAAATCTTTGCGGAGATATTCCATATTTCCGAGTTCGGTCGTCATTAAGTTGAAATTTTGCACTAAGATGCCTATTTCATCATTACTCTTATAGTCCAGCTTCATTGAAAAATCACCCTTAGCAACCTCTTTTGCTGCATTGCTAATCCGAATAATTGGGTCCGAAATTCTCCTAATAGCAAAGTATAATAGTGAACCTCCCAATGCTACACATAAGATCAGGGTTACGAACATTAAACTTCCAAACACTGCATGAGCTTCTCTGACACTCAAGTCATCATGGAACACTAAGAAAAAAAGAGTAGTCATCAGAGCAAAAGAAACAAAACACGAGAAAAACAAGATTCCGATGGCCATTAAGGTCCCTTTGGCACGAATTGAGTTCGACAATTTCTTAATCATGAATTCTCTCCGCCTTATAACCAAGTCCCCGAATCGTGATGATTTTAAACTCGGGTCTGTCTTCGAACTTCTTACGAAGTTTTTTAATGTGACTGTCCACCGTTCGTTCATCAATATCCGTATCCAGCCCCCAAATTTCCGACATAAGTTGCTGCCTTGTAAAAATTCGCTTGGGATAGCTTAACAATTTAAACAGGAGCAGAAATTCTTTTTTGGGCAATTCAAGCTGAAGGTCTGGCCCATTGATACTCAACTTGTCATAATCTAGGACGATTTCACCTATCACAATTTTATGCTCATTGGTAATTTTAGCCCGTCTTAACAACGCTGCTACTCTCAAAATCAGCTCGTTCATATCGATTGGCTTTACCATATAATCGTCAGTGCCCAATCTAAACCCTTTTTCCTTATTCTCAAAGCCCTCTTTAGCGGTTACCATTAAGATAGGCAGGTTAAAATTTGCTTCTCTAAGGTTTTCTATAAGTTCAAAACCATCCATAAGCGGCATCATAATATCACTAATCAGTAAATCGACCTGTTGTTCTTCAAGAATATCGAGAGCTTCTTGACCATTTTGAGCTTGTAAAACATTATAACCTGCTAGTTCCAAACGAGCTCTCATTAAGATAAGTAAGCTTTTATTATCCTCGACAACCAAAATTCGAAACATGATAAACCTTCTTTCAAAAGATTACATGATTAAATCAATTGATTCTCCCTCTATCCTGATCGTCTTGTTATTTTCACTATTCGCTAGAATATTATTCAAGTTTAAAAGACGTTTTCAAAATTTACAACTCAGAGACGAATGTAACATAATAATGTGTCTTGAATGTGCCCAAAACATCAAAAAACATGGACGAATTTGTCCATGTCTTTTGATTACACCCTATCCAATTCCTCAATCATAAGAGTGAAATAGTTAATGTACTTGGAACACTCCTCTTTAGTAGTTAGAAGTTGCAGGAAACCTTTTACCGTAATCATGGGATTCCTTACTAAATCAAGTTTATAATCCCTCGCAATCTAACGGCTATGCGGTGTTTGGCAAGGGGTTGGACGATCTGGGCCATCGTTTTCCGTCGACGGAAGCAGCCCTCACGGGTGTAGCCCGTACCAGAACACATTGCCTCATTAACATCTTTAACGTAGAAATATTTTACCTTCATCCCCATCGACATCAACTTTCCAGCCCTCTTTAATGATTCGCAAGACACCAGGTATATTCACCACTGCGGGAATCCCGTATTCCCTGGCTACGATGGCCCCGTGGGATAGAAAAGCTCCCGTTTCCATGATTATGGCACTGGCCTTCAAGAACAACGGGGTCCAAGCCGGATCGGTTGATGGTGCAACCATCACATCTCCTGGCTGCAACCTACTTCCTTCATTCGGATGACAGATCAATCGGGCCGTACCAGAGGCTCTTCCAGCAGCAACTGGAACACCTACCAAAAAATTGCCGGAAGACCTGGGAGCGGGCTCCGAATACTTAGGAGTATCTCCCATAATAATATCCGGCGGTGCAATGGTCTCCATTTCACTCATGAAGATCTTTCGTTCGGCAACCAGTGCCCGGAGCCCGTCACCTTCCCATTCGCCCATTAATATCGTTACCAGCTCAGGCCAGGTACAGAAGTAAATATCGCCTTGTTTTTCTATAATACCCCGTTCGCAGAAACGCGAATCCAATTCCTGAGCTAGCAATCTGTAAGCCTCTATCATAACTGCCAGCACTGATTTGGTCTTTTCCCGCACGGCAGCTCCTTCCTGAGCTTCCCTAATTAATTTCTTAATCGAACTATGCATACTAGAGGGCACATTATTTTCAATTTCCCGCCAAGCTTGTTCAAATTTTTCCTTTTGCTTTGCCTTCAATTTAGCCAGATCAGCAGTTTTAATTGTACTACGTATAATGTCCATCAGGTAAGAAGGATCTTCCTTCCACCTGGGGTTAATGATATCAAGCTCGTAGACTGCCCGGTGCCCGTATTCTTTTAAAAACTCACGGAAGGCCAGCTTAAAAGGTGAGCCTTCAGGTAATACTTCCCAGCTCATCGGCTCAAAGGCTGGGCCGGTTAAAAATTGAACAGCATCATTATCCTGGCGAGCAATTTCGGCTAATTCTACAAGTTTATAGCCCTGATCTGCGCTAGTTATGTCCGCCGTTCCACCAACCATTAAGCCATTGATAATCATCGGGGTCCTGTAAGCGAAATATTCCATTAGGATTTCAAATAGTCCCACTATGGCAATAGAAGCCGATCCGCTTAAAAAGGAGAACTCTCCAGCAAATCCTATGGAAATCTTACCAAGATCGTTATACAGTTGAATAAAATCCTTAGCTGATAAATGCTTAAATCCATCTTTTGTTAGGTCGTTGATGGAACCTATAACCCGAGCATGAATTGTCAAGGCATTCTTTGTTGCCTCATTAACTAACTCTATGTATTTTTTTCCACGCTCTATTCGTTTCAAGCCAATAAGCCCTTCAAAAGGTTTGGGGTCCTTTAGCTCAATTTCCGGCTGGTGGCCTCCCCATCCAGCATTAAAGTCACGGGGTAATGACCCCATCGCATCAAACATAGCCCATTGCAGCGCCGATAGATTACAATACAGACGGCCATTGAAAAACCTGGAAAACTGTAAAGTTTCAGGCAGTTGGTAACCAGTTTGAGAATAATTAGATTTGAGAATTGCATTTATTGTACAAATTACAAATCGCCGAATGTTTGGCGACAGGACCATTGGCACGGCATCCCTGTAATTTCCGTTGGACCAAATATCCGGTTGGTTCTTTAAAGCCTCAAACGTCTTCCGGGGTAAGGCAGTTACCGGTCTGGCTTGGACAATAACAAAATCTTTACCATTAAAAACCCACTCCACATCCTGATGCTGATCACAGTCCCCCAGAGCTTCGAAAACCCTTAATAGAAGTAATCCCAGCTTTTCAATTTGCTCGTCTGACAACACCTGACGGGTAGAATATTCCGTGGTGCGAACAAATTCAGTTCCTCCATTCACTTTAAGACAGGTCGATCCTTCTTTGCGCCCAGTTTTCCGTTCAACTAACTGAGGTATTGCTCTCCATGGACTGGCCTCCAGATAATATGTATCCGGCTCCACAGTACCAGCTACAACACTTTCGCCCAGGCCAAAATTAGCATTGATAAGTAAAATATCCTGGCGGCCGGTCTGAGGGTCGCAGGTAAAACCTACTCCTGCAGCCTGGGCCACCACCATCTCCATTATTACTACTGCAGCAGACACCTCATCATCACTGATATTTAACTTTCTGCGGTATACTATAGCCTGATTCGACCACAATGAGGCATAACACCCTTTTATAGATTCAAGGATATTACTCAAACCACGGACATTTAGAAAAGATTCATGGATACCCGCAAAGGATGCCTTTGCGGAATCTTCCGCTGAAGCGGACGATCTTACGGCCATTGGTCTTTCAAGAATGCCCAGGCTGTCGAGCATGGTTCTTAATTCTTCCATGATAAGCTGAGGTATAGAGCCCGCTTTGATTTTTTCCCTTAATTGACTCAATTTGTCCTGGTTTCCAGGTTCCTCTATGTTTCCTAAAGTTACTGATTCGGAAATGTTTTTAACCCTGTCCTCTAAGCTGTTGTGCTTGATAAACTCATCGTAAGCACGGGTAGTAAGGACCCCTCCCATGGGAATTTTAAAGCCGTACTGAGCCAGACGTCCCAAATTCCAACCCTTCCCGCCGGCCTCTTGTACTCCACACAGGAAAGCTTCATCCCACGTTAAAAAGTATTTGTCTGTGAATTTAATCACTTAAACAACTCCCCTCAAAATATTCATTGCATGTGCTGCCTTATACCTTGGATCCTCCTCTGAAATTGGCCCCCTCTAGGAATAGATCGACCATATTAGCTATCTCTTTGCGCAGTTCTATCTTTGATGAGTCATTCAACCACTCCATAACAATAAAGCCGCGCAGAAAGTCTAATTGTTTGACCAACAGTTTAGCCGAGATATCTTGCCTGATTTCACCTGCCTCCTGGCCTAACTTAATAATCTCGGCAAGCAGGCTATGGGTACCGCCGCTTTCGTATCCTGCTCCCTGAGACATGTTTTTGAAACGAAAGCCTAAGCTAATCCCTATAAGCTCCGGGTTAATTTCCACCTGTTTATATACTTTGTCCAGTGTATTTAACAGACGCGACCTTGTATCAGGGAAGTCAGGCAGTGTGGCCAAGGCCTGCTGTGTAAATTCTTTGGAAATGCCTCTGACATAGTCGTCGACAATAGCCTCCTTAACAGGAAAGTGATTGTACAGGGTTTTCCTTGCAATATCAGCTTCTTCGGCTATCTGCTCCATAGTTGTATTGTTAAACCCCTGGCTTTGAAATAAATCCATCGCTACTTTAATAATCTTTTGCTGTGTTGCCTTCTTCTTCCTTTCGACCCTGCCTTCGACCGGTATATCTCTTGGTTCCACACTACGCCTCCTCTGTATTTGTTCCCTTACAACATACCAATCTTAATGTAAATATTTAATATACATTTGGTACAATTACACAATGTGTATATTTTTATTATCTTCATTTACTACTGGTGTGTCAATACCTAATGATAATTTTTCTTAAGACAAATTTTCTCCACGGGCGACAAAAAATCGAGGACAGATGTTAATCCCCATACAGGAATAATCGTTTGCGAGGCAAGTCCCACCCATTGCTGCCCCTTGCACAGTTTTCGCAGAATCTGATCTCGTGCACAAAGCCCAAATTGGCCATAAAAAAAGAAGACCTTGTTACTGGTTTATGCAAGGCCGCATATGAGCAAGGATCTTGTAATTCTATCATAAATTTGTAGCTAATTGCTTTAGATTTGCCGCGAGTATAGTTAGTTCATTAACAACTGGTACAATTGCTTGTGTAGAAGATGCCTGTAACATACTTTTTTTTGTACTGTCTTCTGAGAAATTCCCTACCATCTTCATCTTTGTTTCAATAGTCTGGGTGAGTTTGACTATTTCAACAGCATTATGACTGGATAGATCCGATAACTTTTTAATTTCTTGTGACACTATACCAAACCCTCTGCCATATTCACCAGCCCTTGATGCCTCGATTGAAGCGTTTAAACCCAACATGCGTGTCTTTGTTGCCACCTTGCCGATAAACTCCAGAAACCCAGTTATCTTTCTTGAAACTTCCTTAACTTCAATAATATTTTCTGCCAATAAGGCCTGATTATCACCGATTTCAGCTGCCGCAGCAGCAATTTGTTTAATTGCAATGGATATTTCTTGTGCCCGTTTGTCCAATATAGTTGAAATATATTGCAAATCCTTGCCTAAACGTTGAGCTATCTCTTGATTCTTCTCCCTGATTCGCGAAGAAAGCCCCCGCATTATTCGCCATGCTAATTCTCCGTCAGTCTGCATTAAGTAACGAAAGTTGACTTGATTAAATGCAACAAGCTTGGTAGCTCCTTTTGTTTGAGCTGTACCGCTTCGTGGCAACCCGTCGAGCAGTGACATTTCGCCGAAAAAATCACCGACGCTCAATTTAGCAATTACTATTAATTTTGCTTCCTGTTCAATTGAGATTTCGATGGCTCCTTCTAAAACAAGAAACATCTCATGACCTTCATCTCCTTCATGAAATAGAACTTGTCCGGATCTTAATTCAATCATTCGACCAGCAGCGGCTATTTGATCTAGGTTCATTTTGCTACTCCTTTAATGAGTATTAACCGACACATGTTTAAAAACCTCTGCTTTATCCAAATCGTAAGACTCCCACTTCTACAAGTGGGAGTGGTACACCTTATTCTGCTTCGGTGACGAAAGCCTCCAGTGGAGGGTTTCGCCGAGCCGCCTTTCCCCATAGGAATACCTAGCGGCGAAGGAGGTAGAGTCCATCCTACGGCGCACAAGTATTCGTCTATGGTACAGCGCCTTCGGCGTAAGTCTCCACAGGAGACTTACGTCACGGAAGACTCGATGTTCAACTTTAGTTGAACGAGTTCACTAGTCCCCTCCTTGGTTATCGGTTATGCTCAAAATAATTCCTTCTAAAAAGATACTTTCAACATCGTTCATCTCATTTCCTTCCACGAAAGCAAAAAAGCCAGATCACTCCGTCATTTTAAAAGACAATTTCTCTCTAAAACCAGCTTATGTCAAGACTTTCACTCAACCTCAATATTGCACTACCACATACTCCATCTGCTGGTTTCTGATTATGTGTTGGGACCCCTTATGCGACAGGGCAACGCTCGCACAATCGGGAACGGGGTATAAGTAAGCTGCAAGTAATGTCGATCATTGTTGAAAAATGAATAATATATACACGCACAATATTTAGAGGAATATTCTTTATTGTAGAGAATATAATTTTAGTTGAAGGAAAAATCGAAAGACTCCTGAGGAGTAAGAGGCAGTTTCCAGAAGGGGGGGTCCCGTTAATTTATAATTTGTAATATTATGTTAAAATTACAAAAACAAAAAAAGTATTAGGAGGAAAACCATGAAGAGAGTGCTCGCATCGACTATCAGTGTTATGCTAATATTTTTGGGACTAATAGGATGTGCTAAGACGAATAGTACAACTCCTAGCAGCGTTGCCGAGGTGAAAGCTATCAAAATTGCTATTGTTCAGATAGTTGAACACCCGGCTTTGGATGCTGCCCGTCAGGGTTTCTTGGATAGTCTAAAGACCGGTGGATATGAGGTAGGTAAGAACTTAACAGTAGACTATAAAAATGCTCAGGGAGATCAGTCAACCTTGAACTCGATCGCTCAAAAGTTTGCCACAGATAAACCTGATCTAATCCTTACAGTTGCGACTCCTTCAGCTCAGGCGATGGCTGCAGCCACAAAGGATATCCCAATTTTAATTACAGCTGTGACGGATCCTGTATCAGCTAAACTTGTTAATTCCATGGATAAGCCGGGCACCAACGTTACTGGCACTACGGATATGAATCCTATTAAGGACCAATTTGACTTGTTAAAGAAATTAGTGCCTCAGGCCAAGGCAGTTGGCGTGATCTACAATGCCGGCGAGGTAAATTCCCAGGTGCAGGTTGCCTTGGTAAAGCAGATAGCCGCCACAATGGGTCTTACAATCGTAGAAGCAACTGTAACCAGCAGTGCAGATGTGATGACAGCAGCTCAATCTTTGATTGGCCGTGTACAGGTGGTGTATATACCTACTGATAACACTGTAGTTTCGGCTGCCCAAGCTGTACTTCAGGTAACTGATAAAAATAAGATCCCAGTTATTTCTGGGGAAAGCAGTGTCGTAAATATGGGTGGCTTGGGAACAATTGGTATCAATTATGGCAACCTTGGCAAACAGACTGGCGATATGGCATTGAAAATTCTCAAAGGTTCGAAGCCACAGGATATGCCTATCGAAAGCCAAAAAAACTTTGATACTGTGATCAATAAAGACAGTGTATCTACTCTAGGTATTCAGATTCCGGCTGATATTGCCAGCAAGGCAACTATGGTTCAGACCAAAAAGAAGTAAACGACATAATTAGTTCCCGTGTGCTATCGTCGAGGACGCAGGGACGGAAATATTTCGAGGTAATGATATGGAACAAATAATCATCGGAACCCTGGAACAGGGCTTTATGTATGCGATTATGGTATTGGGAGTTTATCTTACTTTCCGCGTTCTCGACTATGCAGATTTGACCGTTGATGGTAGTTTCACCCTGGGAGCTGCTATCACGGCTACTCTTATCACCTCGGGCGTTAATCCCTGGATTGCTACCGGAATGGCGGTTGTCGGGGGCAGTTTAGCTGGTGTTTTTACGGGAATTTTGCATGCTAAGTTTAAAATCACCCCGCTACTATCTGGAATTCTTACCATGACCGCCCTTTACTCTATTAACTTACGGGTTATGGGTAAAGCAAATATTTCTCTATTACGAGCTCGGACTATCTTTACGGACTTTGCAAACTTGCCATTTATGGATAAATATAGCGTGTTAATCCTTACCGTAATCGCGGTAATAGTTTGTTGTATTTTCCTCTATCTATTTCTACGAACCGAATTTGGTTTAGCAGTACGAGCTACCGGCGATAATGAAGAAATGATTGTTAGCCAAGGCGTAAACACTCAGCTTGTGAAAATAATTGGATTATCTCTTTCTAATGGCATGGTCGCTTTTGCAGGAAGTTTTGTCGCCCAAAACCAACAATTTGCTGATGTTGGGATGGGTATTGGGATGATTATAGTTGGCTTGGCATCGGTGATTATTGGCGAGGCGTTAATTGGTAATTCGTCGGTGGGGCGTACAATTATTGCCGTGGTTTTCGGGGCCGTGGTATATCGTGCCGTTATCGCGCTAGTATTGCAATTAGGGTTGCCTCCGACAGACCTTAAGCTGGTGACGGCATTTATAGTAATTATCGCCTTAATTTCTCCTGATTTGAAGCAGAACTTGGGTAGGAGTGGAATATGGATTAAGTCTAGGGGGAAAGAGGGATAAAGCATGCTGAAAGGTCATGCAATTACAAAGGTCTTTAACCGAGGTACCATTAATCAAAAGCTTGCTTTAGATGGGGTAGATATTCATCTAAAGCAAGGTGAATTTGTGACAGTTATTGGTAGTAATGGCGCTGGCAAGACCACGTTGTTGAATTCGCTTGCAGGTAACTTCTTTCTCGATAACGGTAAGCTTATCTTGGCTGGAAATGACATTACCAAACTTCCGCGACACAAAAGAGCGAACTTGATCAGCCGGGTTTTTCAGGATCCGATGCTCGGCACTGCAGCCGCTATGACTATCGAGGAAAACATGGTAATCGCTCTGCGTCGGGGTTTGACGCGTCGCTTGCGCAAAGCAATAACCACTAAAGATAGAAACTTGTTTAGAGAAGAGTTATGCAAATTAGGCCTGGGTCTGGAGAACAGGTTGACCAATAAGGTGAGTTTACTCTCAGGCGGGCAGAGACAGGCCTTGACGTTGCTGATGGCAACGTTGCGGGAGCCAAAACTGTTGTTACTAGATGAGCATACGGCGGCTCTCGACCCGAAGACCGCGGAAAAGGTCTTAGACTTGACAGTCCGGGTTCAAGATGAGTATAAGCTTACTACTTTTATGGTTACGCATAACCTTACGCACGCCTTAGAGTATGGTAATCGGACAATTATGATGCATGAGGGACGTATCATTTTGGATATTAAAGAAGAAGAGCGGCGAGACATGACTGTGGCGCGTCTGCTAAAGATGTTTGAAAAAGCCAGTGGTACTCTTATGAATAATGATCGTATGATGTTGGTTTGATCAGAGCCAGGGCGGATCCAATTGCGTACTTCACGTCATTTAGGTTCGAACAAGAGAAAAAGCAGCCTTTTCCTAAACAATGAGGGGCTGCATTCTATGGCGGAAGGCAAAACTTACTTGAGGGGAGGCAATGGTATGGATAAATTTGAAAAAGTAACAATAGTAAAGAAAGCCAATATCTATTTTGATGGAAAAGTGACGAGCAGAACGGTTCTGTTCGAAAATGGTGAAAAGAAAACGCTAGGTATCATGTTACCTGGCGAATACGAATTTGGCACATCAAACAAAGAAATTATGGAAATTATACAAGGAAAGCTTGAAGTAAAATTACCTGGTAGCAATAACTGGCGCACCTTCACAAGTGGAGAATCATTCGAGGTATCAGCAGATTCTAAATTTAATCTAATCGTGAACGAAACTACTGATTATTGCTGTTCATATATTGAGCGCTAGGATTTAACAAATATGAGCATCTGCATAAGGCAGGTGCTTTTTATATTAGGTAGGCGATCTCGAGTATCGCACGTGTAAAACTAATTATCGTACTGACCATAAAGGGTGACCCTTTAACCATCGCAAAAACATTGATCGGTGGCGTCAGAGGGGGTAGTGCACAAGCCGGCATCAAAATAAAACCACCAGAATGATTTTTCATTTTTTTAATGATTTCCCTGCTTGCTTCTAATACTTCTCTCGGCGTGCCCCTCTGTATTAAAACATGCCTCCAGCTGAACCAACCGGAAAACCCGCTGGTTTTGCTAGGATGAAATTCAAGTTGATTACTCCTCCTGCTTTAATCAAAACGTAAGCGATTAGGAATATTAACAAGCCTACGGAAAGAAAGGTAATCATTACAGTCCTCTACTCATGTCTCAAAATGTCTTCTCCTTGCGTCCCGCTACTCTCTCTCCATCCAGAATTCCTGGTAAGGGATAGATGCCTTGTTTCTCCAAGAGCTTGCGCAGTTTTTCCGGTTCGCGGATGATCACCGCCGTGGGACTGTATAAGCCGAGTACGTACTCCTTGTATTTACGGGCTGAAGCTATGGAGGCTGCCTGTTCCGGTGTAGCGCATTCTAATAAACTGAGTTTTAAAAACTCAACTTGACCAAAGGATTCTATCCATTGTTGGATTGTGATTACGAGATTCTCTGGCAATGGATAAGGGCTCAGCTTGGTAAGCAGGTTTAGTACACCGTCTGCTGGCAGACCGCGTTTGAGAGCATTCAGGAGGTACGTCTTCTCCAAACGATATTTTAGCATCTGGTCCTGCTGCTCAAGCACAGCGAATTGGCTTAGCTCCCAGCGCATCGCCCAAGACGCCGAATGCGGCACTAAAATTTCAAAGTTTGGTTGAACATACGCTGTATCTGGACCATCCATCGGATAGACTTGGTCTGCCAGAAGCTTAATTTCACTGCTACAGTCACCCAGCTTGTGTTCTCGTAATAACTTTGGCAGCAAAAGCTGACCCAGAGGAGTTATCCGCACCAAGATATCGCTTTGAAACTCGCCCCAATCTAGTAGCCCGATAAATCGCAGGGGGTCCAGTATACTGATCACCCGATCACGTCTAACTAGGTTACCCACCTTGTCGGCAGAAATTAAACTTCCCACCATCTGAGACCAGCTTTCCCACTTAGTACAGCGGTCCAAGATAGGTAAGATCAAGAAAAATCCTTTGAGCGGAATGGAACGAATGTGAGACGGATAGATTTTACAAAGTAAGTCCTCCACTTGGATTTTTTTGGGCAAGACCTTTCCGGCGGCTGACAAAACCAAGTGATCCCCTTTGGAACCGATCAGTTTAAGCATCTGAACAATGCTAAACAGCCAATATAAATAGCTCGCTGAATTAAAAAGCTCAGACGGCCCAACAGGCGCAGTCATGGAAGCCCAGATGCGCTTCATAGAATGCTTGTTGATCTCACCGGTGCGGGTCACCATCACTTCTCCGTGGTCGATCATCACCAGCAAATTCAGAAGGTTATCCAAGGTGCCTGATAAATGTGAGGGGTAGGTCTTTTCCGGTTCGAAGTCGAAACTCTGTGGCGATGCCTGCTTTCTCAACCACTGCCAGTATGCTTCGGATACCCCTTCCTTAAGACGGTAGGAATGATACGAACGTCCCGTGTCTAAGAGACCAACTTTTTTCCAGCGGGTCAGTAGTCTTTCAACCTCAGCATAGTCTAGGTTGGGCAGGTCCTTATCCAATAAGCTAAGACTTTCTGAGTTATAATTGTAAAAGTCATGCATTCCCAAGTCCTCAGGTTGACGATAGACTATATAGCCTAAAAGAATTCGTTCGGTTGAGTCCAACTTGGCAAAATAATCAGGCCAAGACTTGGGCTTAAGCTTCTTCTGGGCAGAACTCGTTTGGAGTGGATCTTTAGTGGGCGAAATTTGATGGGGCGCGGTTGTGGCGGAAGGAATTCTTTCTAAAGATTTCGTGCCAAAAACCGGTCGAAACTTGGGAGTTGGTTCATTCATTTCTCCAAATCCTCCTCGATCATGATCTTATAAGCGTACCCTTGTTCCGTAAGGAAAAGCTGACGGTGCATTGCAAACTCCTGTTCCTTGGTGTCTTTGGATACTAAACTATAGAAATAGGCCTTACCGTCGCCCTGCTTGGGACGCAATATTCGACCCAGCCTTTGCGCTTCTTCCTGGCGAGAACCAAACGTTCCAGAGACCTGAATGGCCACATTGGCATCCGGCAAATCAATGGCAAAGTTGGCCACTTTAGATACCACTAAGCAACGCAAGCGGCCGCTGCGAAACTCTTCATAGAGACGATCTCGTTCCTGTTGTGGAGTTTTCCCTGTGATTATCGGGGCATTCAACTCGCGAGCCAGCATTTCGAGTTGACGCACATACTGCCCAATCACTAACACCAGATCCTCCCGGTGCTGCTCCATCAGCTCAAACACCCGCTCCAGCTTGCGCGGGTTTTCCGCTGCCAACCTGAATTTCTCCCTTTCTTCCGCTAAAGCATAGTCCATGCGACGAGATTGACTCATAGGAATTCGCCACTCCGTGCACTCAGCAGTGGCAATCCAGCCTTGAGCTTCCAACAGCCGCCAAGGAACATCCACCTTCTTGGGTCCGATTAGGCTAAAGACCTCTTCTTCCTTGCCATCTTCCCGGACTAAGGTCGCCGTTAGCCCCAGACGACGCTTGGCCTGCAAATCGGCAGTTGCCCGAAAAACGGGCGCAGGTAAAAGATGCACCTCATCATATATAATGAGACCCCAGTTCTTTTCATTAAATAAATGGAAATGACTGAACTCGCCCGTCTTGGACGAACGGTGAGTGAGAATCTGGTAAGTGGCTACTGTGACCGGGCAGATCTCCTTTTTCTCACCGGTATACTCCCCCATCTGGGTTGACTCTAAAGTGGTCTTATCCGCCAATTCGCGCAGCCACTGTTTGACGGCACTATTATTGGTTGTCAGAATTAGCGTCTCGCACTGCAATTTCGCCATCACCCCCATGCCAATCACCGTTTTACCCGCCCCGCAAGGCAAGACTAAAACACCACTGCCTCCGCGTACCGATCCTTGCTGATGGAAGGTTGCGACGGCCTCTTGCTGGTACGAACGCAAAGCAAACGGATCACCCTCAGGCTTTTCGGTACGCCAAGCGATCGGCAAAGGGGTACCCTCGCTATAACCCGCTAAGTCTTCGACTGGGTAAAAGAGTTTCATAAGTAGCTGTTTCAATTGACCACGTGCTTCCGGGTTTATCTCGACTTGCTTTACAGACGGATTTCGGGAATCGTAGTACCTCTCCCTTTCACCGAAGGCCAGCAATAGCTTGACTTCTTTGTGACGGATAATTTCCATCAAGATCACCGGGTCCTCCGCAACCAGACAGAGCTTCTCTCCGTCTCGAATTAGCTTGACCAAACCGTATCGTCCCATGAGCTGCTGGATTTCCGTGCGCACCGCAGCGGGCAGAGGAAATTTGCTGTATTGCTCAAGACCAGTTAAGACGTCAGAAACAGAAATCCCACTGGAGGCAGCATTCCATAAGGATAATGGGGTGATGCGGTAAGTATGCATGTACTCAGGGCTTTTTTCCAATTCAGCAAAGATTGCTAAGGCATCACGAGCTTCTTCATAGAGAGGATTCTGTACTTCTAAGAGAACCGAGCGATCACTTTGGACGATCACAGGGTTGGTAATAGCTGGCATCATTATCTCCTTATTCCAACCTATGACGGTTTTTTTGTATAATTATAGCATAAAAAGTAACCCGACTTGAACAAAGTATTACTATACAACAGGGCATAGCATAAGCAGCTAACCCAAGTGAGATAGCTGCTTTTCTTGATGTTCACTTATTCTGTTCATTCTCTTTCTTATCCCCGCTTTTGGCGTTTTGAGATTTCATTAGCATTTCTGACAATCTCTACATACTTTAATAGCTCTTCCTCAAGATATTCCCCAACTAGAGAAACCCATCTCTGATGGATCTTCACCGTTTTTATGATAACTTGTGAAGCATTCATAGTATCGTTGAAACCCTTTCATGGCTCTTATAATTTTCAGAATAGTTTAATTTCATAGCTCAAAAGTCCGGGCTTTTTAGCAGTCGCAATGGTTGTTGTAACGTGTTGACACTTATGGACGTCTGCCTATAAGACCAAAGCCTGCACCGCAGATTCCTCCTAAAATATGAGCTATATGTGCTATTCCATCTTTGGAGCCAATACTTAATATCTCTCCTCCAAGATAAACAATTATGACCAATATCAGAGTGAGTGGGATTTTCCCATCCTTCATGCCGGCAACTGATGATAAGACTATCATCATAAATACGATACCACTTGCCCCCAGTAGTACAGTACTGGGGAATAAAACAACATGCAAAAATCCAGAGACAAAGGCAGTGATGGCAATCATTATTAAGAACGATCGTGATTTATATTTTTCTTCAAGAATGGGGCCCAATACCAGAAATAGAACCATATTGCTGGAGTAATGGCTCCAATTCATATGGCCAAGAACATGACCCAACAATCTGAAGTAAGTCAAAGGATCCGTCCAAGATGATCGGTATGCACTAAAAAGCAAATTTGTAGACAGTCCGTCTGTTATCTGTCCTAACAACAATATAACCAAGGAAACTAATGCAAACGTCAGGGTTACCGGTGAATTATATTGGAGTTTTCCAAAAAAGTTTTTCATATATTTGTTCTTCCTCCTTATTCTGTTTAAAATCTCTTTCTAGGCAATCGTAAGACTCCCACTTCTTCAAGTGGGAGCGGGACTCCGTACTCTGCTTCGGTGGTACTTAATTGTATTTCCCGTGTAGCTCCCCAGAGGATTTAAGGAAAAACCATAGTCCCTGCAATTTCCAAATCAGGAAACCAATACGACCGAACTGTTTCCTGTTTCCTGTAGGTCCGAAAATGATCAATATCCAGGTCTTTAAACCCATAAACCAGTATAATCTCCTGATCAGGATCGACAATCCAAAACTCCCTGACCCCTGAAATCATAAAGGTATTCAGCTTATCCACCATATCTTTGGACCTGGTGCTTGGCGATAAGATCTCAACAACCAGAACAGGCGTGCCCATATACCGGCCTTTTTCATCAGTGGTCTCAGCCACATCACAAGCAACAAGCAGATCGGGCTGCATTACATCAGGGTCTTTGAAGCCTTCTTTCCGGAAATGTACATCGAAAGGGGCATAAAATACCTTACATCCTTTCCCTTTGAGGTACTCCTTGAATCCAACATATAAGTTTCCCGAGATTTCTTGATGGATAATTCTTGGCGAGCTTAACAGCACAATTTCACCGTTGATGAATTCCATGCGCAAATCGCTTTTTTCGTAGATTTCCCTAAATTCCTCATAGGAGACTTTTTTGCCTCCGTACTGGTAGTCCAAAGCCTTCTCCTTCATGAGAAAATAGCGGTCGCTATCTGTGAGGTAAGGTGTGAGCCTCACCGCTTTTTTACCGTTTTTGGTAATTACCACTTCATTATTATTGATTACATAATCCAAATATGTCCCGAGATTGCTTTTAAGCTCTGTGGCTGTAATTATATCGTTCGGTTTTTGATGACCTTCATCGTTTATATCGTTCATAATTCTAATCACCCCGTACGATAATTATATTATATCGAACGATAATTATCAATTCTTTTTAGCTCTATGCATTCCTATTGCCACTTACATTCGCTTTCCATAATAATTTACAGGCCACTGAAAAAAGCACCTCCAATAGAAGAGAGAAACAACAGAAAGACTTCCGAGAGGTCCTTCTGTTGATTCTAAGGTTTATTGATTATGAGTATTCAGATTACGCTGTTGATGACATGCAGGTTGTCAGAATACCCCGCGTGGTTAATGTCTACGTTAAGTAATTTCATCGAAACCTCCGAAAAGCCTTGTTTGCTCTAAAGAGGACGTTTTGTTGGTTATACTTTCAGCAAAATGTCCTCCTTAAGTTATTCTTCATAGGCCTTTATTAATTCAGCGATATCAAATTTTTTCATTTTAAGAAATGCTTCAGTCACTTGGGCCAATTTCTTAGCGTCCTTAGTCTGCATCATGTCATTCATCATCGTGGGTACAATCTGCCATGAAAATCCGTATTTGTCCTTTAACCAACCGCATTGTTCGGCTTCAGGAACTGCTGATAGCTTATCCCAATAACCGTCTATTTCTGCTTGTGTATCGCACATCACCATCAAGGAAATGGCCTCGTTAAACGTAAAGTTGTGCTCATAGGCGCTGTCCATCGCTGCAAAGGTTTGGTTTTCAAGTACGAAGTCAACATGTTGAATCGTGTCAGCTTTGTCTGGAGCAGCACCCTCGCCGTATCTCAGGATATTGCCAACACTGGAATGTTTAAATACGGTTGTGTAGAATCGGATAGCTTCTTCTGCGTTACCACACTGATCTCCAACAAACATCAGGGTTGGGGTTATTTTTTGTTTAATCTCGAAATCACCCATGTACATCACTTGCCAAGATAGGCCGTATTTATCCATCACCCAGCCATATTTTTTGCTAAACGGATAGGTGTCTAAGGGCATCAGCGCTGCGCCATTTTCGATAAGCTTCTCCCATAACCTTTCAACCTCTTCAACAGAACTACAAGCGATCAGAAGGGATACCGCTGGAGTAAATTTAAATAATGGACCCGCTGAGAGCAGCATGAAGTCTTGTCCTGCCAGCTCAATTGTGATCATATCTATGGATCCTGAGGGTGTGCCGCTTAAGATGGTTTTGCTCTTCAGTTTTGATCCCTCAAAGAGGGACATATAGAATTTTGCTGCCTCATCGGCTTCCTTGTCAAACCATAAGTGTGGGACAATTTTTTGCATATAGGTCTCCCTCGCTTCAGGCAGATTTTTATCAATTATACTGCGTATCTAAAGAGAATCCAAATTTGGTGAATAACTCTTTGCCTCTTAGTTGTGTTGTGTTGTGTTTTTAATTAGTCCTAGGATATTAAAGGGCCGATTCCCCCACCAGTTATCATGTCCAACCTGGAGAATATGAAAGATTTCAATCCATTTATTACCATTACTTAAACGAAGTTCAGTACCACACACCTGACACTGGCCATTATACTCGCTTCCTAAAAATTCCGTACTATCTTCAGCCGCAACATCCACGAGTTTTACATTGTCTGGTACAGTTTTAGTATTCTTTATTCGCTGCCTTATTTGTTTTTGATGCAGTTCGGGACCTTTTGCCAAAGACTGAGCAAGGTCTTGGATCAAACCACTTCGTAAGCCGACTTCTTCTTCGGGATCAAGTCCAGTTTTCCACTCCTTAGTATCCTCTGTCATCTGAGCTAATGATTACCCCATCTAGGATACGACCAAATAGACCTAAGAAAAGATTGGCATCTGTCTCTGCCGTTAAGCCGAGTTGTTTCCCCAACTGCTGACCGTCTTGTCCATACTGTTTTTCGATCAGAGCGGAGCCCTTTGTTCCCTCCAGCCCAAGATGAAAATCTTTAGCGGAACGCAGCCGACTCTGTTCATAATCATAGAGTTCTAAGCCAGCAAGGGAAAAGCCCATTGCAGCAACTTCTAAGGCAATTTTAATAATATCTGGGTAATAGTTATCTTCGACTTTATCCCAAAGGGCATTGATATCTGAAACACGCAGTGGCCGTACATTCAGGGAGTTTAGATAAACCGAATGATATCCATGACCTGAACCCGTACTTTCCGAGACCAGTGGTAGATATCGCGTAGTAACGTAACAATTCGTCGCCAGTTGTTCGTCAGAAATTCTTAAGCCTAAAACAGCCGTGGTTGTGGAGCCTGTAACGGTCTTCAACGGAATGAGCTTGCGGGTTACACCACCCCAGTCTTGATCTTTAATAACTGGACTTCTATTTTCATGTCGACGATAGCGTGTTAGAAAATATCCGGCGGGTGGATTGTCCCTGTAATTATAATTGTTATCTAAATTCAAGGATTGTTTGCCGAAGGATTCCATCCAGGTGCTGTATAAACTCTCTGCCATCATCTTCTTATCATAATCATCAGTGGCAAGGACAGACTGAGTTCCAGCATCCAGCTGGACAGTAATTAGTTCTACTGGATTATGGCTCGTATAATCATGTTTGATATGTCTATTCCATAGCTCGTAGCGTATTGAATCAGTACTGTTGAAATCAAAGGGTTTATATTTCACGGTATTAAACATGAACCGTGGTTTACCCTTGACCCCACAATCAATTAAAAATTGACGCCAATCTTCCAAAAGTTTACGTTTCCGCTCCAGTTCGCGATCACTACTAACTTGTTTGGCCTCACTAGGTGGAGGTTCTAAGAAGCTCTCCGGTAGGGCGAGACTATTGTATTCCTGTCCTGCAGCGTATAAATTGTCTTCCGGTTTCAGGCGTAATCGGGGTGGTAGAAGTAGCTCTTTTAAATGCTCCCTTGTCCCTTTGTGGCTCGGAAATGCAGCGGTTTCGAGTTTTGAAAGTTGGTTCAAGTAATCTTCTTCATGGATACGCTTTGCTCGATAGGCTTCGAAGATGGCACCTAAGACTAAAAAGGTACGTTCAGTATCTTTCTCCCAATAATTGCTACGATTTATGAGCCAAGGAATTTGTAACTCAGCCAGCACTGGATACGTATACTCAATATTTACGATTTTCAAGGCCGCACCCTCTGTCTCTTCAAGCCCAGTTGACCGACGTGAGCGACTGGCAATCCAGAAGGCCTTATCCTCTGATTTGAGTTTTAATGGTCCAAGTGCACCACCTTCAAGGGGGAAAATTGGAACACTAAGTAGGTTCCATTTAATTTTCGGGCCATCTATTCGGCGAAACGTGTCGTTTCGCGAAGGGTCCTGGAACTTACGCGGAACGACAATTAATGACGCCTCATAAGCAGTTCCGCCGAGTATAGCACTATTAAGCACTCCACGTGCGTTGATGTTAATGTAGATGTTACTTCATTGTATGTATTTCTAAACTCTTAGAGCAGGTGGTTTTCATATACGATATAAAAGTTACTTCGGGGGCTTATTGGAAGTTTGTTTTTATTCGTCGTTATTTCCTCCCTGAGGCAAAGAATGTCATGGGAGAAAATAAAAGAATACGCTTTGATTTTATGGTTATAGGGTATGTAACTTGGAGAAAACTGGGTCTTTCTGTTTCATTCTTAATTTTTTAGTCGTCATTCTTCGGGAAAGTATGATAGCAATTCAGCTTATGGGTGGTGCCTTACTGTTGAGAGCAACCTTTGTAAGCGAGAAAAATCCAACTCAGTCTGAATATTAAATATGCAAACGGAGCAATAGTGAGCCCATTCCGGCTCGTCATTGCTCTGTTTGCATACGCAGGGGTACGTTCAGATATAAGA
>LOEW01000029.1 GCA_001516045.1 Desulfosporosinus sp. BRH_c37
GGGGGGGGGGGAGTATCACAATTTTTGTTTTTTTGTGGGAGTGGACCAAGATACCGATAAAAGAAAACTTGCGTACTGTGTTTTCGTGGGGATTGAACCGCATATGTCTATGTAAAAAGCTCCCCAACCTGCATATTTATGTTCCAGGTGCCGTGGCGGATCGTACTTTTATTCCATTCGATAACCATCGATTATTTTACCGATGAGCACACCACGATAACTACGATAATATTCATAAATAAACGCCTGATCAAACCGACTGTTCAGACAACGATCGGTTTGATCAGGCAAGAGGAGTATTTTATTTGCATACTGCAAGAAGGCTAATACGTGCGAAGACAGTGCTGCAAGAAGGTTTAGCCCGTGCGAAGACAGTGTCTTCGTCGTTTGTAGCATAGCAACTAACGGTATCGCCTTCGCCAAGGCTCGGCTAAGTCAAGTTTTCTTTATGGCCTGAAACTACGAGGAGAAATTGTGGCCGAACAGAAGATCAGTTAACTTGATAAATAATTGGTTGATATCGCGGTTCGGGGATTGGGATTCCTTCGGACATAGCAGTTTCAAGCCAAGCCCTTTTAGCTGCCTGTAACTCCTGTAATGCTTCCTCCGGTGTCAGACCGAATGCCGAGCAGCCTCTTAGATCTGGGATGTCGGCAATATATCCACCGTCTTCTTCGCTGTAGAATATATTTACATGATAGTCCGCCATTCTCATTATTCTCCTATCTTTAGATTGTACAGTTCCACGAGTTTCGATAGTTGCCTAATTTGGTATGGCTTGGCCATCCCGTTGACATTCTGTATATTCAGTAATTCCCTAACCTCTGTATGTACAAATATGTGATGGCTACCGTTGGTTCTGCCTAGCCCTGGACCCCGGTTCAACCAAAACCCGAGGATTATTGTCGTAATTTGTCTAAATCTTTCGCGTAATACAATGGGTGTAAAACAGTATTACTTATAGACTGATCAACAAGTCACCTCACTGGAGATCAAACCGAAAATGAAAAGGAGTGGATTTTAATGGCCAAGGAAAATGTTAAAAAGTTTTATGAGGCGGTCGCCGCGGATGAAGGGCTTAGGGTAAGGTTGAGCGAGCTTAACAAACAATATCAGGGCGAAGCAATGGATGAGGAAAAGAAAGCCGCGCTGGTGAAAAAGTTGGTTTTGCCCATAGCGGCGGAAATTGGTCTGGTCTTTACCATTGAAGAACTGCGGCAATATGAAGAAGAAATGGTGCAGGCAAGTGCGAATCGTGAGCTTGACAACAACGAATTGGAGGCTGTAGCAGGAGGACTTAGTCTGCTTTTGGGCGGAGAACTCTGCTTTGTTGTTGGTGCAGGTGTGGGTGCAATAGCTGGTACTGTACTTTGTTTTATTGGCGGTGCTGCAGTCTAAGATACATTCTTGATACTACATCAACTAAAAACAATAAAAAGGAGTGGATTTAAATGGCCAAGGAAAATGTTAAAAAGTTTTATGAGGCTGTTGTCGCCGATGAAGGGCTCAGAACGAGGTTGAACGAGCTTGATAAACAATATCAGGGCGAAGCAAAGGATGAGAAAAAGAGGGTCATGCTGGCGGAAAAGTTAGTTTTGCCCATAGCGGCGGAAATTGGTTTCTCCTTTACCATGGAGGAACTGCGGCAATATGAGGAAGAAATGGTGCAGGCAAGTGCGAATCGTCAGCTTGATAACAACGAATTGGAGGCTGTAGCAGGAGGAGCTGCGGCTGGGGTCGGATATTGTAGTGGGCTTGGTCTTCTTGGTATTATAGGTATCGGTACTATTTGTGTAATTGTCGGTTTTGATATTTAAGCATACATCCTTGATGCTCCAACACACTATTAACCTCTGTTATGCAAATAAGCCTTGGCTCCGGAAGGAGCGGTCTTAGTTTTAAACCAGACGGTAAGATTCCGGCCCCCCGGGCACGGGAGTTTACCGTCTGCCCAGCAAGAATGAAAGGAAAATTGAAATGTATGCACGCTTAAAAGATAATTTTATCTTGCGCGGCTGGAAGGGCATACCGTACGGCATAGCTGATACCAATACCGGACAGACCATGCTGCTGGACGCCATAACCTTTCAGGCGGCAAGCTTTTGTGATGGGAAGACGGACCTTGCTTCGCCGCTCATCTTATCTGCGCATAAAGAAGCAATTGACAAGCTGATTAAAGAAGGTATTGCCGGGGAATGCGCCGGGGGCGAGGGCCTGGCCGGGCATCAGAAGTATCGCCGGACAGAAGCACGCTTTGCCGACTCGGTGCACTGGTCGATCACCGGCAAATGCAACCTGCGCTGCCGCCACTGCTATATGTCCGCGCCCCAGGCTAAATACGGCGAGTTGACTACCGAGCAGTGTCTTGAAATTATCGATCAAATTTCGGATGCCAATATCGGCAAGGTTAGCTTAACCGGCGGCGAACCCCTTGTCAGGCGGGATTTCTGGCAGCTTGTGGATGCTTTACGGGAAAAACGGATCGCCATCCACCAATTACATACCAATGGCGTGCTGCTCACCGACGAGCTTTTGCAGCAGTTGCAAGCAAGAGATATAAAGTGCGGGATTTACATGAGCTTCGATTGCTGCGGCTGCCATGACTGGCTGCGCGGCGTGCCGGGGGCGGAGGAGGCGACCGTGGCAGCGATTAAGCGAGCGCGCCGCCACGGTTTCGAGGTCGGCATAGAAACAGCGCTGCATAAAGACAATCTCAACAAACTGACTCAAACCTATGATCTTTTAAAAACACTGGGCGTATCTTCCTGGAAGATATCACCAACAATGAGCGTTGGCAACTGGGAGCAGGAGCAGGGCCAATACGACATCCCTATCAAGGATTTATACGCTGCCTATCTGCAGCTCATCAAAAAGCACCACGGAGACGGAGCACCCTTTGCCATGATGCTGGGCGGGTTTTATTACTGTGCTAAAGAAAGCGATCAATACCTAATACCTTTCCTAAAATTTGACGGTACGGAAAAGGCGCTCCGGCAGACAGTCTGCAGAAGCTGCCGCATAAATCTGTATATTATGGCGGACGGCAAGTTGCTTCCCTGTATCCCGATGACCGGCACGTCCATGGAAAAGGAAATGCCGAACCTTTTGACCACAACCATCACCGAAGCCATGAACGGTTCGCGGTATTTTGACACTATTGATACAAGATTGGAAGAACTGTTTCGGGAAAACAATGAATGTGCCGGCTGCGAACATAAACTGAAGTGCGGCATGGGCTGCCGGGCTAATGCCATTAATTGTTCAGGCAGCTTTTACGGTGTAGACGCCGGCAGCTGTTATTTTTTCAAAAATGGGTATGAAGAAAAGATAAAGAGAAGTTTGGGATTATATCCTACGATCGAGTAAGAAGAGTTTAACTAAACAAGGTAAAAAATATGAGGAGGAATTCAAGATGTCGACCCTTACTACCTTTGAATTAAACGAAAAGATTGCTAAGCGAGCTATTGAAAAGGAGGAATTCCGAGCGGCACTCCTTAGTAATCCTAAAAAGGCATTGGAAAATGAGTTTGGTGTGATAATTCCAGACAACCTCCAGATCAAAATTCACCAAGAGACAAAAAACACATTGCATTTAATCGTACCTGAACTGGATACCCTTGAATTAACGGATGACCAACTTAATCAAGTAGCGGGTGGATTTTCATCTAATTTTGATAACTACTGCGTAGCTTATGGAGTGCCGGGAGCTTGGAATTTCCCCGATATATTCGGAAGCAAATAGTTGGGTAATTTTTGTCGCACTCTTATGGTTCACTCATGGTCCGTTTAATCGTTGGGCAGAAAACTGCCAAGAGGGTTTTTCCTGGGAGGGTATTTTGTGATTAATAAACCTGTTACTGCTGTGTGGGAAATTACCATGGGTTGTAATTTGAGGTGCGGGCACTGCGGCTCATCCTGCGCAAGCCCATTGCCGGACGAACTGACGACTGTCGAAGCTCTAAGACTATGCGACGACATTTCTGAATTAGGGATGGAATGGATCAGCTTGTCGGGAGGTGAGCCAACTACCCGATCGGATTGGGACCAAATCATACAAAGGCTGACATCCAACGGCGTGAAAGCCAATTTAATCACTAACGGCTGGCTGATGGATGAACAGATCTTGGACAGAGCGATCACAGCTGGTGTTAACATTATTGCTTTTAGTATCGACGGTCTGGAACAAACTCATGACATGATCAGGAAAAAAGGTTCCTTTCAAAGGATTATGCAAGCTCTAGATCTAATGAAGGAACGCAAGATCGGGCCAATGGTAATCACTACGGTTAACCAAAAGAATTTAGCGGAACTTTCTCGATTGAAAGACATTTTAATAGAGAAAGGGGTGCGGGGTTGGCAGTTGCAAATTGGCTTCCCCATGGGTAAATTAGCCGAAAATCGAGAGTGGGTGTTGGAGCCTTTCCAAGTAGATTCAGTAATTGACATAGCCTATCAAACAATGCTGGAAAAAAGGCTGGAGGTAATACCTGGTGATTGTCTCGGTTACTACAGCTTGAAACATATCGAACTCTTAAAAATGCGCAATGGCGGTTGTCCACCCCAAAGTTGCACGGCAGGTAAGGGGACTTTCGGCATACTGCACAACGGCGATATCACAGCCTGCACTTCAAACAGGGACAAGAGCTTTATAGCCGGTAACATTCGGAAAAGATCTCTACGGGAGATCTGGGAGGATCCTACCAGCTTTGCCTGGAACAGAGGTATGAAGAAGGAAATGCTCGAGGGATTATGCAGGACGTGTCGGTTTGGTGAAAAATGCCTTGGCGGGTGTTCAAATTCTAAGCTGACCTTTGGCGGTAGCGTCTATGCCGAAAACACGCACTGTTCCTACAATTTTGCGATGCATAAAGCAGCGGAGAAGTTGAGTATGACGGAAGACATAAATGGACTCTTAGTTATAGGCCGTGAGTTCGCGGAACAAGGTCTTTGGCAAAAAGCAGCCCTTGCCCTAGCAGAAGCAATCCGGCGCGGAGCAGATGATGAATCAGTCTTTAAACTTTATGGGTTTGTAAGCTTCAAGCTCGGTAACTTTGCCGACGCTCTTGAGGCTAACGAAAAGATTATTATGAACAATCCTGAAAATCCTTACGCCAATAAAGGCAAGGGATTAAGCCTTTGTCGTCTGGGCAGAAGCGAAGAGGGTATAGCTTATCTCAAAAAAGCGATTCAATTAGCTGGACCGGATTTCATGGACCCCTATCATGACTTGGCAGTAATATACATGGAAAATCAGCGGGTAGATGAAGCAATTTCAGTCGTCGAGCAAGGCCGGTTGGTAACCCCGCAATTTGCCGAAGATCTTTATGAGCGGTTTTTGGATGGTTAACATTGTCGTAATTTGTCTAAATCTTTTATGTAATACATTGGGTGTAAAACAGTATTACTTATTGACGGATAAACGGGCTATCAAACCAATTAACAATGGTTTAGGTCCAGTTAAGTATCTAGTTTGCCAAGGGTGGTAGAAGGGGGGGGTTAAACTTACATTTAGTTATAGTTAATATTAATTAATTTAATTTATTAAGGAGGAAAATAAAAATGGATCAATCAATTGAATTTATAAAAGCTATGCGAGAGGACAGCGAATTACAGGTTAAAGTTAAGCAAGCAATGGAAGGTGCTTCGGACATAGATGCAGAAGTTGCAGCAGTTACTGATGTTGCTGTTAAAGCAGGCTTTAATGTTTCCCAGGAATCTCTTAAAGGCACTGTACTTCAAGCGAAAAAAGCTGCTGGGGAGCTTTCTGATGATGACCTAGCTAATGTAGCTGGCGGTGGAACTTTAATAAATGGTATAATTGCAGTGGATAAAGGGCTAGACGATGCTATAGATGCAGTGAATAAAGGTGTAGACTATGCTGGAAATAAATTTGCTGACTTTTTCAGTGGGTGGTAAACCGCTTCAACAATTGCTTGTATTGCGATAGCTGGGGTTTCTTACCGTATTAATCGTAATGGATTTAACTGGGTGATCTGCCCTGCTGAAATGATTTGCAACTCCGCTATCTCAGCATAGCGGAGTCGCAAATATCAGCAGGGCTGCTTGTATACAGGCAGGCAAGCTGAACTATCAATGGTCTTGAGGTAATAATATTTAGGGCCATATACCTTATCTGTCTCATTACGAGGAGGTCAATGCATGAAAAACATAACCGGCACGAAACAAGGTAAGAGTTTTGGCAGCATGCTGGAAGAGGTCTTAAACACGGTTTTGCCAGATGCCCCTCCTTTAAGATCAGCGGCAAGTCCTGAATTAGTTCATTTTGAGTTAACCACTAGATGTCCCCTCCGCTGTCCACAATGTTATTGTGATTTAAAGACTGGCAAAAATATGGATAGAGCTACCCTGTTTGCCTGTCTTGACGAAGCTGCCCAATTAAAAACGAAGTGGATTGCCTTAAGCGGGGGTGAAGCATTAGTTTACCCCTACCTGATTGAGACCCTGCAACACGTTCACCAACTTGGTATGAGAGCAACCATGGCGACTAGCGGTTATGGTCTTACCGGCGAACGACTGGAGGAACTTAAGGAGGCTGGGATCGGTTGGATTTTCATCTCACTCAACGGTTCTACAAAGGAGATTCATAGTCTTTCCAGAGACGGATACCAAGATGGTATCAGATCCCTGCAACTCCTGCGGCAGACTTCCCTCAATTATGGGATCAATTGGGTAGCCCGCCAGGATAATGCCCGTGATTTTCCCAAGGTGGTAGAGCTAGCCCGAAACTATGGAGTGAAAGTAATTGCTGTTTTACGCCTGAAACCTGATTCAGGAAAAGATACTGATAACTATCTTTGCGGACCGGAATATGCGGAATTAGCGCACTATCTTCAGCAATATCAGGATCGTTCTCCCTTTATTTACGTGGAAAGTTGCTATCCCCACCTGCGGACTGCGGTATATAGTAATAATCCTGATAGTCTAGCCGGATGTCAAGCAGGCAGGACTATCATGGCGGTGGATGTGAATGGCAGGATGAGACCTTGCCGACATCTGCCCTACCCCCAGGAGTACTCAAGTATTAAGAAGTACTGGTTTGAATCAGAAGTATTGGCTCAATTAAGGAACACTGAGGAAAATATTGAAGAACCTTGTAAGAGCTGCAGTAATCTTAGCAATTGCAGGACCTGCAGAGCTTCTTGCTTGAAGTTTTATGGGAGCTTTTATGCAGGGGAAAGGCGCTGCCCTGCTGTTAAGAAAGTTAAGCTAGTAATGTAAACGAAAGTCATGATAAGATATTGCCAGATCGGAGGGGGGAGTCTCTTGTTCGAACATTATTGGGCAAAAAGGTTTAATAGCGATCTGGATAAATGTCTGAGTGGCAAACCGCAGGAATCTGATTATGGTCCGCAAGAATATCAGGAGTTAATTGATCTTTCACAAGAGCTTATTGCTCTTGATCTCAGTGCGGAGAGCCTGATAAAAGACAAACTTCTGAGTCGGCTTCTGAATAGCTTAGCTATAGAAAAACAAGAAATATTGGATAAAGATGAATTGAGTGAGGATAACCTAAGCAATGTGGCAGGCGGTATCAATTGTGAGGCAGGCAACCCCCCTCAACGCTTTTGTACTTGCCAGCAAAGTGTGGATACACCTAAAACGGGTATTTGCCCAATTTGCCATCTTCCTAAGGGAATAGAGCCAGAGCACCTATAAGAGGATGAAGGCTTATTGTGGAAAGACTCACATGCAGAGTGAAGGTTAATCGGTTGTTAGTCGGTATCCAATACTGCGAATGGTTTCAATGATGTCTGGATTGCCACCTTGTTCCTGAATTTTTTTGCGTAAACGACGAATATGTACATCGACTGTTCGAGTCTCGAGAAATTGTTCGTCATGCCATAATAAATCCAGGAGATGATCTCGTGTAAAGACTCTGCCAGGATTTTTAGCAAGGAGAGTCAGGAGTTCAAATTCTCGGTATGTTAAGGGAAGCGACGTTTTATTAATAGAGATAGTTCGGCTTTCTTGATCGATTTCTATCCCATGAACAAAAAGCAATTTTGGGCTGTTTAAGACATTAGCATTTTTATTGCAGGCTTTTTTTAGACGGGCAATGAGTTCATGATACCTGACAGGTTTACTAAGGTAATCGTCCGCTCCCATTTCCAGACCAATGACAGTTTCTATTTCACTATCTTTACAGGTTAACATAATCACGGGAAGCTGGTGTTGAACGTGATGATTTCTGATCCATTTCAGGACATCCCAACCGTCCATATTGGGGAGAACGATATCTAAAATTACAGCTTCAAAGGTATATTGTTCTAGCTTTTCCAGGGCAGCTTCTCCAGAAGGACAGGACATCGTCGAATAACCGTTTTTTTCTAAGGCAGCCTTCAAGAGTTTTTGGATAGATGGATCATCATCGATGAGCAGGATGAGTTTTGACTTCATTTCTTGCGCTCCCTAAAGAAGAAATTCTAAATATATAAATATTAGTTCATTTCTAAAACTATAATATAGGAAAAATATTTGAGTATCAACACATAAATTCCAGTAATCGCATAGAACAAGTCGTTTGAACTCGAATATCAAGGAGAATCTGAGGGTGAGCCACTGACATTACACGATGGGTGAGGCGTCCCAACTACTGCCATCGTTTCACATCCTTTCCTCCGCATGGACAGACCGCTAGAATTTCGGCGTTGAAGTTAACACAATTAAACACCAGACCGAAAAGTTAGTGTTAACAACGCTATCGAGATCGGCCGGCGGTTGAAGGAGGCCAATTAATAGGTCAAAAAGAAATCAACCAGCTTACTACTTAAAACAGTTTGCTGGTTGATTTTGGGTTATTGCTTAGGGATTTCTAAAATGGCACCTCTGTTTCCCGACGTGACCATTGCGGCATATCTGGAAAGGTATCCAGTTAAAATTTTGGGCTTTCGTGGCTTCCAGTTCGCCCTGCGCTTTTTTAGTTCAGTATCACTTATAATAAAGTTAATTTCATTTGCCATAATGTCAATCTGGATGATGTCGCCTTCTTCGATCAAAGCGATATTACCTCCAACCGCTGCTTCAGGAGAAACATGGCCGATTGCTGCGCCTCTGGTTGCCCCACTGAATCGCCCATCGGTAATCAGGGCGACGCTTTCTCCGAGTCCACGTCCCATAATGGCAGAGGTAGGATTTAACATTTCCCTCATGCCAGGCCCACCCTTCGGGCCTTCGTATCGAATCACAAGGACATCTCCTGCGATAATTTTGCCGGAATTAATTGCTTCCATGGCATCTTCTTCGCAGTCAAATACTTTGGCAGGACCTTCATGTTTCAGCATTTCGGGTACAACTGCGGAACGCTTAACAACGCAGGAATCTGGTGCCAGATTTCCCTTTAATACAGCAATTCCGCCAGTTTTACTGTACGGGTTTTCGACGGGCTTAATTACCTCAGTATTTCTATTAATGCAACCTGTAATGTTTTCCCCAACAGTTTTGCCCGTGCAGGTCATCAAATCAGTCTTGAGCAAGCCTAATTTATTGACTTCGTTCATCACCGCGTAGATGCCGCCGGCTTCATTGAGCTCTTCGATGTAAGTATGCCCAGTAGGCGCGAGATGGCAGAGATTCGGTGTTTTGTCACTGATTTCGTTGGCGATATTAAGATTTAATTCAATGCTGCATTCATGGGCAATCGCCGGAAGATGTAGCATACTGTTGGTGCTGCAACCCAAGGCCATATCTAGGGTCAAGGCATTTATAAAGGCATCCTCTGTCAGAATATCCTTCGGCCGAATATCCCTTTTCAGCAGTTCCATAATCTGCATACCCGTGTGCTTGGCAAGCAGAATCCGGTCTGAATAAACCGCAGGGATCGTGCCATTGCCTTGCAACCCCATTCCCAACACCTCTGTCAGGCAGTTCATGCTGTTGGCTGTATACATTCCTGAACAGGAACCGCAGGTTGGGCAGGCTTTGTTTTCAAATTCCAGTAATTTTTCCTTAGTCATTTTTCCCGCCTTGAATGCACTGGCTGCTTCGGAAACACTGCTAAAGCTAATTTTCTGTCCATCCACTTTTCCTGCAAGCATTGGACCGCCGCTGACAAATATGGTTGGAATATTCAACCGGGCTGCGGCCATTAACAATCCGGGAACGTTCTTATCACAGTTCGGAATCATTACAAGTGCGTCAAAGGCATGAGCCAGTGCCATGGCTTCGGTAGAGTCGGCAACCAATTCTCTTGTAACAAGTGAATACTTCATTCCCTGATGACCCATTGCAAGGCCGTCACATACTGCAATCGCGGGGAAGACAAGCGGAGTTCCTCCGGCCATGGCCACACCCAGCTTTACTGCATCCGCGATTTTATCCAGATTCATATGTCCTGGAACGATATCGTTTTTGGAGCTGACAATACCGATTAAAGGCCTTTCAATTTCCTCATTTGTCAACCCCAGCGCATGAAACAATGCGCGTTGCGGCGCGCTTTTAGTTACTGCATCACTATTCATTATCCGAACACCTCTCTATAATATAGTAGTTGCTGTATTATTACATTATATATTGTATGATGTCCAATGTCTATAAAAAAATATACTATGCTTAAACAATAAAGCTGTTTTAAAGTTCATTTAAGTTCTTTAAAACAGCCGAGTATTTCCTTATTCTTCTTTAATCCCAAAGCCCCTCATTGCGTGAATGATATGCAGCATCATAGCAGTTTTCGCCCCTTCGGCGTCTCGTTTTGATAAAAACTCCATGATCATCCGATGGTCATTCAAGGTATTCTGCACCATTTCTTCATTTGTATCTGATAAATATACTCCCTTGTCAATGGCCTGATAAAGGATAGGCATCAGCCGATTCATAAACTCGTTATGAGTTGCCTTGGCGATTGATTTATGAAATGCTTGTTCAACTTCGGTCCGATCTTCCTTTTTTAGAATCTTTTCTTCTTCTAGCCTACCATAGAATTGAATACGCTCGAGTTCCTTATCTGTAGCTCGTTTTGCAGCATAATAGGCTGATTGTGGCTCAAAAATCAGACGCATCTCATATAAATCTTTCACGTCCAGTTGAAATGTTGACAGCTCGTTCAAGCCAAACCCCTTGTTTGATTCAAGGTTATTCTTCACATAAGTTCCTTTTCCGCGTTGAATTTCTAAAATATTGTGAGCCACTAAAATACGAATGGCTTCTCGTAATGTAGTACGACTGACTTGTAAATTTGTAGAAAGCTCATTTTCATTAGGGAGCTTATCTCCAATTGCAAACTTTTTATCGATCGTTATCATTGCAAGTATATCGTCCGCAACATTTTCAGCTAGACTTCTTCCTTTTCTTGTCATGAGTGAACCTCCCATATAATCTAAATATCATTATACAGTACCCGATATCTTATTTAAAGTAAGATGTCTGATGTCTTAAAAGTGTATAAATAGTTTTTCCCATTCAAGTATCGGTAGTTTTAGCCTTGACAAATCAATTTGTTTAACATATAATTTAAAATAAATTTAATATCTTAACTAATAGAGTAGGCGATACACTTCTATAAAGTGGTGGGGCTGGGCTGGCGCAAGAGTCCAGCAGGATGAATACCTGTGGGACTATAATTCTAATAAAATTATAGTGCCGCAGGTATTTTGTTAAATCGGAGGTGGTATTCGTGATTTCATTGCGGTTTAGTATCATACATAAAAATAAATTGTTTTGCATAATATTCCTCTTACTATTTTCGTTGATGTCTGTGATAAAAACAGGCAGCTAGGTATTTTTTCAAGGCGCTGTATTCAGCTTGGATTAAGATTAATTATAAGGAGGATTAACTATGAGCTCTTTTTCAAGATCAAAACATAAGGGACATTACCCAGATCAGAATCATGGTGGCGGACATTATAAAAGGCCGCATGGCTCGGGAGGATTATTGGATAAAATCAAGGAAGCTTTGACAGGTTCAAAAAGACATTCTCGGTCCGGTTCAGACGATAGTCATGGGCATTCTGCAAGTCGTCATCGCCGTAAGAGTTCATGGTCTTAAGCCTATTTAGACGGGACAAACAATATCAACCGTCAGAGCAGATCGCAGACTATACAATCGAGAAAACATTAGGAGAAGGTCGGTTTGGTATCTGCTATCTGGTTTCTGATGGTCAGAAGAAACCGTATATAGTCAAGCAACTAAAAAGGGGAATGCTAAAGAAAGCTGGTGCAAAGGCTTGGTTTGAGGAAGAAATTTTAAAGAGCTTACAGCATGAGAGCGTTCCCCAGTTTATTGAAAAGATTGAGCTTGAGTACTTCTTTGGCTATGTACTCGAATTCAAGGAAGGTAGAACGTTTGAGGACATTATTTATCTTGACAAGCACGTGTTTGAAAGAGAAGAAATTTACAGAGTGGGAAGCCAGCTTGTCGAAATATTAAAGTATTTGCATTCAAAGAGTATAGTCCATAGAGACATAAGGGTGCCAAATACGTTATATGATGATCAAAAGGTTAACCTTGTTGATTTTGGACTTGCTCGTTGGATTAATAACGAGAAATACAGGGCAGATATGGACTTCGCATTTTTGGGAGACTTCCTTCTGCACCTGTATTACTCTTCTTTTGAACTCAAAGGTTTTAAGAAGTGCCCCTGGTATGACGAATTGGAATTGTATCCAAAGGAACTATTATTTTTAAAGAGGCTTATGGGTGTCAAGCAAAGGTATACAAGTATTTTCGAAGTTGAACATGATTTTTTCGAGACGTTTGAATCTTATAAATAGATCATAAGGGTGTGATCCAATGACGTGGAGGATACAAGGAACATTATCACTTAATTGATGGAAAAGTCCTTCTGCTTTGGATTATCGAAACCGTTAGGAAACGGTATAACCAGGTAAAATCCGATAGTTTTGTTTTTCAAGATTTTGTTCAGGAACATGCCGTCAATTTTCAGGGGAAATAAGGATAGTTTATTTTTGTAAAACATCTGCGCAGAAATGCAGGTGTTTTTGTTTTTATGTAGAAATGAAAGTCAATTGAATAAGATAAGTATCTAAATGTATCTATTAGCAATAAAAAACCCCGAAGAATTTTCTGTAGGAGTTTGGGGGACGTATAGGTGATCAAGAACAGTTTGAAGCATAAATTTGTGATCGTAGTATGCATTATTTGTTTCATCTGTCTTTCAATTGTTTCGGCAGTTAGCTTTTCGATTTCCTATAAGGCCATGTTAAGTGAGTCTACTCAGAAGATGGTTGAAACGGCTGGAAAAAATGCCGAAAAAAATTGATTGCCGATGACTTGTTATCATTATGTTTGTAAAGAATAATATGTTGGCTCCTGTTCAGAGACTGACCCAAATAGTACGAGAATTTGCCAATAAACAATTAGATGCACGGTGCCCGGTATCTTCTTCCGATGAAATCGGACAATTGAGTAGGAGTTTCAATGAAATGGCGGCAACTATACAGGATTATAATAGGACTCTTGAGAAGAAGGTTGAGGATCGCACAAGGGAATTAAAGGATTAAAATGAGGAAATTATCGAAAGCATTGACTATGCGAAAAGGATTCAATTAGCTATCCTACCGGATTTTAAGGATTATTTTAATAGTCTAGAGGAACATTTTTTGTCATATGGAGACCTAGGGATATCGTCGGAGGAGATTTTTACTTTAGTAAGAAGATATTACTGTCATCGGTTTTAAGCTTTAACCATAAAACTTTTTAAAACTTTAAACTATACCTAGGTTCGATAAGACGCTTCTTATAGAAAAGAGACAAATCTCCTAATCATGTAATTCAGTGATTCTTGCGTTAGGAGTTTCCACATGAACTTATACCAATAAAGGAGGTATTTGCAATGAATAAAAGATTGATCGAAATTCAAAAAATGCTAGGAGATAGCCATATCTTGATAAGCTTTTCTGGACGTTTTTCTCAAGGAATTATTCAAGAATTGGGTGAGGCCATTAAAGAACATATGAAGAACGAGGATAATCCTAAAAATAAAATTTATAATGTCTTCTCAATTTTTATTGAACAAACCCAGAATATTAACAACTATTTTGCAATTAAAAAGAACGACATAATAAATGAAGAAATTACTAGTTCCGCAATTGTTTGTATAGGGAAATCCAAGGAAGACTATTTTATCTGGTCGGGGAATTTGGTTAATAATAGTGATGTGCACCCTTTGAACGAGCAACTAAATTTAATACGTAGCTTAAATAAAGATGAATTAAAAAAACTATATAAAGAGCAGCTGAAAAAGGATATCCAACCTGGTCAAAATGGAGCTGGTATGGGATTAATTGATATCGCTAGAAAATCGAGTTTGCCAATTGAGTATTCTTTCGAAGAACGAGATAAGTCATTTACATTTTATGAACTTAAGGCAATCGTGTAGGGGGAGACAGTATGGAACAGTTATATTTAGAAGCAACTAAAACTACGCCTGAAGTAAATTTTAATCCGGATACGAAGACTCTGAGTATTAAAGGTCAATCGTATCCTGAAAATGCTTTTAAGTATTTTGAACCACTAATTAAGTGGCTTGATGAGTTTATTGTGCAGGTTGAGGATGGAGAGCAAATGCAGTTGGAGCTTAGTCTGCCTTATATAAATACAAGTAGTTCTAAATGCATTATGATGATTTTAGAAAAATTTGAAGAAGCAGTTGAAAAGGGGAAGAACATCGTAGTCAACTGGTTCTATGACGAGGAAAACGAAAGTGAACTGGAGTGTGCGATGGAGTTTAAAGAGTTTGCAGACCTAGAATTCAACATAATTCCAAACCGTTAAAGCTAGGTACTCTTTGACCTATTGATTCTCGTGTTGAGAGGTGTTTGAATGATAGAGGGCAATACTTCGAAGGATCTTTTTTTCAAAGAAATAGCGATCTTAGAACATTCAATGGATATTGTTAACAACGAAAAATACAGAGATAATGAGCTCCTGACTGAATATCACCAACTAACCAAGCACTATAATACCCTTCTGACACTCACCAAAAAGGCATTTAAAATAAGTGATGCACAGTCAAAAAACCTAAAAATGCGTGAAAGTGAAAAAAAGAACCTTTTAGATAATTCAAATCAGGGTTTTCTCACGTTTGCCAGTGATTTGCTTATTGACAGAGAATACAGTATGGAGTGTAATCGTATTTTCAACAGAGCAATAGGAAATATAAATATCTTGGAACTTCTGTTTCCCGATAATGAAGAACAAAATAGGTATTGCGAGGAAGTACTTAAGGCAATCTTTGTCAGTAGAGATATTGAAACACGACTTTTGTATATTGCCAAACTCCCTAGTTTGGTGGAGGTTAATCATAAACATATTGAAGTAAAATACAAAATGATTACTACTGGGGAGTCAGAGAAAGATAATAACACCCTAATGTTAATTCTCTCCGATATAACGGAAAAACGGAAGGTTGAAGATGAAGTTATTTACCTAAGTTACCATGATAAGCTAACTTCCTTGTATAACAGGGCCTATGTGGAAAGTATGTTACCCCAGCTTCAATCTGAAGCCAGTCTTCCCCTTAGCATCATAATGGCAGATATGAATGGTTTGAAGCTAACAAATGACGTTTTTGGCCATGAAAGTGGGGATAAGCTACTGGTCAACGTGTCTAAGGTTTTCCTTAGTTGCTGCCGCCAAAGTGATATTGTGGCGAGGTGGGGTGGCGATGAATTTTTCTTGATTCTTCCGGGGGCCAGCAGTACAGTATGTGAGAAGATCTGTGAAAGGGTTAAGTATTTATGCAGCAAGGTGGACCCCGATCCGATTGAATTGAGCGTTTCCTTGGGTGCGGCAACGAGTGAAAAATTGAACACAAATCTAACAAGTCTAATGACAGTAGCTGAAAGTGCAATGTATAGTAATAAGCTTATGGAAAGCAAAACAAACCGTGAAAAAATTATTTTAAGCTTAGAGAAATCACTTCATCAACATTGCTTTGAAGATATTGAGCACATTGAAAGAATTAAGGGGGCTGTCATAAGATTTTCGGAAGTACTTCAAGTTCAGTTAGATGCTAATGCAATTGAAACTATGATCTTGCTGGCCAGATTTCACGATGTCGGAAAAGCTGCTATACCCCATGCTATTTTGAGTAAAGCAGGCCCTTTGACTCAAGACGAATGGAATATTATGCGAAGTTACACTGAGATAGGCTATCGAATGGCACAATCGATTGACGAACCGGTTTTGGCCCAGGCCATTCTGGCTTTCCGCGAGCATTGGGATGGTCAAGGTTATCCTTACGGGCTGAAGGGGGAAAAAATACCTCTTATTTCGCGCATATTTTCCATTCTCGATGCCTATGATGTGATGACGAACGGTCGTCCTTATAAAGATAAAATGAGTAAGGATGAAGCTGTAGAAGAAATAAAAAGATGTAGCGCAAGGCAGTTTGACCCAAACCTTGTTACACTATTTTTGGATAACCTTAATTATTTGATATCATGAAATTCAAATGAATCTCAGCTTTGACTGATAGGACAGACACGGATTTAAAAAAATAAGTTATAATGATTTAGATAGAATTGCAAAATAAATTGTAATAAACGAAGGAGCATATAAGATGATAACTGAAAGTATTCTGGATATCATTGGTAATACGCCAATGGTTAGTTTAAAAAAACTTACTGGGTTGAATATTTTCGCTAAGGCAGAATATCTGAACCCTGGTGGAAGCATCAAAGACAGAGTTGCTAAACATATGATTGAACAGGCGGAAATCAGAGGAGTATTGAAATCCGGTATGACAATAATAGAACCTACTTCGGGTAATACTGGGATTGGCATTGCTTTAGTTGGTGTCCAAAAGGGATACAGGGTAGTAATTGTTATGCCGGAAAATATGAGCGAGGAAAGAAAAAAGATTGTATTGGCATTGGGTGCGGAACTTATCTTGACTAAAGCTGAAGATAGTATTGGCGGATCAGTGGCGGAAGTTGAGAGACAAAAAGGAACAGATTCAAGTATCTTTGTTCCCCAGCAGTTTGAAAATCCTGATAATCCTCAAATTCATTATCTTACTACTGCTTCAGAAATCTGGGATCAAATGATGGGTAAAGTAGATGTTTTCGTTTCCGGGTTGGGTAGCGGAGGAACGTTGGCAGGAGTCGGCAGATTTATTAAAGAAAAAAATCCAAAGGCCAAGATAATTGCAGTGGAACCTAAAAATGTTTCTGCACTTTTGGGGCACGAGCCGGGATTACATAAGATTCAAGGAATCGGTGACGGTTTCATCCCCGAAGTGCTTGATGTGAATCTTATAGATGAAGTCGTTGAAGTTACCGATGATGATGCAATAAATACAGCTAGGGATATGGCCAGAGTCCAAGGTATTCTAGTTGGGACTTCTTCAGGCGCAAATGTTTGGGCTTCTATCAAAATGGCACAAAAGTATGGCTCGGATATAAACATTGTGACTGTTTTGCCTGACAGAGTCGAAAGATATTTTAGTACATCCCTGATATAAATCCTAGATTTACTTATCTTTAGTTGAATGAGTTCACTACTAGTGCCAGGACGTTTCCTACTAAAACGTTCTGGCTTTTCGTCGTACTAGTCATTAACGTTTACTTATTTATTTTTTCATAGTAAACGAGTATTACCGTTGAAGGAATGTTCTAGAAAGGTGTGGAATGTTAAATGAGGTTACATTCTCTGTTGAGGTAAACTTGGAGGTGCGTTTTATGTATAAAACAGTAAATTCTAAAGCGTTTATAATTTCTTGCCTAGCAATTGCTCTTGCGACAGTGATTCTACCTACAGGTTTAGTAGTCGCACAAGAAGGTCCCTTTGCGGGAATTAAAGAAAAAATGGCTAGTATTTCTGAAACTGAACGGGATAACTTGGAAAACCTGTTTGTCTTGGGACAGCAGATTAAAGAAATGGAGAAAGAGGAAGCGAGGATTACTCGTGATATAGAAACAAAAAACGGGGAAATCGAGGGCCTGAAAATAGCAATTGCGGGGGAAGAAATCGCTTATTCAAAAAAGTTGGCAGACCTTAAGCAGGTTCTCAGGAGTTATCAAAGGATGGGACCGGGGACTTACTTAGAAATAATCCTGAATTCAGACAACTTGGCTATGCTGCTCAGGAAAATAAACACTTTGCGGGATATCACTCGGAACACGGGAAAGCTTATGGAATTGTTGGAGGAGAGTAAAGTCAAGCAGTTATCGGAAAAAGCAACCCTAGCAGAAAAAGTAACTTTGATCGAAGACAATCAAAAACAGATCCGAGAATCCATGACTAAGAAAAAGCAGTTGATAGAGGATCAGGAGAGATATCTTGCATCCTTGAAGGAAAAAAGAGAGTATTACCAGGATGATCTTGCAAATTTGCAGATGAACTGGGACGAACTTAAGAATTCTGTCCCTATGATAATCAAGGAGCTCTCTAGGATTATCGATGAGGGATACATTCCGTCGGAAAAACTGAATATATCTTATAATTTTATGAGTATTAAAGCATCTGTCGATGAAAAAACCATTAATGAGATAATTTCAGGGTATCCTTCGCTCCCAAAGATAGTATTTAGCTTTTACCCAAACCGCGTTGAAATTAGCATGCCTGAAAAAAATCTCCTTTTATCAGGAGTATTTGTTATTCAAGAGGAGCATACCTTGAAATTCCAGGTGAAAGAAGGTAGCTTCTATGGAATGCCACTGGATAGTGGTGCGATTGAAGATTTGTTCCTAAAAGGTGACTTGGTGTTTAATCTAAAGCTACCACTGAGCGACTACACCATAAATTCGATCAAGACAACGGCTGGAAACTTGGAATGGACTATTACACCAACATACTGAGGAGGCACAAGAATGATTGAAGCAAAAGGAATTAGTTTGAGGTTTCCAAATGGGACAATGGCTTTAAATAATATTGATCTGCAAGTGGAACCTGGTGATATGGTATATGTCACAGGGCCCAGTGGCTCTGGAAAAACTAGTCTTTTAAAGCTATTCATGGGAATTGAGTACCCAACACTTGGTTCACTAAAGGTGCTTGGACAGACAATGACTAAAGGCCAGACTGCGGGAATCAGGCGGCTGCGGAAAATAATCGGACCTGTCTTCCAAGAATTTAGACTAATAGCAGGGAGAACAGTCACGGAAAATGTCATGCTGGGCATGCGTTTTTTAGATCTTCCTCAAGATCAGTTAAAAGAAAATGCCAGTCATGCCTTGGTAAAGGTAGGGTTGGAACATAAGGCCCTTTCATTAGTGGAAAACCTATCATGGGGGGAGAGTCAGAGGGTTGCCATTGCCCGGGCGGTGGCTAGGAAGCCGGTATTAATCTTGGCGGATGAACCTACAGGTAATTTAGATAAGGACAATGCCTTAAATATCTTAGAACTCTTAACGTCTTTTATCGATGAAAAAACGGCAGTAATTATTACCACCCATGCAACCCACCTTATTGAAGCAGAACATAATTCCAAGGTAATCCGTATGGACAAGGGCAGCTTGAGTTGGGAAAGGTTGGGATGAACTTAGCATGAAGACGATTATAAATGCAAGTTACTTTCTAAAAGAAGTAAAAACGATGATCCGCTTGAACTTACTTTCCAACATTTTAACACTTTTTAGTACAGGACTTATTTTTTTTATTCTCGCCATGATACTTTCCGGCTGGTGGGTTAGCAATCATGTTGTTAATGTAGTCCAGGGGGAAGCTGAAATTAACGTTTATCTTGATGAAAAAGTTGTTAACACAGACACAGGTGTTATACAGATGGTTGAAAGTATTAGAGATATAGAGGGTGCGCGTGAGGCACGGGTAGTTGATAAAGATGAAGCATACCGCAGAATGGTGGAAATCCTCGGGAAAGAAGCTAGTGTTTTGAATAATTTTGATAATAATCCATTTAGCTCTTTCATTGAGTTGAAAATCAATCTGGAAGAGATCGACTCAGTATTAGAAAAAATAAACCACATGGTGGGCGTTGAATATGTCAGGGACAACAGAGAAGTCTTGGATCGTCTTCGAAATATTGCCGGTGTATTAAAGCTTGTTGGGGTCATGGTTGTAGTCGCTGTAGGTATATCTACCCTAGTTATTATTTCGCATATCATTAGGCTAGGGATATTCAACAACAAGGAGCAAATAAACACTCTGAGATTACTCGGCGCACCAGAAACTTTTATTGCTTTTCCATTTTTGCTCGAAGGATTGTTATTAACCATTGGGGGAGGCATATTGGCTGTGGCTCTGTCAGACTTCGCGATAGAGTACCTATATGTGCAGATGGCAGGGCCCCTTCCCTTCATTCCTCTACCGCCCCGTGAAACACTTGTATCTGGTATGGTAATAGGGGTAATGTCCCTGAGTGTAGTCCTAGGAATTGTCGGTAGCTTACTAGGACTGTCATCGACAAAAAACAATTAAGAAGTTAAATTAAACTTTATCCAAGTCGTAAGACTCCCACTTCTATAAGTGGGAGTGATACACCTTATTCTGCTTCGGTGGGGGTAGAGTCCCCCACCGAAGACTCGATGTTCAACTTTAGTTGAACGAGTTCACTAAAAAGGCCTTAGGCGGTTAGCGCTGCTTAGATAAGCAATAATCTGCTCTACGGGGAGTTTTTCTCGGACATGATTGTCCACCCCAACGATGGTCTCAGCCTGGAACAAAGCGTTTAGACAAGTCTCTTCGGAGGCATCAACCACTGCCTCGATAAAGGAGTCGAGAAACTTTGCGTTATCAATGATTATAGGCTGGGCTTGGGGATGAATCCAGGGGTAGTTGGAAAAGACCATATCAATATCCCCGCTCCCCCAGCGACTAATACCCCCCACTCTACTTAATCCCAACTCGGGTCTTTTGGCTAGGCGTTTTAACTGGGGGCAGTTCAGGGGAGCATCGGTGGCAATAATCGTAATATTCGAGTTGCCGATCAACGGCGCTTGGTTTAGTGGAAACATGCGACCAAAGGGGATGCCTTTAATGATTAGATCCTCTCGTTTTCCAAAATTACAGACCATTAACACTCCTAAAGTCCAGCTTCCCAGGCTGTTTTTCACGATCCGCGAAGAGGTACCTACTCCAGACTTGTAAGCAAAGGCACTCATTCCTACCCCTGCTCCGACGTTGCCTTCCGGAACCTGCCCACCGGTGGCTGTGGCGATGGCCTGCCAAGCGTGCTCTTTTTTGACATGTCTGCCTCTAATATCATTTAAATACCCATCGTCACATTCAAATACTGAAATATTCGGCGTTCGGTCTGAGATACCCACCCCAGGGTTGTGTTCAAGCACCCAGTCAATTCCGCCCTCTAGTGCTGCCCCGATGCTCAGGGTATTGGTGATCAGAATCGGGTTTTCACAAATTCCCAGTTCTTCTATATACATCATGCCGATGGATTTGCCATATCCATTATACGGGAATACTGCTGCAGGGCATTTCTGGGTGTACAGATTACCGCCGTGTGGGAGAATTGCTGTGACTCCGGTGCGAACTGGTCCCTGACCAGGGATAAGCTTACCCTGACCTTGGATCAAACTGACGTGACCCACAGTAACCCCGGGCACGTCGGTTATGGCATTGAATTTTCCGGTAGGTAGGGTACCGAAGTCTAAGCCTAACTCCCTCGCTCTAATCCGAACCACCTCCCCACAAAAACTACCCCATAAATACTATGGGATAGTTTTTGTCTTTATTCTACTATGAGGCAGACGGTTTCTCAGCTAGAGTTTTGGTTCCCTTCGGAGAGGTCTTCGATAAGGAAAGAATCACCCCGGATATCACTAAGACAAATCCGATCCAATGAAAGAGGGCTAAGGATTCTTTGAGAATCATAACACTTAAAATAATGCTAAATAAATGTTGCATATTGTTAAATACTGCAGCTTTGCCACTTCCGATCAGATTAATTCCGTAAAGATTGAGAAAAAAGGCCACCCCAGCTGCAAGGAAGCCCATGTATAAAATAATAAGCCACTCGGACATTGAAACGTTCCATTCCGTTGCCCTGAGTTGCCAAGCCCCCATCGGAATAAGTATAATCGCAGCAAAAATGAGGGCATATACACTCGTGACAAGGGAAGAAAATTTTTTCATGATGTTTTGCCCTAAAAGATTGAATAAACCGATGGAAATTACATTGAGAAATAAGTATGAATCGCCAATTCCAAATTTAAATGTAAGTAAATGAAGTAGCGAGCCTTGAGTAAATACGATCACTAGCCCCATAAATGAAGTAATCATACCTAAAGTTTGGGATTTAGAAGGTTTCAGTTTATAAAGGAGAAATAATAGGGTATTCATAACGGCAGGTAGGGTCGCAAAAATAACAGAGGCATTCGTCCCTGTCGTATGCTGTAATCCTAAGAGCAATGAAACATAGGGAATCGTAATTCCTAAGATACTCATGAGGATTAGTTGCAGTAACTCTATTTTACTGGGTTTAAGAGAGGTTTTCATCCGGGACCAGGCTAGCGGTAAAAGAATTATCAGGGCTAAAACCACTCGTATGGCGGACAAAGTAAGAGGGGGCACATCCCCAGCAATTAATCGACCCGCGATAACGTTACCACCATAAATGAAAGCGGATAGGAGTAAGAAAAAATAAGCCTTGCAGTGAGTACCTCGGTGATCATGTGACTGTAACTGTTGCATGAAGATCTCCCTTTTGGTTTTATGTTATTATTTCAGCCATAGCCATTATACAAAAGGATTTGCTGATATAAAAGAGCGACCGACAATTGCTGAACAAAAAGACTTAAATAGTTTATCGAACTCCTGAGTTACTTGAACTCTTGTATGTCTGTTTGAGAATATACGAATTAGTACAGGTGCATAGAAAATTACCTCAATTCAAAAGCTATAGACGAAACAGGTAACTGTTTAAGTATAAGCGGAGGTGTTTAGCTGTGCGAGAATGGAAAGATTTAACCAAAGATGAGAAAGAGATCATAACTACGATGAAGATGCAAAATGTTAGCCCTGAAGAACTAATCCAAAGGATGCGTAATTCAGGGAAAATGAATGAACAAGCTATTGAAGGCTTAAAAAAGGCGCTTGAAGATGTCAAACCATTTCTCGTACACTAGGAATTTGATGTAGTGAAAACTAAAGTTTGCTGACTACTAAAGGTTAGCAAACTTTAGCTTTTGGCGCACCCCAATAAATTAATTATTGTTAATACCTGGAATGTAGTCTATAATCTTTAATAATGTATTAGATAAATGAGGGAGGTCTCGGGCATGATTCTGACAACAACACCTTCAATAGAGGGCCGTAAAATCACTGCTTATTTGGGTGTTATTACTGGAGAGGCTATCATGGGTGCCAATATTATGCGTGATTTATTCGCTAGCATTACGGATGTTATCGGTGGACGTTCTGGGGCTTATGAAGAAAAGTTACAGGAAGCACGTCGTATTGCCTTGCATGAATTAGAGGAACATGCAGCTCGGTTAGGTGCAAATGCTGTGGTGGGTATTGATTTGGATTATGAAGTGGTCGGTAAAAGTGGCAGTATGTTAATGGTTAGTGCTTCGGGAACAGCAGTTCATGTAGAGTAGATACTGACGTTTTCACTAATAAACTGTGTTTGATGTGTTGTCTCTATGTTTAATAGGGATAAGATAAACCCATTTGGGGTTATTCTTATCCCTTTAATGTTCCTTTGCTGCAAATTATGAACGGTATACCATACATTAGTTCAAGATCATATTTTTTCTACATTATCAAATCTTATCAGGATTTGTATAGTATAATATTTTCCGGAGACTTAAAGCGTTTTAGTGTTATGGTATACTAATTGGGGAGGTTATTATGATTAACATCGATAGCTCAAATACTTCGAAAGAAAGACCTAGAGCTTTACTGCTACTAGCTGTCACAGCGATCTTGTGGAGTCTAGGCGGATTATTAATAAAATCTGTAAATGCTAATCCACTTACTATTGCAGGTATAAGAAGCGCCATCGCGGTGGTTTTGTTTCTACTGGTATTAAAAAAGCCCAAGCTGACCTGGTCTTTTGCTCAACTCGCAGCTGCTCTGGCTTATGCAGCTACCTCGATTTTATTTGTAACTGCGACCAAAACAACAACTGCCGCAAACGCAGTCCTGCTTCAATTTACTGCACCAATCTATGTGGCTTTATTTAGCTCTTGGCTGTTAAAGGAAAAGACAAAGATGATGGACTGGATAACTATTTTCCTCGTAATGGGCGGTATGGTCTTATTTTTCCTAGATAATCTTAGTAATAAGAGTATTTTAGGGAATGGAATTGCTGCCCTCAGTGGTGTGACTTTCGCATTTTTTATTATCTTCATGCGGATGCAGAAGGATGGATCTCCTTTAGAATCTATTTTACTAGGAAATATTCTCACAGCAATAATCGGGCTCCCATTTTTGTCCCAATCTGTCCCTGATGCATCCGGATGGTTATACCTGGTGATCCTTGGGGTGGTTCAACTTGGAGTACCCTATATTTTGTTTTCACTGGCTATAAAGCATGTAACCGCATTGGAAGCAATCCTTATCCCTGTGATTGAACCTCTCTTGAACCCAGTCTGGGTATTCTTGATGTTAGGCGAAGCCCCAGGACTATTGGCTATGCTTGGTGGCTTCATTGTGCTTTCAGCGATTACTGTACGGTGTGTCCTAGCAGCCCTGCCCTCTCTAACTAAAGAAGTGATTCATAGCAGCTATGGCCATAAGTGAACAGTTTTAGTGGACGGTAGATAGGGTTGCGTGACTGTTTCAAAATGATGTCGAGTTAAATTAGCTTTTAAGGATGGTGCAGGGGATATGAAGAAAATAATACTTATGCTTTGTATTGTAATTATATTGGGATTATCTCTGTTTAATTATCAACTCGCTATACCGACGAGCACTGTTACTGACTTAAAAGTGTCTTATTCTGACCTCTCATTTGCAGTTCTAGGAGATATCCATGGTAATAATGATAGTTTTCAGCAGGCTATTAGAGATTTGCATAGTATAAATCCAGCAATGGACGCTCTTATCCTCAATGGAGATACCGTGGATCAAGGGATTAAGAAGCAATATGATGAGCTTAACAAAACTTTGCTAAATAATAAGACGTTGTTGCCTAAAACGATGATTAAAAACATTGGAAATCATGAGTTTTTTAATTATGACATAGAAATAAATAGTCCTATGGATGTTAAATCATTTATTAATCGTTACCTTGAATTCGCAGGTGAAGAAAAGGTATATCATGATAAGTGGGTTAAGGGCTATCATTTTATCTCCCTTGGATCAGAGGATGGCAATTCTTTAACCCTTGATTCCATTAGAGCTTTCATATCAGAGGAACAAAAGAAATGGTTAAAAGACAAACTGGCTGAAAACTATACCTTGGGTAAACCCATTTTTGTTTTTCTCCATCAGCCTTTAAACAGTAAGCCTAGTAACGGATGGGTCGGATCAGACCAGAGTGACGAGATTAGCAAAATACTGTCCCAGTATCCAGAGGTTATACTATTTAGTTCACACACCCATGCTGATTTATCGGCGAATAGTGTTGTATTCAATCAACCGTTTACCAGGGTTCATACCGGAGCGGTACATTATACCTTTGTTCAACGCGCTCAAAGTAAAAGTAGAACACGAGAACCTTTGATTAAAGGCATATATCTTGAAGTCAACGGAAATACAGTGGTGATTAAAGGAAGAGATCTGAAAGAGAAATCCTGGGTCTTTACACAAGTTGTATCTGCGCCGACACGATAAGAATAGATGCACATATTTAGCTTCACACTTAAGCCCCGAAGAGAAAACATACCTCTTCGGGGCTTAACTCTATTCTGGTGTCTTTGCAATGGATCTTATAAATACATAATTGTTGTGAATCTTGTACCAAATGCTAATCAATCTATCCTGCCAGTTGTAAATTTTTATAAAAATAAAGCTGGCATAATAAGAATTTCCAATAATAGTTTTTTATAGTATATATTCTAATTGAGATTTCTGAAATATTGTTAATCAGCAGATTTTTTGCCTGGACTAAGCCATAACTAAGAGAATTCTATTCCTTTGTGCAAGAGGAATGATACCAAAAAAAATAAAAAGGAAAGCATAATATTAAAAAAATTCTAACAATTTTGATTTTATTACCCAAGGTCTACCTTGATGACCATAAAGAAACGTTATAATGTCATATTTATGTACTATAGACATAATACTTATCTTCGTGCTAATCTTCAGATATAAGGAATTAGGAACTGTTTCCGGTGTTTACTTACATACAATAAAAAGGAGGAAGTTAGAATATGTGGAAACTTATTGTGTCTTACATTTTGAAAAGTCATAATCAGTATCGATCTCTTAATCACAATGCTTTGATTCTCCTCCTATTATCGTTCGGTATGCTGCTCATCATATCGGGGTGTGGAGCTTTAGATAATCATTTCCAATCTAGTTCAACTCAATCCCAGATGACACGATCCTCAACTTCACCACCGCCAACATCTCAAAAGACCTACGTTGTGGGAGAAACTTTCAAGATAGGGGATCTCCAATACAGATTAAATAGTGTTAGGACTTCGAACGGTAATGCGAATTGTGCGAAGTCACCAAAATTCGGTAATACATTTCTTCTGCTTGATCTAACAATAGAAAATCAAGGAAGTGCCGATGCAGAGGTGAGGAGCATGATTGGTTTTCAACTCTATGACAAGGATGGTCGAAACCAAGCCTTTAGCTTAAGGGCAGCTCAGGCTGTAAAATGTGAGATGGACGGGACAATAACAGCTGGTGGAAAGATGAGGGGTGAGTTAGGCTTTGAGGTTATAAAAGAAGGTCAAACCTTCGAATTAGCAATTACTCCAAATCCTTTTAGTTCTGAAACTGCCTTAGTTGAAATACCAATGAATTAGCTTGTTTCAGAAATAATTTAAACACCTTGCCCTTCGGGATTTAAGATTTAAAGAAGCTGAAAATGCAGCTTCTTTATTGTTAGATAATTACTATTCCATTTTGTAGATATAAATACAGCTGGGAAACATCATACTTTCCCAGCTGTATTATTCTTCCCCTGCAGTAGCGGCATCTGAAAAACAGGAAAGTTCCATTCTGCCATTTTTCATAAGTATGAGGAGTCTAAAGAGCGCTCAACAAGAACAATCTGATCCCAACAGCGAAAATGATGATGATCTTAGTTCAAAGCAAACTAATCTACATAATAATGATCAGAGTGACCTTTCGCAAGAAGAGATCGACAAAATCGTTAATGACCATATACTTACCCAAGAGAACATCAAACAGGCCCCTACACCAGCTTTAGATGAAAATACTCAGGGTATCAGCAAACCGTAAAAACAGAAAATCGATCGTTTCATTGTTAAATATCGTGACTACCACTTACATAAAAAGCAGCCGTTTAAGGCTGCAGTAGTTATTATTTCTATTTATATTGTTACTGAATGCCAAGCTGATCCTTTAGAGCGCTTTGTAGAACCTGTGAGAAGTTTACGTTATTCTCCTCCGCGATAGTGTTTAACCATGCTGGAATGGTAAGGGTCTTCTTTATTGCTTTATTTCCATGTTTCTACGAGTATTCATCTAAGTCAACACCAAAGAGGCTTACAAAGCCATCTTCATATTCATCAGCCATCACGTTTTTGATGTCAGATGCCTTTTTAACTTCTATAAATACACACATTAAACTCTAGGCAAGAGGGCTATTTCAGCCCTCTTGTCGAAAAATTATATCATAGTAATACTTAACTTTATAGTCGTAATAGCCTCAGTATTTTTGGGTTAATCAGTGGTGCGTATTTAAGCAATAATAGTGTTATAATATTAATTAACCTCAGTGGAGGCCTGTAAACTAAAAGCTTCTCTTGATAATTGGTTTACTTTTATCGCTTGTTCTATGCAGGTTGCGCAAATAATGGCGCGGTGAAGCCTTTTACAAACAGTGTGGAACTTAAAGAGTTGAAGGTGAAGATATGGCTGCATGCTTACGTTTTTTGCAATGTGCGGGATGTCGATTTGACAGTCCCTCTTGGGATGGTCCAGAAGGGTGGGCAGCTCAACGAAATCAAGATTTGTGGCAGACCTTTGATGCAGTCCTCTCGCTATGTGAATCAGAAAAAGTAGAGTTTCTTTTCCTGACTGGTGATTTATTCGAACAGGAATATGCGCGTAAGGAGACCGTCGAGCGAGTAGCCAGGTTGTTAGGCAAGTTGAAGGATACGAAGATTTTTATTGCTCCGGGAGAAAAGGACCCTTTTGTTACGACATCTGCATACCGCCTTGTTGTTTGGCCTAGTAATGTGCATATATTCTCAAGTAGGATCAGCAGTGTGAAGATTCCTTCCCAAAACGTTACAGTATATGGTGCCGGATGGACGGCTTATCATCAAGATGGGCCTTTCCTCGACGGTTTTCGGTCGATGGGGGATGGATCTATTCCGATTATGCTCCTTCATGCCGAGGTGGACTCTGTTAACAATACCGAGGGGTTTATTCCGATTCTGCCTGAGCATATTGCTGCTAGTGGTTTGACTTACCTAGCCTTGGGACATCAGGAGAGATGGAGCGGGATTCAGAAAGCGGGAGCAACTATCTGGGCTGATAGTGGTATTCTCGAAGCGAGAAGTTTTGGCGAGAGCGGGCCACATGGCGTGATTATGGGGGAGATTGAGCAGAATTCCGCCCAATTAGAATTTCGAGAACTGGGACAGCGTCGTTACATTGAAATGACTCTACCAATCCAATCCGATATTGAATCTCTGACTACAAAACTATTGTCAGGAACGAGTTCCCAGGAACGACAAAGAGATTTGTTTAGGGTCAAGTTGTCTGGACCGCTTCGAGAAGTAGAAGCGGCGGTTTATCCCTTACAAAAGCTATTAGCGGATAAGTTCCACTTCGTAGAAGTTGTACATACTGAAGGAGATACGAACTCTCAATTTGGGCCAGAACTTATTACACAGTTGAAGCCAATGGCTGGAATTGGGGGCGGTTATCCTACTTTACCCCAAATATATATCAATAAACTTAAAGACCGGGTTACTGCAGTGGACACAGAGAATCAAAAACACTGGGAGTTAGTAATGAAGATTGGGCTGGCAGCGCTTGGGCAGGGACGGATAGACGATGAGAATTGAACGACTAAAAAGTAGTGGACTTACAGGGCTTGGGGATGTCGACTGGACCTTTCCTGTCGGCCCAGTTTTGCTATTATGTGAGGGTGGATGCCAGCAAAGGATGCTGAGTAAGTTATTGCTGGAATTATTTTATGATCAAAAGATAGCGCGAACTTTAAAGGCTGAGAACAACCAGGGATTATTTGAAGTGTGGATGGCTGGAGAAAATACCCGATTTCATATAAGTCGAGACTTCTTTCAAAAAGGCAATCAAATTGCGCAATCTTCAACTCTGGTGACTGAGGAGGGATCGGGACAGAACGTGTCCTTGCCGGAAACTTTGACCCTAGGAGACTATTTATTTCAGTTTGATCTTCGGGCATTTCGTCAGGGAGTAGTTGTGGACTGGCCGGATAAGAACGAGCGTGATCATCTTAACCAGCTTGTCAAAAACCTTCGTCAAGGTGGAGATGAAAGACTTTCGCTAATTAAAGTGCGAGCTTCGCTGGCTGGTGCCCAAAAGAAAGTGAGCGAACAAAAGGAAAGTATGGCACTAGTAAAGGTTGAGTATGATGCACTGCGGCGTGAATGGGAGGCAGCGCACCGACACCAAGACGAAGAACGGTTACTGCTTATTGAGCTTAAGAATTTGCAAGAAAACGAAGCGATTCTATCCGAGCGGATTGCCTCAGCTATTATAATACAGGAACGCATAGTGTTGCTTACTCAAAATCCGGATTATCGGGAGTTACGCCAACTTCAAGGGGAGCTAACCCAGTTAGAAGAACGGATCCGAGCCGTAGAGTCGAAGCTGGCGACTCTTACAAGTGAGTCCGCAGTAGATTGGACTATGATTGAGAACTTGCGTGAAGAGTGCCTTGAGTGGGCAAGCCTTCAAGAACAAGTCGAAGGTTCAGCCGTCGAAGCGCAAATGCGAGTAGTAGAAATAACTGAGCTGAAAAGTTCCTTACAAGCATCAAGATACGATGGATTATCGAAAGACGAAGATCAACGTTTGCGCAGGGCAGAAGAGGAAAGGGCTAGGGCCCAAGAAGAACTTAATAAGCTCATGAACACAAAAGATGAGCTTGAAAGTACCCAGCAAATATATTCAGAAGAGATAGCCCGACTTCAGGATTTTGCAGATATGGCTGCAGTAACGGAGGCAGATGAAGTCAAGCTTGCGCAACGGGAAAAGCATTTGAAGCAGTGGCAAAGCTCGATAATTGGCTCCTCACTTGACCGGACATTACAGAAACATTTTAGTGGGACTTGCATCGGGGGGAAACTAACGTCTCGTCTTGGCCAATACTACGAGGGCTATCATGCTTCGAATTATGAAGAATTCACGAGTCGACTTAAGGAATTTAGAGACCAGCAGAAGCTAGTAGAAAGAGTACAGATCCAGCTTGAGCGACTGCAACAACAAACAACTCGGGAAGAAAGACTTCGCAGGATTGTGCATTCACGTACTGAACTCTTAATACAGGCGTTTCTCGCGGCCAAGGTGGCGGATTTCCCAGCATGGTTGAACGGCTGGGAAGTCTACCAAAGAAAAAGACATCAACTGGCCCTTAAGATTGATGAGCTACAGTTTTTAATGGAACAGTCTTCACTGGAAGAAGAAAAGCTGCAAGCGTGCGCAGAACAACTGCGAGAAAAGTTGGGGAACTGGGATACACCTGCCACAGATAGAGACGAAGTCCTAGCTGCCGTGTTTAAGGTTGCTAGTCAGCTGCGGGCGAAAGACGAAGCGGAGAGAGAATTTGCTGCGTATTCACAGAGGTTTAATGACTTACTCGGCGATCGAAATATGGAACGTCTTGCCAAAGATTTAGAACCCTTAGCGGACTTAGAACGTGAAACACTGGTTTCCGATGATGAGCGGCTGACCGAACTGACTGCTTGGCAAAAAGAACTACTAGAAACCAGTAAGCAACGTGCGGGGGTAGAACAGAGCCTTCTGAATAGCCAAAAATTTCAGTCGTTGACCGCCTTAGAGAAGAAAATTGAGACCGTTAAGCGACAGTGGATAGCCTATGAGGACTTAAACCGTGCTATAGATGATGCTCAGGCCTTATTGGAAATATCTTGGCAAGAATGGCAAGCTAAGTTTGGAAAGGCACTAAATATAGAGATGAAATGGATTTTGGCAAAAATTTCTTCCTCAATAGACCAAGAGTCGATTCAAAGGGATCTGACAGAAGCGCAGAGGGATTATTTTGCTTATCGTATGGCTGTTGCTCAGTTAACCCTTGGCAGTAACACAGAAGCGCCCTTGTTTTTCTCAGTAGGAAATATAGATGAGGGAGAAGGGTTCTGGGTTGATGTCATAGCGTATTTCCGGAAGCTGTCTCTTTCGAGGCAGATGATTTTTATAACCACGGATCCTAAACTGGGGGAAAAACTTTCGGGAGTAGGTTGGTGTGTTTTAAACTCTATCTGATAAGTAGCAAAAACACCGGTTTAGAAGCAAATTCTATCCGGTGTTTATGTTTATCCAAATCGTAAGACTCCCACTTCTATAAGTGGGAGTTATACACCTTATTCTGCTTCGGTGGGGGTAGAGTCCCCCACCGAAGACTCGATGTTCAACTTTAGTTGAACGAGTTCACTGCGTCCGCCGGTGTTTCTGGAGCATTTTTGTTGTTGCCCTTTCAGATCCGGTACCTGCCAGATCCTAAAACTTTTAAACTCTTTGTGGATTTGGTGCTCTTATACTTGGGTTATCGGCTGCTCTCGGAAGTGATGGGCTGGAATAAAAAAGTTAAAGCACAAAACACATCTGTCAGTATCTATTTAGATGATTGACGATTGGTAAGGGTTCCTTTTCTTTTTCTCCTGAAAAATAATCAATAACGAGCACAAAGCCAAACAAAGAGGAAATAGCGTCTTAGTAGAGAATTATATGATTGTATTATATTGTAGATTTTAGAGGTGCTTTTATGTGTGGAGCCGAGTTTATAATGATTGCTTCTTTAGGAGCAATTATTGTTACATTTACTTTCTACGTTTTCATATATTTTTTAGACCGTAGTAAACATATTGGATGGTTAACTATTGGGTGGTTTATCGGTTTAATAGCCAATAGCTTTAGGTACTTGATTGTGGTTTCCCCTAACAATAATGAATTTTTATTACTTGGTAATGGAGTTTTTTACATAATATCTAATTTGTGTGTTTTCACTGGAGCACTCCTGTATGTGAATAAGAAAACACCTAAATGGTTAATCTTCGGGGCATTAATCTTAATCTTGAGCTTAATTATTGACCAATTTAGCCTTCTTGCTAAAGTTCCATTAATAATTGCTACCCTATGCTTTGTGGGGGGTATGCGGATTTGGGCTGGAATTGTTCTACTTAGGGGTAGCACAAGGGGCTCAATACAATATTGCTTGGGTTGGATATTTTTTCTCTGGAGTACGAACTTTGGTCCGTTAAGCTTGTTATTTCTGGATGGAAAAATTAGATACTTTGCATACATTGCCTACTTTGCCTATGAAGTTGTATCATTTTCCTTAGCTATAGGGTTCTTAATGTTATATATTAGACAAACTAATGAAAGTTACAAGCGAAATAAACTACATATAAAATATGTAAATATTCACGATAAATTAACAGGTGTTTATAATCGAGATTTTTACGAGGATATAATTCAAAATCTTGTTAACAATTCCGAACAAATACCTTTATCTTTTATTTTATGTGATGTTAACGGTCTGAAGCTGGTCAATGATACACTTGGACACAAACAAGGCGACGAATTAATCAAGAAAATTGCCAATCTCTTGGCATCCATTTGTCGAAAAGATGATCTCCTCATACGTTGGGGTGGCGATGAATTTTTATTAATTCTTCCCAGTACAAGTAACGGTGATGCTCAAGAGATTGCTACCCGTGTTAGAGAAGCTTTAGTATTATACCCTCCTGAACCAATACCCTTAAGTATGGCCCTTGGCGTTGCTACAATTACTGGTAAAGGTGAAAGTATTGAAGATGTTTTTAAAAAAGCGGAAGAAGACATGTATACCAATAAGCTTAGGGACGGAAGTAATACTAAGCTGGCAATTATCAATGCTTTAGGACAACTGTTATTTAAGAAAGATTACGAGACGAAGGAACATGTGGATAGATTGGAAAGCTTAGTTAGGGAGATGGGTTTTCAGCTTGATCTACCTGAAAGTATAATTGAAAATTATTGCCTTGTTGCGAAGTTGCATGATATTGGCAAGATAACCATACCTGAGTATATTTTACATAAACCAGGACCCCTAAATTCTAGCGAATGGGAATGTATGAAAAAGCATGCTGATTCAGGTTATCGACTTGCACTCTCAACCAGTGAGTTTGCCAGCATTGCCGAGGCTATTCTTTATCATCATGAGCATTGGGACGGAAATGGATATCCCCAGGGCTTATCGGGGCATGATATTCCACTATCTTCCCGGATAATTGCAATTGCTGATGCGTATGATGTCATGGTCCATAACAGACCCTATAAAAAGGCAATGAGCAAGAAATATGCACTTGATGAACTGATCCGATGCTCAGGGACACAGTTTGATCCCGACCTAGTTGATGTCTTTTTAAATGTGAACCCTCTATGAAATTTTGAAAAAATATTGCCATAAATATGTCACAAACAATATGTGGATTAATGGTAACATTAGAGAGCTGAGAGGGGGCAGAATTTTGAACAAGTATCTATTGATAGCGGATGATAATGACGGCATTCTCGATATACTAAGTACCTATGTCACTAAAGAAGGCTTTTTACCGCTTATTGCGCATGATGGCGAAGAGGCTCTTAAGATGTTTAAGGAATATAAACCACTGCTAATGCTGCTAGATGTTATGATGCCCAAAAAAGACGGTTTTACTGTGTGCAAGGAAATTCGCGAAACTTCTACTATACCTATCATCATGGTTACTGCCAAAGGAGAAGATGGAGATCGCATTATGGGGCTTGATATCGGCGCAGATGACTATATTGTAAAACCCTTCAGTCCAGGAGAGGTTATGGCACGAATCCGTGCTGTCTTAAGACGTCTCGATATCCCTGAGGGGCAACGAGAAGATATTATTTGTCACCCAGGTTTAAAAATTAACATTTCTGACTACGAAGTGATAATCTATGAGAAGCCGGTTAGCCTTACCAAGAAAGAATTTGAAATTTTATGGCTTTTGGCATCTAACCCCGGAAAGGTTTTCTCTCGAGACAACCTTTTAAACAGTGTGTGGGGCTACGAGTACTTTGGGGATGCTCGCACGGTTGACACCCATATCAAAAGGCTTAGATCAAAAATCAACATTTCTGAAACCTTTAGCTGGGACATCAAAACAATCTGGGGAGTAGGATATAAATTTGAGGTCAAGAATGTTTAAGAAAAAAATTGCCTTCAAATTAACGACGGGCTTTGTGGTAATTGTGCTTGTCTCAATGATGACCATAGGGATATTATTCATTCAAATGTTTAGGCAATATGCCTTTGATAGTCGAGAAAAATCGATGCTGGCATATGCACGAAGCATATCGGAGGTTGTGGCAGAGTACTTACAAAGTAATAGCCAGATGCCGGGTTTTGGTGGATATATGCGTTCGCTTAGTACACTTACTGAGTCAAGAGTATGGATTACAGACAGCAAAGGAAATCTCTCCTTAATGTCTGGTACTGGACAAGGTATAGGAAGAGGAATGGGGCAAGGCTGGGGTCAGGGTCAAGGAAAGGGACAAGGTATGGGGGCGAGCGTGGGACAGGGTTTCTTGAATAACTCTGGTCCTCTACCTAAGGAAGCTGAAAACGTCATTCAAGAGGTTCTAGCGGGTAAGGAATCCGTCGGAGAAAGTTTTAGTAGCGTTTATAACGAAGCTACAATAACTGTGGGTGTCCCGATCTTTGATTCCAACCGGGCAATCATTGGCTCGGTGCTTCTCCATTCTCCAGTAACCGGGGTGACTGAAACGCTGAACAGAGCAGTGAGTATTCTAACTATCAGTCTTCTATTTGCCCTTGCTCTTGCTCTAGGTTTGGGGATTTTCTATTCTCTACTCTTCACCCGTCCATTGAAGGCCATGAACCGGACTGCACTTGAAATTACTCAGGGAAATTATTCAGCGAGAACAGGAATTGATCGCTTGGATGAATTGGGACAGCTCGGGAATTCCCTTGATACCCTTGCTGATAAGCTCGGCTCTACCATTAACCAACTTTTTCAGGAGAAAGGAAAACTGAACGACATTATATCTAGTATTTCAGAAGGAATAGTTGCTTTTGATACGAGCCTTAAGCCAGTGAGTATCAATTTTGCGCTCTCGGAAATCATGAATAGGCCTATTCCATATTTGCAGGAAGACGTAGAAAGGGACCTTAGTAATTTTGACATTGAGGCCCAAATTAATGAAGCAATGGCAGAAAAAAAGCCCTCGCAAGTACACAGAGATTGGATGGGCAAAAAGCTTAGGTTTACTTTCGCACCTATTTTAGACAATGCTGGAATTGTTACAGGGAGCGTTGCACTGGTTCAAGATATTAGTGAAAGCGAGCGCCTGGAACAATTACGCCTGGATTTTGTTGCCAATGTTTCTCATGAATTCCGGACTCCGCTGACCGTCATCAGGGGCTCTCTGGAAGCAATAGTTGATGGTACTGTCCGAAACAGTAATGATATTGAACGATACCACCAAAGGATGCTTTCAGAAACTCGAGTCTTAGAACGTTTGGTAGGAGACCTTCTGGAACTTTCCCGCCTTCAATCGGGCAAAATTACAATCAATAATGAAAGGATTCATATCCCCAGCCTGCTTGCGGATGTTGTTAAGAGTCTTCAAACAATCGCTGAGAAAAAAGGGATCAAAATCGAGTATCTGTCCGAGCAAGAAGTTCCTCCTGTGCTGGGTGATTATGACCGCTTACGTCAACTGTTCGTAATATTCTTGGACAATGCCGTTAAATATTCCCCAAACAATACGAAGGTGTCCATTGAAACTGGCCTGCATGAAGTCAATACGCTTGCGGTTATAATTCGCGATCAAGGGTACGGTATTGCTCCAGAGCAACTCTCACAGATCTGGGACCGTTTTTACAAAGTTGATAAATCCCACAAAGGCAATGGTACAGGGCTGGGTCTTGCTATTGCTAAGCATTTGATTGAGCTTCAAAATGCTAAGGTTTCAGTGCATAGCGAGCTTGAAAGGGGTACTCTGATAGAGGTGAAACTGCCACTGAAAGGAGTTTGGCAATGAGTACAATGAAGATTAACAAGCTTAGTAGAGAACACGGTAGGAGAGATGAAAAATGGCAGTACAAATATTAACAGATAGTACAAGCTACTTAAGTGAAGATATTAGGCAAGAGTTAAATATCAGGTTGGTTTCGTTGAGTCTTTCCTTTGGAAATGATAGTGTGAGGGAAGTAGATATAGATAACAAGCGGTTTTATAAAATGATGGCTTTAAAAGGAATTCCGTCATCTTCACAGCCTTCAGTCGGGGAATTATATAATGAAATGATAAGTGTGGTGGAGATGGGCGATAGTTTATGCTGTGTTTTCTTATCTTCTGACATGAGCGGAACAATAGCAACTGGCCAAATTGCAAAGGAATTAGTTTTGGAGAAATATGATAAGGCAAAGATTGAGATCGTTGATTCTAGGTCTAACTGTATGCAACTTGGGTTTGCTGTCATTTTGGCGGCAAAAGCGGCAAAAGCAGGTAAGGCATTGGAGCAGGTCAAGGAAGCAGCGTTAGAAAATATCAAAAGAAGTCGTTTTTTATTTATACCTGAAAATCTCGAATACTTAAAAAAAGGTGGAAGAATCGGCGGAGCAAGTGCATTAATAGGAAATCTTTTCAAAATTATTCCGATTTTGACTGTTGAAGACGGTAATACTTCCATTATGAAAAAGGTTCGAACTAAGAAAAATGCGGTTTTGACTATGATAGATAAAATGCTACAGGATATCAGTCAGTTTGGTTTAGGGGAGATAGTTGTTCATCATATTAATTGTCTGGACGAAGCAATAGAACTTGCTAATAAGATAAAAGAAGAGATAATAGAAAAGTTAAAAATTGAAATGAAAATAGATGTTATGGATATTGGACCAGTAATTGGATTGCATGTTGGTCCGGGTACAATCGCAATAGCTTATTATACAGATAAGGTTATGAGGTAGTACTTGTATAGTGGGAGGAAAGACCTTGGATAAATCCACCATCAAAAGCTTTGCCGTCAGTGCCCGCAAGAAACTGATCGAACAAGTCAGGCAAAAGGCCTTTCAGATAGGGGTTACGGCAAACAGCGTTACTGTTTTAAGGCAAGAGATGGGTCATATCATCCTTAACAACATCCCACTGGAAAAGTGCATTAAGCTTCAAAGGGATAATCTGATCAAAGAGATCGAGCAAAAAGGGTATAACCAGGTCATGGAGGAGGTTGCCTACACCTGGTTTAACCGCTTTATTGCATTGCGTTTCCTGGAGGTCAACGACTATTTGCCCACTGGAGTCCTAGTCTTATCCTCCTGTGATCAGAATAGAGCTGAACCGGATATTCTTCGGGAGGCCTTGAATGTCGACTTAGCTGTCGATCGAGACGTGATTTATGATTTTCAAGATAGAAACGACTCAGAAGGATTGTTTAAGTATTTAATCATTCACCAATGTAATGAGTTGAATACAATTTTGCCCTTTATGTTTGAAACGATTGAGGATTATAGCGAACTGCTCTTTCCGAGCAATCTTTTACAAGAAGGGTCTGTCATCCGAGATTTGGTGACTTCCATCCCTGAGGAAGATTGGCAAGAAGTCGAGATCATCGGGTGGCTGTACCAGTACTATATTTCTGAGAAGAAGGATGAAGTCTTTGCCGATCTGAAGAAAAGCAAGAAAATCACCAAGGAAAATATCCCGGCAGCCACCCAACTTTTCACACCGAAATGGATTGTCCAATATATGGTAGAAAACTCTTTGGGCAGATTATGGCTGGAATCTCATCCCAACGAGGAACTGAAAGCTCAGTGGAAGTATTACCTTGAGGAAGTGGAACAGGAACCTGAAGTGCAAAAATATTTGGAAGAATTGAAAAATCCCGACCTTAACCCATTAGAGATTAAAGTTCTGGATCCTTGCTGTGGCTCTGGACATATTCTCGTTTATGCCTTTGAGGTACTGTATGAAATCTATAAAAGTTACGGATATATGGAAGAGGAGATCCCTGAGTTGATCTTAGAGAATAATCTCTTTGGCTTAGATATAGATGACCGTGCTGCTCAACTGGCATCCTTTGCAGTAATGATGAAGGCGAGGAGCAAGAACAGAGGGGTATTTAAAGAAAATATCAAGTTGAATATTTGCGCTATTCAAGAGAGTAACTGGATAGGCAAAGAGGTAAGAGATATTCTGGTGGATCGGGAAACCTTGGAACTTGAGCAGTCCCGTCAGCGAGAGCTTATCAAGGATTACGCTGATACTTTTAATGATGCTAAGGAATATGGTTCTATCTTAGATGTCCGAAAACTTGATCTAGAGTTTCTGGAGCAAAGATTAGATGAAGTAAAAAACTGTGTGGCAATAGATTTATCAGAGGTTCCCTATCGAGATGCAATTTTAGATAAGTTGCCTGGGATAATTCTGCAGTCTAAGATCATGGGTGCGAAGTATGATGTAGTTTGTACTAATCCACCGTATATGGGAAGAAAGGGTATGAACCCAAGGCTAACCGAGTATGTCGAGATGAACTTTATAGATAGTAAAAGCGATATATTTGCCGTATTTATTCAGCGTAATTTTAGTTTCTTAAAAGAAGATGGATTTAATGCCATGGTGACTATGCACTCTTGGATGTTTCTAGAGGCATATCTTAAATTTAGAAAAGAAATTTTATCCAACTACAGTATTTACTCAATATTGCATTTAGGCATGGAGGCTTTTGAAAATATTATCGGTAAAGTAGTCCAGACTGTCGCCTTCATTATCAGAAATAAAGCAATGGTTGAAATTAAACCAATATGTATCAGATTAGTTGATTTTTATGACTCTCGTAAATCTGAAAAAAGAATCCAGTTTTTCAACCCTAAATACCTATTTTGTAAAGTCAAACAAGTGGAGTTTAACAAGATTCCCGGTGCTCCCATGGCTTATTGGCTTAGTGACAAGGTTTTCAAGCTTTTTGATAATAATATCTTTGTTGGAGATTTTGGATACGCGAGACAGGGTTTAGCTACCTCAGATAATAATAGATTTCTCAGACTATGGCATGAAGTTGGCTTAAATGGAATTAGTTTCGTAACCACAAATTGTGGCGAGACATTAAAGAATGCTTATAAATGGTACCCATATACTAAAGGCGGAGATTTCAGAAAATGGTATGGAAATAATGAATATATTGTTAACTTCGCAAATAATGGCCAAGAAATAAAACAAACTGTCCTAGAAAAGTACCCATATTTAAAAACGCCCAATTTTGTGGTTAAAAATACTGCCGAATATTTTAAATCAGGCTTAACTTGGAGTGATGTTTCCTCAAGTACTTTTAGTTGCCGATTTGTGGGATCAGGATATATTTTTGCTGATGCAGGACCGATGTTTTTTTGTGATAATAAAATCAAAAAATATCTGCTGGGCTATTTTAATTCTATTCCATTTGAGACTTTCCTTGAAATCTTTTGCTCGGGAATACATTATAGTACAGGTCATATACCACGTATACCCTGTCTTATGTCAGAAGAAGAAACTAAAGACACAATAGAAGTTCTTGTTAATGAAAATATAGCTATTTCTAAAACTGACTGGAATAGTTTTGAAAATAGTTGGGAATTTGATAAACATCCATTAATCCAATTGAAACAGAAAAGTGAACTCGTTCAACTAAAGTTGAAGATCGAGACTTCGGTGACGATAGTTTCCAGTGGAAAGTATCGCCGAAGCCGCACGTCCCAAAAGGAACTCTTAGCGGCGAAGTCGGAGTCTACCCACACCGAAGAAGAGCACGAGGTACCACTCCCGCTTATAGAAGTGGGAGTCTCACGATTGGATGATAATTTCTTAATCGAGGAGCTTTTCTACAGGTGGCAGCAGATTACCGAACAAAAATTTAAACAGCTTATGTCAAATGAGGAAAAATTAAATCGCATCTTCATAGATATTTTCGGTTTGCAGGATGAACTCAAACCAGAAGTAGAAGACAAAGCTATTACCGTCCACAGGGCAGATCAGGAGCGGGATATCAAATCCTTTATTTCCTATGCAGTGGGTTGTATGTTGGGCAGATATTCTCTTGATGAGGAAGGGTTAATCTTCGCTGGTGGAAAGTTCGACCCAGAAAGATACAAAACCTTTAAGGCAGAT
>LOEW01000030.1 GCA_001516045.1 Desulfosporosinus sp. BRH_c37
ATCAGGTTGATAGGCCAGGTGTGGAAGCGCGGTGACGTGTGGAGCTGACTGGTACTAATCGGTCGAGGGCTTGACCTAAACATTAATACTCAAGGTAAGTGGCTCAAATTCTAAGACAATTTACTAGATATCGACTCTGTGCAGTTTTGAGAGAACAGCGTTCGTAAGGACTACGAACAATCGATCTCAGACATCTGGTGATCATGCCGGAGGGGTTCCACCCGTTCCCATCTCGAACACGGAAGTTAAGACCTCCAGGGCCAATGATACTTGGGGCGCAAGCCCCTGGGAAAGCAGGTCATCGCCAGGTAACAAACAAAATGCTATCTCTAACGAGGTAGCATTTTTGTGTTTTGTTATACTGAATGACCGAGGCACCGGGATCCCACCCGTTCGATCCACACTGCAGGAGTGTGCGTTACGGGACGCAGTGTGGCGAAAGGCTCGTCCGCCTTTCGTATACACGAACACGGAAGTTAAGACCTCCAGGGCCGATAATACTTGGGGCGTAAGCCCCTGGGAACATAGAATCCACACGGCAGGAGTGTTCGTTATGCTTGCTTGTTAAATATTTTACAAACTTTAAATATTGTGGTTATAAAACAGAACAATGTATCTATTATGAGAATGTGTTGTCCACCTCATTAAATAGAAGGAAACACCGCACTCAAATCTACAGTTAAATCTGGAAATATTGATACATGTCTTCGTCTTTCTTTTCGTCACCCTTAGTTAACCTAACAGAGAATGGTGCTGCATAAACTTTACAAGGTTTTCCCTTTAAGTAGACAGAAATCTGAGTAGATAAATTCATTGATATCTCCTGATGCTCTGGGGAAGGGGTTGCTTGCATATAGGGAACACCATCAATAATTTCTACTCTTTCATCTTCAGGCCATGCTAGGTAGTCTACATACGTGTATTGTCTTTTTTCTTGGGGTAGTGGCATAATAACACTCTCCTTTATTCAAGATAATTTTTTCTGCATATAGACATTGGGGACTCCAGGTGAAAATTGTCTATCCATAATCATTAACTGACTCACTCGCCACGGGAGCTTACATTTGGGTTTTCTTGTTTATCTAACCGACATATAGCAATTAGAATATATCATTATACCATGATAAGGTAAATATTGCCGTATGTGAGAAGATCGGAACTACACACGGCTGTCGCCAGATACCTATGATATATGAAAGTAGCCAATGAAATTACAACACTCTATTCCTTTTATGTCTCACTATTGGAACGGCCATCAAGCCGGTGGATGAGGCCATCCAAGAAACACTTGCATCGGTTAAAGCTATTGAAAGCGTAATAAATGTTATTGCTGAAGTTGCAGATCAAACCAATCTATTAGCACTTAATGCGGCCATTGAAGCAGCCAGAGCAGGCGAACATGGTCGTGGATTTGCGGTCGTCGCCGCCGCCGAAGTCCGAAAACTTGCTGACAATACGAAGAGTTCTGTTCAGGAAATACGTCAGAATATGCGCACTTTGAATACCCGTTCCGAAAACGCAGCGAAAGAGTTTACTGGTTTAAAAACAGGTCTAGAAAATGCAATTCATTCTGTGCAATCAGTTACGGTTCACATTGACGATATGCGTACTGACATTGAACGCATGGCTGCTACCAGTGAACAACAAAGCGCTGCTTTGGAGGAATCCGCAAGGAGTATTACTGAAACAGCTACAGCAGCGCAACAGATCCGTGAAAACGGAAACAATCTTGGTCAGAATGTATTTGGGCATGCCGAGCAACTTATTAAGCTACGACACCATACGGAACAGCTTAATCAAATGGGTTTAAATGACCAACTGGAGACTTACAAGACTGACCATATTCTGTGGGTGCAGCGGGTATTTAATCTGCTTATGGGATATGACAGTCTCTATAGCGTGACTACCTATCATGAATGTAGGCTAGGTCGGTGGGTAAACAATGAGGCACCCGAGCAGGCTCGTATGCATAGCGCGTTCAAGGCAATGCAACTCCCCCATCAAGCAGTCCATGAAGCTGCCGGAGAAGCTCTCAATGCTCATAAATCCGGAAACACGCAAAGTGCTGAAGCTGCTTTTGCGCGTTTGAGGCAAGAGTCCAAGAAAGTAGTTGAATGTTTAAATAATTTACAAGCTGATTGCCAGTTTTGGACACCAGCAGTTATATCGAACGAAGAGGAAGAGGTAATTCCAAAAGTTGAAGTTGATCAAGCGTCTAATTTAGAAGTTGTACAACCTCGCAAATTTAATAATATATTTCGTGCTTTAGCAAACAGAAAAGGCTAATCGTCAAGTCAAAAACACAAATACACAAATACACAAATACATACATACATCCCATCCCATCCCATCCCATCCCACTAGCTCGTAACATGCTACTTTCATGTATTATTATTTTGCGGTTTGAGCAGGAAACCGAGGAAAGATGTGGAATGTTTTATACTCTATTGTAAGTGCAAATTAGAAAAAAAACTTAAGGAACAGATACTTAATCAAATACCGTCATCGGTTATGGCAGTTAGTAGAGGTTTTAGAGTTACATATATGAATGAAGTATGAAGAAATTAATTTCTTGCTTAAAAGTAAGAGCAGAAATCGCTTGCTGATTTCTGCTCTGTTTATTTAAATAAGTACGTGGGTTTACTCTGTTAGAGGTTTTTTTTATGTGCTTTGTGGTTATACAAGACTTTGCATAAACCTTACAAATGTTTGGCTTTATCACTTTGACAAGAACATATGTTTCGTATTATAGTGTTTATAGTTGTAAAGTGAGGCGGTGTTGTACATAGATATTTATGATAAGTTGACTATCTTGTCAGACTCAGCGAAATATGATGTGGCTTGTACCTCCAGCGGTGTTGATAGAAGCGGCAAGCTAGGCAATATAGGCAGTGCTGCGAAAGCCGGCATATGTCATAGCTTTTCGGCAGATGGGCGCTGCATATCTTTACTAAAAGTACTCATGACTAATGTTTGTATCTTTGATTGCAAATACTGTGTCAATCGTGTGTCAAACGATACCGTAAGAGTGGCGTTTACGCCTATTGAACTTGCAGAACTTACGATCAACTTTTACCGACGTAACTACATAGAAGGTTTATTTCTTAGTTCCGGAGTGATTAAAAGTCCTAATAATACTACAGAGCAAATGATTAAGGCTCTTGAGTTATTGCGTAATGTGTACCGCTTTGGCGGTTATATTCATGTTAAGGCCATACCTGGAGCAGATAGTGATCTCATTACGCGCTTGGGTCTTTTGGCAGACAGGATGAGTATAAACATTGAGCTACCTTCTCAGGAGAGTCTAAAACTTTTAGCCCCAGACAAGACAAAGGAGTCCATCTTGCGTCCGATGGGACTGATTAGTACTAAGATCCAAGAAAACAGTACTGAACTTGTCAAATATCGTCATGCTTCCAAATTCGTGCCGGCTGGACAGAGCACACAGCTTATTGTGGGGGCGACTCCCGATACTGATCATAAAATATTAACTTTAACCGAAGGCCTATATAGGAAATATCACCTCAAAAGAGTCTTTTTCTCTGCTTATATGCCAGTGACTGAGCATTCACTGCTGCCTGCAGTAGATGTCAAACCACCTCTCCTGCGTGAACATAGGCTTTATCAGGCGGACTGGCTTTTACGGTTTTATGGTTTTGAAGCAAAAGAATTGCTTGATGAGCAAAATCCTAATTTCAATTTACAGGTTGATCCTAAGTGCAATTGGGCGCTAAACCATTTGGAGAAGTTTCCTCTTGAGATTAACAAAGCACCATATGAGATGCTATTACGAGTGCCGGGAATTGGCGTGACTAGTGCCCTGCGTATTCTAACTGCTAGAAGAAGCGGCTTGCTTGATTTTTCTGGGCTGAAAAAGATAGGTGTAGTTCTGAAACGCGCGCAGTATTTTATTACTTGTAAGGGAAAAATTTTAGAGGGCCTAAAAATAACGTCCGATGGAGCAATTGGAGCGCTGATGGCCGACCAGTTCAAGCTTCCGTCACACTATCCTGAGCAGCTCTCACTCTTTAATGAGCCTTTCACTACGAGAGAGGATGTGCAGCAATGTCTGACAGGACAAATATAGTCTACGCTTATGATGGTAGTTTCGAGGGACTGATGTGTTGCATCTTTGAAAGCTACGAGCAAAAGGAGAATCCAAGCATTATTCGTCCCCCCGTTGTACAGCAAAGCCTTTTTGATCCGGCAAAATGGATTGAGACGGACGAACATAAAGCGGATAGGGTTTTTAACTCGATTCCTTTGAAGATTTCTTCCCAAGCACAGGAGTTGGTTAAGCTCGGATTTTTAACGTGTACTCCGCACAAAGAATTGTTAATCTATAATTTCTTGCGTTTGGGGTTTAAGTATGGGGACAAGGTTATGACAATGCTCGCGGATGATACCGTTTGTTCCCTCCAAAAAGCTGTGCGCCACTTAACGTCTGAAAGTCATAAGTTCATGGGTTTTGTGCGGTTTTCTGTTTATGGCGAAGTGCTTGTGGCGGTGATAGAACCAAAGAACTTTGTCTTGCCCCTTTTGATACAGCATTTTTGTGACCGTTACCGCAACGAAGCGTTTATGATTTATGATAAAACCCATAGTATGGCCCTAATTTATCAATCACAAAATGTGGAGCTAATGGTTGTCAATGAGTTAACTTTGCCGGAGGTCGATGGTACTGAAGTTGAGTATCGCCGATTATGGAAGCAATTCTATCAAACGATTGCCATTGAAGCCAGATTTAACCCACGGTGTCGCATGACTCTGATGCCGAAACGATATTGGGGTCAAATGCCCGAGTTTGACGAAAAGAATGCTGCACAATGGCGAGTGGCAGAAACATGACCAGGTTTTCATCAAAAATCCAAGTGATTAGGCGGGAGTTGGCTCTCAGTTGAATCAGATTTTTACATGTATACACAAGGATTTTAAGCTTTTGTGGCGAATTCTAATGTGAAAGGGATAAAAGAGTAGTTGAGGGGTTAACTGAATATGAAAAGGATGCTTTTTCTACATAAGACAGTCTTAGTCACAATAATAGGGGCTATTCTTTTAGTCTCTTCAGTGATTCCGGCTCAAGCTGATAATTTACAGCAACAGCTTGATCAATCTAAACAACAAGTCAATCAGTTAAATGGGGCTCTGAAGGCACAGAAAGATAAAGTGGCGGCTGCAACGACACAGGTTTTGGCCTTTAAGCAATCTCTTCAGGCCTTGAATAACAGTATAGAGCGAGAAAAAGTAGTATTGTCCGAGGAACAAAAACACCTGAACGGATTGGAACAAGAACAAAAGAAACTAGAGAAACAGCGGCAGGAGTATATTAAATCGTTAGGACAGTTCTTAAAGAGTAATTATGAAGATGGTGTAACAACTTATTTAGCTGTGCTGTTCGAAGCCAGCAGCTTATCTGACTTTATTGATCGCGCGGACAAGATTCAGATGATCGTAGGTAGCTATAGTAAGCTTCAAAAGGATATTGTAGCCTTAAACGAAACCATGAATGGTCAAATGGAACTGATTAAACAAAAGCAGAACACAATCCAAACTACGATCCAGAGCAAAGAACAATCACAGCTGGCTGTGCAAGCAGTGCTAGGCAAGCAACAAGCTATTCTTACTCAATTAAGTACAGATGAAAAAGCGACTCTGAATGCTTCTTTATCTGCTCAAGCTAAGGTTAGTAGGATACAAAGATTAATAGAGCAAGAAGCGCTTGAGGCAGCCTATGCTGCTCAAGAGAAGTCGAATCCATCTTCCGGAACTTCTTCGGGCGCAGGGGTTTCGGGTACAGTCAAGGTTACGGGCGGAGCACAAAAAATTCTTAGTTTTGCCGCTCAGTTTCTTGGCACACGATATGTTTGGGGAGGCACGACCCCATCTCCGGGATTTGACTGTTCTGGGTATGTCCAATACGTATATCGTAATAGTGGCATATCTTTGAACAGAACTTCGGAACAGCAGTTTAATAATGGAGTTTCCGTCTCACGATCAGGATTGCTTCCAGGAGATTTAGTGTTTTTTCACACATATTCTTCTGGCGCTTCTCATGTTGGAATTTATGTCGGAAATAACACGATGATTAATTCGTCGAGTGGCGGTGTATCTTACGATGATATGACAGACTCTTATTGGTCAGTACGTTATTTAGGTGCTAGGCGTGTTTTAGCACAGTAAACAATGAACTAAGAAAGAAGGCGTTCTCACAATCGAGAAACGCCTTTTTTCAATCATATGAACGGGCCTACGACTTTAACTTGTGAAACTGAGGGTATATTGATAACATATTCACCTGACTTTATAATTTTGTGGGAATGCCTAATAATAGGATTGACGCCTCCGTTTAAGTAGCAATTGGATAATTAATTGGATTTAAAGTTAATATATGAAATGGCTTTAATATTTCGCCAATTGTCTATGAAGTACTCAGTTCATGAGCTTTACATTGGTTATGAGGTGGTTTTTATAAGGGGGAAGGGGTTTGAAAGTACTTGTCATTAATCCAGGGTCAACGTCTACGAAAGTCGCGGCCTATGAGAATGAAACTTGCCTATGGAAGCAAGGGATTGACCACCCGGCCAGTGAGATCAACGCTTTCGCCTGTGTGGGAGATCAATATAAGTATCGAATTGCCATAATCCTAAAAATGCTCGAAGAAAAAGGGATGCGATTAGAGTGTTTTGATGGGATAGTCGGACGGGGTGGCTTACTTAACCCCCTAGGGGGAGGCACCTACTTGGTTGATGAAGATCTTGTGCGTATTTTGCATAATGCACCGGGTGGCGAACATGCTTCCAATTTAGGTGGAATAATTGCGTATCATTTGGGACGGAGCATTAATGTTCCTGTTTACATTGTGGATCCAGTCTCAGTGGACGAAATGGAGCCTGTAGCACGACTTTCTGGGCTTCCAGAATTATCTCGATTAAGCCAGTCTCACGCTTTGAATATGAAGGCAGTCGCTCGAAAGGTGGCCCGTGAGATAGGTAAAAATTATCAGGATCTAAACTTGATTATCGCTCACTTGGGTGGAGGGATCTCTGTAGCCCCGCACTGCAAAGGAAAAATGATTGATGTGAACAACGCCAATAATGAGGGCCCTTATTCCTTAGAACGTTCTGGCACATTGCCTGTTTATCAACTAGTTAAACTTTGCTATTCCGGAAAGTATTCTGAGCAAGAAGTACTCACTAAAATTCATAAAGAAGGGGGTATATTTGCTTACCTTGGGACAAAAGACGGACGTGTTGCAGAAAAACGGATGAACGCAGGAGATCTGCGTGCTAAGCTTGTATTAGAAGGTCTCTGCTATCAGGTTGCCAAGGAAATCGGCGCCATGGCCACTGTGCTAGAGGGAGATGTAGATCACATCGTTTTAACCGGAGGGCTCGCTCATTCTGAATATATTACTCGAGAAATCACTCGACGTATATCTTTTATTTCTTCTGTTCTGGTGGTCCCTGGAGAGGAAGAAATGGAAGCTTTAGCACTGGGAGCCTTGAGAGTCCTCAACGGAGAAGAAAAAGCATTAACTTACGACACTTAGTGGGCTTTATTACCATCTGATAAAAATGGGGTGTAAATGAATGCGATTTAACGGATTTGAATCTTTACACGACAGGGCGAAGAGTCTGGGTCGGGCAAAGGTTGCCGTGGCTGCAGCAGCAGATAAAGAAGTATTGGAAGCAATCAAGTTAGCAGAAAAAGAAGGGCTAATTACCCCAATTCTTATCGGCAATGTTTTTGAAATCAAGCGGTTAGCCAAAGAAATAGGATTTAGCTTAAATGGAGCGGAGCTGATCCATGAACCTAACCTTAAAGAAGTTGCACATAAGGCTGTAGATGCCGTAGTTAATGGGCAAGCGCATTTCTTGATGAAAGGCCTAATTAACAGTGCGGATTTTTTGCGGGCGGTATTAAGACCTGTTCGGGGATTGAGAACAGGACGTTTACTCAGTCACTTATCTGGATTTCAAGTTCCCGGATTTTCCCGTTTGCTGTTCGTCACCGACGGGGGGATGAATATTGCTCCGAGCCTGACGCAGAAGAAGGAAATTTTGGAGAACAGTTTAGACTATTTAAAGGGTATTGGGATGGATCGGGTCAATGTAATTGTGTTAGCTGCGAATGAAGTGGCGAATCCAAAAATGCCGGCGACAATGGATGCCCAGGCCCTGGCGGAAATGAGTTTAGCAGGTGAATTTCCGGGTGCGATAGTGGAAGGGCCGTTGGCTCTCGATGGAGCAGTGAGCGCTACTGCCTTGAAACACAAGGGGATTTCCAGTCAAATCAATGGAGCGGTTGATCTGTTTTTGGTTCCCAGTATTGAAGTCGGGAACGTTTTATCAAAATCTATGGTTTACTTTGCAGGGGCGACAATGGCAGGACTCTTGCTCGGGGCACAGGTTCCCATTGTCTTCACGTCAAGAAATGATACTCCGAGGAGCAAGTTTATGTCATTATCAATGGCCGCTCTTAATCGAGGGTGATGGATAAAAACGAACTTATATATTCAACCCATACCGGCGTATTTTACGCCAAAGCGTGGAGCGGCTAATCCCTAGTATTTTGGCGGCAGCTGTATATTTACCTTTGGCTTCGGACATGGCGTTTAGGATATTCTGAGCATCTATGCTTAACGAGTCTGATATCATTGTCGGTAACTTATACTCGTCTTCACAGATTTGGGATAGAACAGTTACGTCTACAATATCAGTTTTACAAATGGCTGCTGTTCTTTCCATCGCGTTCTGCAGTTCGCGGATGTTTCCTGGCCAAGGATAGCCTTCCAGCCATTTGATTGCGGATTTACTTAATGCTATTTTCCGGCCCAGAGTAGAGGCATATTTTGATAAAAAACTTTGGGCATAGATACCAACATCCAATCTTCGTTCGCGCAAGGGGGGGAGGGTTAATCGTAATACATTTAGTCGGTAGTATAAGTCATCCCGAAATGCGTTTTCGAGAACAAGGCTTTTTAATTTCTTGTTTGTCGCGGCAATAATCCTTACATCGACAGGAATAACACGATCACTACCCAGACGTACGACAACTTTTTCCTGCAACACACGCAATAGTTTGCCTTGGGTGGTAAAGTCCATTTCGGCAACTTCATCCAGAAAAACAGTCCCGCCATGAGCTGCTTCAAAAAGTCCTAGTCTTCCTTCCTTGTTCGCTCCGGTAAAAGCGCCAGAGGTATAGCCAAAAAGTTCGCTTTCCAGGATCTGACTGGGTAGGGCAGCGCAGTTAATTGCCACAAACGGACCATTAGCACGTTTGCTGTAATTATGAATGCTTTGAGCAAAGACCTCCTTACCAGTCCCCGTTTCGCCGAGAATAAGTACATTTGAATGGGTCTTGGCGAACTCTTTGGAGATTTCAATAGCTTGGCAAATTTGAGGACTGTCGCCCAAAATATCATCAAAGGTGAAATTGGCTCGATGACCGCGATCATGTATGTCGCGGCGGATTCGGGCTTCCATCTGCTGGATATTTGTGACATCCTGCATTGTAGCAACAGCTCCTACTGGTTTTTCGTTCACAATGATCGGTACCTTGTTGCACATTATTGACATACCTTTAATCTGAACTAAATAGTGTAAATCGCTAAGTCCTGTTTCTACAACTTGGTCAAGGTTCAAAGTTGGGAGGACTTTTTTTATTTTTTGTCCGATGGCCCCCACACTTTCTATTTTGGTAAGTTGCTGTGCCGCCGGATTAAATCCGGTAATAATACAGTCTTGGTCAATAGTTATAATACCCTCGTAAGAGTAATCCAAAACAGTGCTAAACATTCCTTTCTTAGCTTTTTCTATTTGAAGTGCATGTTCGACATATTTGGCTTCCCGCGCTGCTTGAAGAATGCTTTCCTTACTGCTATCGATAAAAGCATAGGGGAGGTTATGTTTTTTGGCAACATATGTTGTGGTTATACCGCCCATAACAACCTCCGCACCTTCAGCAAAGGCCTTGAGCACTGCCGCTTCAACTTTGGTGGGGTGTTCAGTAAAATATTGCTTTATTTCAACTCCTAAAATATGGGCTAAATAATCTACACCTTCAAGCATTGAAGAGGAAAAGGCAATCAAAGCAAGTTTGTTACCAAATTTTTTTGCTTCTTGGACACTTCTGATGATATCAAACCCTGTAATTGGAGTTTCAACAACCGTGATATTGTCAACTTGGCGAATAGATTGGACCGTTATTCCACCGCGGGCGATAACTACTTCGATGCCTTTGGCAAACATTTTCTTAGTAATATTGGCACCTTCGTCCCAGATACCCTTTTCGACAATAATGTCAGAAAATTTTTCTTTTAAGATTTTTCGAGTATAAGTTACCATACTATCATCAGGGACAATGTAAAGTATTTTGGTCATATTACAACACTCCTGAAACAAAATGCAACATTAATTAATTTTATTATATATTGTTTCACTATTTGTGGCAACGCATTTTAAGAAAAGTCAGTTAATTCAGTACTTTCAGAATTGGCATAAGATTTGCAACACACTATATTTAAGATCAAATAGAGGTGATTAAATGTTGCACAGACAAAATTTTGGGAGAATTACTATTTAAACTCGGAAAATGTCGGTACAGAAATGGAGGTGGAATATTGTCCCCGATCATCAATTAACCAGGGACTATCTTTAGTCTTTGAAGAGCATTGGGACTGCCCCGTTCAACGCCTATAACAAGAGTCACAGTACCGGGAATAAACTAAGACTTATTCTATAATTTTTGGAATTTTTTATTAAGGGGGGACAAGAAAAAGCATGAAAATATTAATGACAGGCAATGAGGCAATTGCTCGGGGTGTCTACGAATATGGTGTCAGTGTCGCTACAGCCTATCCTGGCACCCCAAGCACAGAAATTCTTGAAAATATTGTCAAATACCCAGAAGTTTATTGTCAGTGGTCGCCTAATGAAAAGGTTGCAATGGAAGTAGGCGTCGGAGCAGCAATTGCCGGTGCCCGCGCCATTGTTACCATGAAGATGGTAGGAGTCAATGTTGCTGCCGATCCACTTTTCACCGTGGCTTACACTGGAACGCGTGCAGGCTTAGTCTTGGTCTCGGCGGATGATCCAGGAATGCACTCCTCGCAAAACGAGCAGGACAATAGACTATATGCGGCGTTTGCCAAGATACCATTGCTAGAACCATCGAACTCTCAGGAGGCTAAAGACATGGTTGGCATGGCTATGGAAATCTCTGAAGCCTTCGATACTCCAGTCATGTTACGAATTACAACTCGGATAGCCCATTCCCAAAGTTTAGTTGAACAAAAGGAGCCCATGGAGCGACTTGCCAAACCCTTTGAGAGGAATCAGCGCAAGTACGTTATGCTTCCTGCCCATGGACGTGCACGTCGCTTAATTGTAGAAGAACGCATGCAGAAACTAGCCAATTTTTCTGAAACTGTTGCAGTTAATTATATGGAGATGAACGATACGAACATCGGGATCATCACCTCTGGTATTTCCTATCAATATGTTAGAGAAGCCCTACCACAGGCTTCCATCCTTAAATTAGGCTTAACCAATCCCTTGCCTTCAGGCTTAATCAAAGAGTTCGCAGCCAAAGTCAGCAAGCTTTATGTTGTTGAGGAACTAGAACCTTATATGGAAAAAGAAATACGTCTCTTAGGCCTTGACGTCAGTGGCAAGGAACTTTTCCCGCCTTATGGGGAACTCTCCGTCCGGATGATTTCGGAAAAGATTACCGGTCGAAACGGAATACCGATAGCCAAACCCTTTGACGCTCCGATCAGACCACCGGTTATGTGCCCGGGTTGCCCACATCGCGGACTTTTTTTCACTCTTAAGCAACTAAAACTCGTTGTTTCTGGCGATATTGGCTGTTATACCCTTGGAACCATGGCTCCCCTCGAGGCAATGGATACATGTATCTGCATGGGTGCCTCAATATCCGGAGCACTGGGAATGGAGAAAGCTCATCCGGAAATGGCTGAAAAGATGGTCGCAGTCATCGGAGATTCCACATTCCTACATTCAGGCGTTACCGGTCTCATGGATGTTGTTTATAATGGGGGACACACGACTACGATTATTCTGGACAATTCTATTACAGCTATGACAGGACACCAAGAAAACCCATCTACAGGTAAGACTCTCATGGGTCAACCAGCCCCTCAAGTTGACTTTGTTGCTTTGTGCAAGGCCTTGGGAGTAAAACGAATTACAGAAGTTGATCCCTTTGACGTAGAAAGAGTTAAAGAAGTAATCAAGACCGAAATAGCAGCCTCTGAACCCTCAGTCATTATTACTAAACGACCTTGTGCCCTTATTATCAAAAATACGGAAAAACCACTCCAAGTACAAGACTGCACTGGTTGTAAAATGTGCTTAAAACTCGGTTGTCCGGCACTCTCCTTTGATGAAGAAAACGAAACAGTCCAAGTAGACCAAGCCTTATGTACAGGGTGTGGCCTTTGCATGAACGTATGTAAATTTGATGCCTTGCGAAAGGCTGGTGATGCTTAATGTCTAAGATAATTAATATTTTACTCGTAGGTGTAGGCGGTCAAGGGACAATTTTAGCTTCCAAGATTTTGACCAATGTCGCTCTAGCTCAAGGTTACGAGGTAAAAATGTCCGAGATCCACGGAATGGCCCAACGGGGTGGATCAGTAGTAACTCAAGTTCGTATAGGGGAAGACGTTCACTCTCCGGTCATCGAACCAGGAGAAGCTGACTATATGGTCGCCTTTGAACAATTGGAAGCTTATCGATGGTCGCATTTCTTGAAAAAAGACGGAGTCTTAATCGTTAACACTCAAAAGATAGTACCTTTACCAGTGCTTATCGGAGCCGCAACTTATCCAGAGAATATCCTTGTCGAACTTAAAGGGCGAGTTGAGCATTTTATCAACTTGGACGGATTAAAATTAGCTTCCGAGGCTGGTAATGTCAAGGCCACGAATGTTGTGTTAATGGGAGTACTCTCTAAATATATGGATTTCCCAGAGGATGCCTGGAAAAATGCTCTTGTGGCTGGAATCCCAGCCAAGCTTCTGGACTTAAATATGAAAGCCTTTGCTTCTGGAGTAGCCGAGGTAAAGTGAATAAAACCTCAATCCCCAAAATGATAATCTAATAAGGAGGTTCAAGAAAAATGACGCAAGAAGTGGGCCAACGGATGCTTATGGCAGGCAACAATGCCATTGCCCGGGGAGCTTATGAGGCAGGAGTTTATTTCGCTTCAGGTTACCCTGGTACACCCAGTACAGAAATATTGGAAGTCCTCTCCCAACACCGCGAAATCAAAGCCCAGTGGTCTGCTAACGAAAAAGTAGCTTTTGATGAAGCTATGGGAGTAGCGATGTCCGGCAAACGAGCTCTATGTTCGATGAAATATGTTGGACTTAATGTTGCTGCTGATTCCTTCATGGTCTTCCCTTTCGCAGGGACTATCGGTGGCTTTGTAGTCATCTCAGCCGACGATCCTGGGATGTACTCGTCTCAAAATGAACAAGACAATCGCTATTTTGCCAGATTAGCTGAAATACCTATGATCGAACCAAGTGATCCCCAAGAAGCCAAAGACTACCTCAAACTTGCTTACGAAATTAGTGAAAAATTTTCTACCCCGGTTCTGTTTAGAACCTCGATGCGGGTTTCTCATAGTAAAGGAATGGTCACCCTTGGTGAACGCGTTAAAGTAGGAGATAGCACAAGCTTTGTCAAAGACGTACCTAATTGGGTCGTACCGATCTTCGCTAAATCCCTTAAAGCTAAACTTGATGCTAAATTCGCAGCTATCACTGATTATGTGGAAACTTATGAGTATAACCGAATCGAAAAAGGAACAGGCAAGATTGGCGTCATCACCAGCGGAGCCTCTTACACTTATACTAAAGAGATACTCCCGGAGGCTAGTGTACTAAAACTAGCCATAACCTATCCCTTACCCAAACAAATGATCATCGACTTCTGTGCCCAATACGATAAAGTTTATATTATTGAAGAACTTGACTCCTTCATCGAAGATCAAATTCGAGTATGGGGAGTCACTAATCTCAGTGGCAAAGATATCTTTCCTCGAACAGGAGAATTTAGCCCAGACATCTTAGCCAAATGCTTATTCAACGAACAACCTATGCAAGACTTTTCTAACGAATTTAACATCATTAGTCGACCACCCCAACTTTGCCCAGGCTGTCCACACCGCGGGGCCTATCTCGCCCTTAAAAAATCTGGAGCCTTAGTCACAGGAGATATTGGCTGTTACACACTTGGATCCTTACCGCCTTTAGGAGCAATGCATACCTCCTTTGCCATGGGAACCTCAATTGGTAATGCCTTTGGCTTTGAACTTGGAGGAATAAGCAAAGTTGCAGCAGTCATCGGAGATGCGACTTTCATTCATGGTGGGATCCCATCCCTAATTGATATTGTTTACAACGGTGGTAACACAACCGTCGTTATTCTAGATAACAGTACAACGGGTATGACGGGCCACCAGGAACACCCTGCGACCGGGCAAACGCTCCAGGGGAAAGAAGTTCCTAAACTAGACTTAGTTAACCTCGTTAAAGCACTCGGCGTTAAACATGTTCAGGTAGCCGATCCCTTTGATCAGAAAGCAATGTACCAAGCAATTAAAGATGCCCTCGAGCATGAAGGGCCCTCAGTTGTAATCACGAACAGACCTTGCATCTTCGCTCGCGGCGAAAAGCAGAGACCCAAAACGCCCTATGTCATAGACATTGATAAATGTACTCAATGCGGGGCTTGCCAACGTATCGGTTGCCCAGGAGTATTACCTGGAGAACAAGCAGCCATTGATGATGTATCCTGCACTGGCTGTTCCCTATGTGCCCAAGCCTGTAAATTTGACGCCATTAACTTAAAGGGGGAATGAAAATGTCAAACGTAACCAACGTACTCCTCTGTGGCGTCGGAGGGCAAGGTGTACTTCTAGCCAGTGAAGTACTCGCTTTAGTCGCTGCCGAAGAAAAAGCCCAAGTTAAGCAAACAGAAGTACATGGGGTAGCCCAACGAGGAGGGAGCGTAGTCAGTCATCTACGCTTCGGTGACCAAGTTTACTCACCAACCGTCCGGACCGGCACCGGAGATATCTTAATTGCTTTTGAAAGGCTTGAAGCTGTACGTTACGGACATTATCTAAAACCCGGCGGTCTGATGCTGATTAATGACATTGAAGTCATGCCTGGCCAGATCGGTGAATATCAACCCTATCCTACCGGAATTATTGAATTCGTGCAAAGTAAAGGCTTTCAAATCCAAGAAATTTCGGCGACGGCCCAAGCCAAAGCACTTGGTAATCCTAAAGTCAGTAGTCTAATCATCCTGGGGGCTCTTTCCGCTAACTTGGATATGCCCCAACAAGCTTGGGAAAGAATTATTCGGAAACGTATCCCGCCAAAACTTGTCGATATCAACCTTAAGGCCTTTAAAGTAGGTATTGAAATGGCCCAAGCAAGGGCCCAAGTAGCTGTATCCTCAGTTTAGTGTATCCAAAGCTTACACTGGCAAGGCTTCTGAAGGCCGATTCTTCATTATCCAAGCGAACACTGAGGAGCGAAAATTAGTTAGGAGGGTTCAGGGTGAGTATACCTGTGCAAAACGCTAGACAATGTTTAATATGGGACCACGAACATGAGACTATGCCGCGCCCTAATTTGGAAAAGTTACAGCTTGAAAGACTCCAGAAAACCGTCGAACGTTGTTACACTAAAGTACCGCTTTATAAAGAAAAAATGGATGCGTTAGGGGTTAAGCCTGACGATATTAACCGCCTTAAAGATGTAAATAAATTACCCTTTACCACTAAAAATGACCTGCGCGATAATTATCCCTTTAAAATGTTTGCCGAACCTCTCGATAAGGTTGTTCGACTACACGCTTCTAGTGGTACCACCGGTAAACCAGTCGTCGTTGGCTATACAGTCAATGATATTAATACTTGGGCTGAACTGATGGCCCGAGTGTACACTTCGGGTGGAGTTACTAATGTGGATATTGTGCATAACTCATACGGTTATGGACTCTTCACAGGTGGCATGGGAGCCCACTATGGGGCTGAACGGGTTGGAGCAGTCGTCATTCCAGTATCTGGGGGACTCAGCAAACGTCAAGTAATGCTCTGGCAAGATTTTGGGGCAACAGTACTAATGTCAACTCCATCTTATGCCTTGGTACTAGCTGAACAAGCCAAGGAAATGGGTGTCAATCCATTACGAGATCTTAAACTTAAAGTAGGCTTTTTTGGAGCCGAGCCTTGGACTATGGAAATGAAACGAGAAATCGAAGCTAAACTCAACCTTGAAGCCTTCGATATCTACGGACTAACCGAAATGATGGGTCCAGGAGTATCCTCTGAATGTCCCTATCATGATGGATTGCACATTGCAGAAGATCATTTCTTAGTGGAAACTGTCGATCCTGATACGGGAGAGTCTCTACCACTAGGGCAATTAGGTGAAATGGTCCTTACATCTCTTACGAAAGAAGCCTTCCCAGTCCTGCGTTATAGAACTAGAGATCGAACTATCATCGATACTGAAGTCTGTTCATGCGGACGGACCACAGCTCGTATGAAGCGGATCACCGGACGTACTGACGATATGTTAATTATTAGAGGAGTCAATGTTTTCCCTTCTCAAATTGAAAGTGTGATTCTAACTATTAAGGGACTTGAACCCCAATATGTTATCGTTGTGGACCGTGGTTCCAATTATATGGATGATTTGGAAGTCCTGGTCGAATGTACAGAAAAACTGCACGCGCAAGGCGATGAGGCCTTGGAAAAGGTGAAAGAACGCTTAGGTGCTGACTTACACCAAGTTCTAGGCATCAATGCCCGTATTAAAGTTGTTGCTCCCAAGACGTTGGAACGTAGTGAAGGTAAAGCTAAACGAGTTGTAGATCTAAGGGATTTCAATAACTAACCTTAGTGTTACTTAAATAAAAGCTTAAGCAGGAGGTGAAGATCACTAATGTCTATGACTATGACGGAGAAAATTCTGGCTGCTCATGCCGGGTTAAGCGAAGTACGTCCGGGTCAAATCATCAACGCCAAAGTGGACTTAGTTCTGGCCAATGAATTATCAGCTATTGTTGCCATCGAAGAGTTTGGCAAAATCAAGGGGGCTAAGAGCGTCTTTGATCCTCAAAAAATTGTGATCGTCCCTGATCATTTTACACCCAATAAGGATATTCAATCCGCTAAAGTTGCCAAAAGGGTCCGAGAGTTTGCCCTAGAACAAAACACATTGTATTACGAAGTAGGTCGCATGGGTATTGAACACGTCTTACTTCCAGAACAAGGCTTGGTACGCCCGGGTCAACTGGTCATTGGTGGAGATTCCCACACTTGTACCTATGGAGCGCTGGGGATGGTCGCTACCGGAGTAGGATCAACTGATATCGCAGTAGCTTGGGCCTTAGGAGAAGTTTGGCTGAAGGTTCCGCCAACGATAAAGATCGAATTCAAAGGGAAGAAAAAGCCTTGGGTTTCTGGAAAAGATATGATTCTCTACATGATCGGTCAATTAGGCGTTGATGGTGCTATTTATAGTGCTTTAGAGTTCTGCGGAGAGGCCATTGAGGAACTCAGTATAGCAGAACGTTTGACCATGGCTAATATGGTGATTGAAGCAGGTGCAAAAAACGGTATCTTTGCAGTCGATGCTAAGACAGAAGCTTATGTCAAAGCAGCCCGCAACCAACCCTATAAGGTAATTACTAGTGATCCAGATGCTGAGTATGCGCAAACAATCGTCTTTGATATGGCAGATATTGAGCCCCAAGTAGCTTTCCCCCATTTACCTTCCAATACTAAACCTATCTCTCAGGTTGGTGAAGTTTCTGTCAATCAAGTGGTGATCGGTTCCTGTACCAACGGACGGATTGAAGACTTGCGCATCGCAGCCGGACTTCTAAAAGGGAAGAAAATCCATCCGCGTGTACGTTGCATCATTATCCCGGGTACTCAAAAAGTTTATCTTGAAGCGATGAAGGAAGGATTATTGGAGACCTTTGTTCAAGCAGAATGTGTCGTTTCCACCCCAACCTGTGGTCCTTGTGTAGGGGGACATATGGGGATTTTAGCGGATGGGGAGCGTTGTGTATCCACAACCAATCGCAATTTTGTCGGCCGTATGGGTCATGTCACTAGCGAGATATATCTAGCTAGCCCTGCAGTAGCAGCGGCTACAGCTTTAAGCGGCAAATTAGCAGACCCAGGTAAATTATGATAATCGTTAAGTAAGGAGGGAAACGACGATGATTGAAGGAGAAGTCTGGAAGTTAGGTCGGGATATTGATACTGATCTAATCATAGCAGGCCGTTATTGTAATATATCTGATCCAGCAGAATTAGCGAAGTATGTATTAGAAGATTTAGATCCAAACTTTGTCAAAACGTTTAAACACGGAGATGTAATCGTAGCAGATAATAACTTTGGTTGTGGTTCCTCCCGAGAAGTAGCGCCACTGACTTTAAAAGCAGCCGGAGTGGCAGCTGTGGTCGCCCCGACATTTGCTCGGATTTTCTATAGGAACTGTATAAACATCGGACTGCCTATTTTTGAAATACCAGACGTTGCTAAAGATTTTGAAAAAGGGCAGCAAATCAGTATAGACCCAGTGACGGGAAAAGTAACCAATCTAACGACGGGAGTAACGTTCCAAGCAGCCCCATTTCCCGCCTTTATGCAAAAGATTATGGACGCTGGTGGGCTTGTGGCCTATGCCGGTGAACAATTAGGGGGAGCAAAAAATGGATAAGCAACGCAGCTATCGATTTGGAGTTATTGGTGGAGATGGAGTAGGCCCAGAGGTTGTCGCCGAAGGTCTTAAAGTTTTGGAAGTTGTAGCAAGACAATATGGCTTTTCTTATGAATTAACACATTATCCTTATTCTACCGATCACTATCTGAAAACCGGAGAGACCATGCCAGAATCAATTTTGGATGAGTACAAAACGATGGATGCCCTTTACCTCGGAGCCCTGGGTGATCCACGAGTTGAGCCAGGCTTTATTGAGCGGCCTATCATCATGGGCATGCGTTTCGGATTAGATCTCTATATTAATCTACGCCCGATTAAACTGTACGCAGAGCAATTTTGTCCCCTTAAAGGCAAAAAGCCTGAGGATATTGATATGGTTATTGTACGTGAGAATACTGAAGATCTCTATACTAACTTAGGTGGAATCTTTAAAAAGGGAACTCCAGATGAAGTCGCCATTGCCGAAATGGTGTTCACTCGTAAAGGCTGTGAACGAGCCATCCGTTACGCTTTTGAATTAGCAAGAAAACGCAATAAGAAGAAAAAGGTAACCTTAATCGATAAGGCGAATGCGATACGTTCCATGGATCTTTGGACTCGAACCTTTGAAGAAGTCGGTGCGGAATACCCTGATATTGAAAGGGAACACGCCTATATTGATGCTGCTTGTATGTGGATGATTAAGAATCCGGAATGGTTCGATGTGGGAGTTACAAGTAATTTATTCGGAGATATTATCACGGATATTGGAGCAATGATTCAAGGCGGACTCGGAATAGCTGCCTCAGGTAATATTCATCCAGGAAAGGTTTCTATGTTTGAACCAATCCATGGTTCTGCACCAAAATATGCGGGTCTTAATGTGGCTAACCCTATGGCTGCGATCGCCGCTATGGCTATGCTTTTGGACTATATTGGGGAAAGAGAAGCATCGGTCAAGATCGACAAAGCCCTGCAGGATTTGTTGATGTCCGGCAAGGTTCCCTCTTTAGGAGCAGATTCGGGACTCTCTACCAGTCAGATCGGTGATTTGGTTCTTGAAATATTAGGTTGATCTGGGCAAGAAATTAATTTTAAAAACAATACGATATGAAGGGGGTAGGTTTGATGTTACGTGAGCCTATTGAACAACTATTGCATAGTCCGTTGGAGTTTACTAAAGATATTAAATTTCCCGATCCTAGAGAACTTCGTATCTACGACTCAACCCTTCGCGACGGAGAGCAAATGCCTGGTGTTGCCTATACCCCTGAACAAAAGCTAGAAATTACTAAAGCTTTAAGTGATATCGGAGTTCATATCATTGACGTGGGATTCCCCGGAGTATCAGCTTCTGAACAACAGGCTTTGCGCTTGATTATGGAAGCCAAACGCCGAGGTGAACTACGCCCAGACCTGGAAATCGTAGTCATGTGCCGTTCCCATAAGGGAGATATCGACGCAACCCTCGAAGTGCTTAACGAGATAAATATTTCTGCTGAAGAAGTAACTTTCTTCATCTTTACGACGGCGTCCAATCTACACAATAAGTATAAAATAGGCAAAACTCTTCTTCATAGGGAAGGTATTTCCGACGGTGAACATGAAGATCGGCCAATTGAATGGTACAAAGAAGCCAACCTGAAGATGATGGAGGAAGCTATCCGTTACGCCAGGTCTAAAGGGGTAACCCATATCGAATTTGGTGGAGAAGATGGTTCGCGTGCGGATGTTGATTATATCATTGAACTGCACCGTCGTGGACTTGCTGCAGGTGGCACCAGACCTTCTTTCCCTGATACAGTAGGTGTTTTGACTCCAGAGGCAACTGCCAAATATGTTGAGGAACTTGTCCGAGCAGTTCCTGAGGCACCTCTACTGGTACATTTCCACAATGATTTTGGCTTTGGTTCGATTAATACTATTGCAGCAATCAAGTCTGGAGCAAAAGCTTTCTGCACTACGGTAGCTGGCTACGGCGAACGGGCGGGAAACGCACCACTCCACGAAGTGGTGGTTTCCTTGAAATTGCTCTATGGGATCGAGATTCCTGGCTTCAAATATGAAAAACTGCAGACGTTGTATCGCTTGGTTGAAAAATACGCCTGTATGCCAATCCAGGCTCATGCCCCAATTATTGGACCCCATGTTTTTATGCATGAGAGTGGCATACACACTGCGGGTGTACTGATTGATCGTCGTATCTATGAGGCTATTCCCTCTGAATTAGTAGGACAGAAGACCTCTTTCGTTTACGGAAAACACTCTGGCGGCCAAATTATTGAACATGGTTTATTAGCGATGGAAAAAGAACTTACGGATTCGGGAGTCGTGATTACACAGGAACTGATAGATCAGGTGACTTCTGAAATGAAGCGTTTGCGAGAGGATAAATCAAAAACTGACCTTTTGCAAAAACTCATTCATATTTACCATAAGACTTTAGATTCAATAGGATTAACAGGTATAGACCTGTTTCGAGTTGCTTGTCAAATGAATGAGAAACTTAAGAACCAGGAATTACTGGGAAAACAGTAAGCACAAGTATTATAAGTGTAGGAGCGGTAGAAGCTTCGTTATAAAGAAGGGGATACCTTCCGGCATCCCCTTCTTTATTTGGGTTACTGGCATTAGAACAATTTATAAATTGTAGGAGGTAATTTAAATGTATTCAAAAGCTTATATTCCCTATGGTGGTTATTACAGCACACCCTTTGCTCGCTGGCAGGGAAGCCTGCAAAATGAACATTCAGTTGAACTGGCAGCATCAACCGCTAAAAAATGGCTGGCAACCAAAGCCATTGATCCAAAAATATTCGAATACCTTGTTTTTGGTAAAACCATTGGACAACATCACACTTTTTACGATGCCCCATGGGCTGCAGCTCTATTGGGAGCTCCAGATATTACCGGTATGCATATTACTCAGGCCTGCTCGACTTCCACGACTGTTCTTAATCAAGCAGCAACAGGTCTCGAGACAGGTATGTATGAAACCTCATTTTGCTTGGTCACAGACCGTTGTTCCAATGGCCCATTCACGGTCTGGCCTAATCCAAAGGGCCCAGGCGGCCAAATGATTCCGGAAAGTTGGGTTATGGATGCCTTTGCCAATGACCCTTGGGGTGGAGTTGCCATGATACAGACAGCCGAAAACGTGGTCAAAAAGGCTGGCGGGATTACCAAGGAAGACGTTGATCGAGTGACGGCTAGGCGTTACGAGCAATATCAGGATGCTTTGGCTAATGATCGAGCGTTCCAAAAACGTTAT
>LOEW01000031.1 GCA_001516045.1 Desulfosporosinus sp. BRH_c37
ATCCTACGCCGATAGGTATTCCTTTAGGGATCACGGCTTCGGCGATACTCTCCACTGGAGACTATCGTACTGGAGACCATCGTCACCGAAGCAGAGTACGGGGGTACCACTCCCACTTGTAAAAGTGGGAGTCTTACGATTGGATAAGTACAGGTTTATGCGAAAACCGTTCGAACCTTGTCTATAAGTTCGTAAATATCAAATGGTTTTATCAACACATCATGAGCCCCTTGCTTCTTTGCTTGTTCCTCTATCTCCTCTCCGCTAATCATAATCACCGGAATGTTCTTAGCGAACTCGTCCTTCTTCAGCAATCGTAATACATCTAAGCCACAGATATCTGGCATGCTATTATCTAATAAAATAAGAGATGGTTTGTATATAGACAAAGCATACCTTAAGCATTCGTCACCTCTGCCCACTTGTTTTGACTCATAGCCTGCGTTGGCAAGTACCTCCGCAAACAACCTGCGAATGGACGACTTATCATCTACCACTAATATGTACTCGACCACGACCATTCTCCTCTCTTATTATACATTCTATACTAGAAGCATATATTTTCAATATAATATATAAACTTTAAGTTTGTGAAAGAGTTGAACGCAGACCTTTACAATGGTAATGAGGTGATAATTATGGAAAGTATCCGAAAAGTGGTAGGAAAAAACATACGGTTCTACCGTCTGTCTAAAGGCTTTACTCAGGAATTCCTTGCTGAAAAACTCGATCTAAGTAGTACATATATCGGTTATCTGGAAAGAGCCCAAAAATCCCCTTCGTTGGAGCTGATTTCTAAAATATCAAAAGTACTGGAAATTGAACCAGCTTTGCTACTAACCTTACCAGATAAGGGCGATGATGAACTAAAACGTTTAATATCCCTTTTATCAGGCAAAGCACCTTACTCTGTTGCCTTCGTCCATAATATTGCCACTGCTTACTTCAAATCCCTCGAAGACCATGACTACCAAAAGGACCAGTTGCATCACTGATGCGGTCAATTTTATAAAGACTTCTCGCATCTATATTAACAACAATGGCAGTATTAGATTATCCGTTGTTTTTGCTTTACCACTGACGATATACATTCTCTGACAATGTAAGAGAACTTGTCCACGTAATTGGTCGCTGGTCGTAAATGGTATTCTTTTTAAACCCCGAGCTGTGATAATAGCAATAGTCTGGTATAATGATCAAATGGGCTATTAGCGCTTTCGGAGATTACGGGAGAGAGTAATCTTTACAAGCAAAAGAAGAGAATGGAAAAGAGGGTTATCTTAACGTGCAGATCGTTCAAAACAGACGTTTGCAGGGGATTGTTGCTGTCCTTGCTGCAGGGACGGGTTATGCCTTCATGTCTATACTGGTCAAGTGGGCTTTCCTGCTTGGGCTCGGTCCGATTCAGGTTATTGCCTTGCAATCGTGGATTGCGTCGCTAGCCCTACTTATCTATACGGTGTTCTTTAAACCTGAGATATTTAATGTTCCGCTGCGTACTTTTGGGCTTTTAGCCCTCCAAGGTGTGGTCGGGGCCTTGGGAACTAGCCTTTTATACGCATATGCGCTCAAGTTTCTTCCTGTTTCTGTGGCGATATTACTTCTTTATCTCTATCCGGCCTTAGTTTTAGCAGCGGGAGTGCTAATTTGGCACAAAAGGGTAAGCCGACAAGAGTTGGTAGCGCTCCTTTTAACCTTGGTAGGAACCACGCTGGCGAGTGGAATCTTTTCGGGAGTGGGTGCAGTCGCCTGGATCGGTATCGTTCTGGGTTTGGCTGCGGCGATAGCCTATGCTGTCTTTAATATTGTTGGGGAAATAGTATTGGCGAGGGTATCCCCCTTAGTTGCAATGTGCTTTACCCAATGGGCTTGTGCCATAGCACTGTTAGTGATCTTGAAGGGAGATATCAAGAGTATTCCTTGGCAAAACGCTCAAACCTGGGAAGTTGGACTCTTGCTAGCCACAGTTGCCTCGATCATCCCGTTCTATATGATTTTGGTAGGAATTCAGCGGCTGGGGGCTGATCAAGCAGCTATTCTTAGTACGTTCGAATTGCCGATGACGTTTATTTTAGCAGCTGTTTTTCTGAACGAGTTTCCTACGGAGGATCAATGGATAGGTGGATGCTTAGTAATGTGTGGGATTTTATTATTAAACTGGAGGCGGAATGGTGAACAAAGAAATGAAGAAAATATTAATCAAAAACGGGCAAATTAAAACTATGACTGGACATGAATTTGCTGGGTGTCTTTTGGTTGAGGGAACGAAAATTACGGCGCTCGGGGAAACTTTGGACGTTGACCATATATCGGATGCAGTAGTGATCGATGCCATGGGCTGTCTCGTTTTGCCAGGCTTCATTGATGCGCATTGTCATGTAGGAATTGGCGAAGAGATCTATCGGGTGGAAGGGGAAGACTTTAACGAAATGACGGACCCTGTGACACCGGATATGCGGGCAATTGATGGGATTAACCCTGAAGATGAGGGTTTTCGTGATGCCCGTCTAGGTGGGATTACGGCTGTCTTTAGCGTTCCTGGGAGTGCAAATGTGATTGGGGGAACCGGAGTTGTCATGAAGACGGCTGGCATTATCGTGGATAAGATGATTGTACGCGATCCCGCTGGTTTGAAAATAGCTTTCGGTGAAAATCCAAAGATGGTTTACGGAGAACAAAAGAAAATGCCCATGACGAGGATGGGAACGGCTGCACTTCTTCGTCAGGCTTTAGTGGATGCTCAGACGTATCAGGATAAACTAGAACAAGGTAAAGAAGATCCCGATAAAATCCCAGAACGGGATTTAGGTTTAGAAGTACTGGTCAAGGTGATTAATCGTGAAATTCCTCTGCGGGCTCATGCCCATCGTGCCGATGATATTATGACAGCGATCCGGATCGCTCGAGAATTTAACGTGGACCTGGTTATTGAACATTGTACGGAAGGGCACAAGATTGCGGAGGAAATGGCTGAACTGGGCTATCCTGCCGTTGTGGGGCCACTAATGACGAATCGTTCAAAAGTTGAGCTTAAGGATAAATCCTTCAAAACAGCGGGCATATTAGCCAAAGCGGGGGTGAAGGTGGCTCTCATGACCGATCATTCCGTGACCCCGATCGAACAGCTTCCGCTCTGTGCGGCCTTAGCGTGTAAAGCAGGGATGGAAATAGAGGATGCGCTACGGGCTATTACGATTAATCCAGCCGAAATCTTGGGTGTTTCTGATCGAATCGGGACTCTAGAAGTCGGGAAAGATGCGGACATTGTGATTTGGAGTGAACATCCGTTTATTATTACTTCTCGTCCTCTCTATGTAATTATTAATGGCGAGATCGTTTGTCCAGAGTCGGGGGAAGATGATCTTAGAGGCAATTCATGAATTGCCTCTACAGGAAAATGAGTTCCAAATCGTCTTTTGGGCTCCCGATCTTTGCAGGAATTGGAATGGCGGTCATCTGGGGCTTCTCCTTTTTATTTACCAAAGAAACATTGGATCACACCTTTCCGCTTCAGCTGCTTGGCTTTCGATTTGGGGCGGCCGCACTTCTGCTGACTGTCTTAAAGTTGACGGGAGTAATTAGAATTAATTTGCAAGGAAAACCGACGTCTTCCCTGCTTCTCCTAGCCCTCTTTCAACCGGGGCTTTATTTCATGGGGGAGACGTGGGGTGTCAAGTGGACCTCTGCCTCTGAGGCTGGGATGGTGATCGCTCTGGTTCCAGTTGCCATAGCAACCATGGCCGCCATTTTCCTTAAGGAAAAGCTCAATTCGAAGCAGATGCTTTCGATAGCGGCTTCCGTGTTGGGTGTGATCATCATCGTTTCCACAAAAGGAAAACTTCAGTTTGGAGAGCATCTATGGGGAATCCTGGCTCTACTCTTAGCAGTTTTCTCTGCTGGTGCGTACAGTATTTTGGCAAGACATTCTTCAAAGAGGTTTACGCCATTGGAGATGACTTTTGTAATGATGTGGGCGGGGACTGTGATTTTTAACATATTGGGGATTGGGCAAAGCGTCTTCGAAGGCTCGTTTGTCGTTTATTTAAAGCCGCTTCAAACCGTGAGTGTCTTATGGGCGATTTTTTACCTGAGTGTTTTATCATCAGTACTGGCTTTTTTTCTTTCGAATTATATGTTTGCTACCTTGTCTGTTTCCCAAACTGCCCCAATATTTAACTTGATAACGGTTGTATCGGTTTTCTCAGGTGTATTTTTTCGGGGAGAACAGTTCAGTTGGATTCATGCAGTGGGTATAATGCTGATTATTTCAGGAGTATGGGGTACAATCTTTTTTGGTAGAATCGCTCCAGATCGAGGTTCGAGATTTGAAATTCGAAGTTCGAACTCCGTAGTGTGAGATGTGTAGTATCGTACACCTAATGTTGCTCGTAGGTTGTTAAATAAATGATATAACCTAGGGGTAACTCATGAATTACCCCTACAGGTTTAATTCCTTAGCCGAACAGGATACAATACAAATGTTTGTATGAGGAGGAAAAGACGCATGGACTATAGAGTCACGAGTGCAACCGTCGAGAAAACACGAGAGCTGGGAAGAAACTTGGGTGAGTGTTTGAGAGGTGGAGATGTTGTTGCGCTGATCGGGGATCTGGGTGCCGGAAAAACGGCCTTTGCGCAAGGGGTGGGCGAGGCGTTTAGCGTGAAAGGCCCCATGACTAGCCCGACCTTCACCTTGATACACGAATATTCGGGACGAATTAAAGGAACAGAAGTGAGTTTAGTTCATATGGATCTATATCGGTTAAAACACCCGGAAGAGGCGGAAGTGATTGGAGTAGAAGACTCGTTCCGGGAGGATGCCGTATGTCTCATTGAATGGCCGGAGATTATCGAAGATTCTTTGCCGGAAGATCGATTAATTGTCGAGATTCTGGGAAGTGGGGAACAGCCTCGTGAGATAATCTTTCGAGCTGTCGATCGCGCTTGGGAGCAACGTCTCAAACATCAGTAAGTCTCAAAGTGTCAAAAAGCTAGAGAAACGGCTTCGGAGGTTGCAACGAAAAGTTTCTCGTAAGTATGAAATGAATAGGGAGGGAAGTCGTTTCGTCAAAACCTGCAACATTATAAAAGTTAAAAAGCAGATTCATATTTTAATTTTTTCTATATACTTTTATAAAGTTTTGGCAACGTTCCGATGAAATATTTAACGATTGATACGACAACGAAAGTATCAGCGGTCTCTTTAGCGGAAGACGGACGTCTTATTGCTGAAGGCTTTTTACATACTTCCAAGACACATTCCGAGCGTCTCATTCCCATGCTTGACCAACTGCTGATAGCTGCTTCTTGGACACTGAAGGAGTTAGAGATGATCGGGGTAGTGCGAGGTCCGGGTTCGTTTACTGGAATTCGGATAGGGATCGCAACGGCACAGGGGTTAGCTCAAGTTCTCAAGCTCCCTCTTCTTGCCGTATTGTCTCTTGATGCTTTGGCTTGGGCCGGGTTGGGGAGATTAGAAGACATTGTTCCAATCTTGGATGCCCGTAAGAACGAGTGGTATACGGCCCGTTATCGCTGGGCGAAAGGGGAAGGAGAGAAAGCCGAGTGCTTAACACTCCCTCAAGCCATACCTACTGAACTTTGGTTAGAACACTTGAAGGGTCTGGACTGTCCTATTTGTTTTGTTGGAGATGCCGCTGCCAAGTCTAAGGCTCGAATCGAGGAGGTTTTAGGAGAGCGAGCTTTAGTTTTGCCGGAGTATGTTAGTTTACCTCGTGGAGCCTATGCGGCTCGGGCGATTTGGCAACGTTGGCAAGAAACGGGCGTTGGAGAATTAGTTGAACCGTTCTACATTCGTTTTTCCGAGGCGGAGGTTAATTGGGCGAAGAAAGAGGAAGCCCGAGGGAGAATGGAGCATGAATAAAGGGATTGTACGTCCCATGCAAATGGATGATTTGGAAGCAATCCTAGAAATCGAGCGAGTTTCTTTTGCAACTCCTTGGTCTTTAGAGGCCTTTAAAGTGGAGCTTAAAGATAATGAGTATGCGCGTTATCTTTGTTTAGAGTTAGATGGTCAAGTGATCGGGTACATGGGTCTTTGGTTCATTATAGATGAAGGGCATATTACAAATGTTGCCATTACTCCGAACCACCGGGGGCAACATTGGGGGGAGTTTTTGATGCGCTCAGTGATGGAAAAAATGGCAGAGCAAGGTATGGAACGGATGACCTTAGAAGTACGTGTCTCAAACAGCCCGGCTCAATCTTTATATAAGCGCCTAGGCTTTGCGATTGCAGGAGTTCGCAAAGAGTACTATGCGGATACTAGGGAGGATGCGATGATTATGTGGGCGGAATTGGGAACGGAAGTGACTGTAACGTGATGGGGATTAAAGAAAGTGAGATAGTAATTTTAGGGATCGAAACAAGCTGTGATGAGACATCCGCAGCGGTTCTAGTTAATGGAACAGATTTGCGCAGTCATGTCATTTCTTCTCAAATAGTGACGCACCAAAAGTATGGCGGGGTTGTACCAGAAATCGCCTCTCGCGAACACAGTCTGCACATTCAACCAGTCGTGCAGCAAGCAATGGACACGGCAAAGGTTGGGTTTAAAGATTTATCTGCCATTGCGGTGACTTATGGTCCTGGTCTTGTAGGATCACTCTTGGTAGGGGTTTCTGGAGCGAAGGCTATGGCTTATGCTGCTGGAATCCCGCTGATTGGCATCAATCATTTGGAAGGGCATATTTATGCAAATTTCCTACATCATCGAAATCTGGAATTTCCGTTCCTGGCTCTGTTGGTTTCCGGAGGCCATACTCATCTTATTTTATTTAAAGCGCACGGACAGTACCAGGTTTTGGGCCAGACTCGCGATGATGCGGCAGGTGAGGCACTTGATAAAGTAGCCCGAACTTTGGGCCTAGGTTATCCAGGAGGGCCCCAGATTCAAAAAGTGGCTATGGATGGAGATGCACAAGCTTTTAAGCTTCCTCGGGCCATGTTAGAACGGGATAGTTTAGATTTTAGTTTTAGTGGTATGAAATCGGCTGTTTTAAACACCTTAAATTCTGCACGCATGCGGGGAGAAACACTTAACGTTCCGGATCTTGCGGCTTCTTTTCAGCAAGCGGTTATAGACGTTTTAGTCCAGAAAGCGTTGCGGGCAATCGAACGGACAGGAGTCAAGACATTGCTGCTCGCGGGTGGTGTTGCGGCGAATAGTCTACTGCGGGAAACATTAGATAAAGAGCTGTCTGAGCGGAGTGTGCGCTTGGTTTATCCGCCCCCCATTTTTTGCACGGACAACGGCGCGATGATTACGGTCGCGGGGTATTATCACTATTTAGCGGGGGATATCTCGCCTTGGACATTGAACGCTGTTCCGGGACTAAACCTTACCTAGCACGGTTGTGGAGCTAAGCTAAAATGAGAGATGAACTAACGGATCGTTCTTTGATCCGTAGTTCATCTCTCATAATTATTCAGGCAATAGATGTAGCTTTTTAGATTGATCTCTAAATTATATAAATAAGAACTTAAAGGAACCAAACTATTTGTGTAGAATATAAAGAATAATCAAAAAAATAATCAAAAAAAGGGGGAGTAGTCATGGCAGACGTTAAAGGAAAGTTTATTACTCTTGCAGGAAGTTTGATGGCATTTTATGAAACTCAATTAAAAAAAGCGGATGAAGAACTTTTCAAAAGCACCGGAAAACACTGGGATGGGTTGGATCCTGAAGGCTGGTATAATACAAAGATTTTTAATTCCTTTATGCAATCCTATGCCGAAGGGTCGCCTACTAAAGACATGGCCATCGTTACGCTGGGGAAGAAAGTATATCCAACAATCAAAGCATCGGTGGGACTTCCTCCAAACCTGAAAACACCGTTAGATTTTATCAAATTTGAAGCAGAAGGTTTTTTAGCTAATCACAGGGGCGCAGATGTGAAACCTAGGAAATTTTTACTGAGCGAAGACAAACACGTCATCATTCAAGCGCCCGCACCAGGTTATAACCCAAAACTTTTTGAAGGAGTGTACCTTGGCATACTTGAAATGTGCGGCATTCGAACAGGAAAAGTAGTTCAGCTGAAAGCTGCGGCCAAAGGCCAAGGCACTGACGAGTTCGACATCCGGTGGTAGTTTTCCTTGCATATAAGTGATCTACTTGAGGTGTAGGGGGACCGATATACCATGAAGGATTTATTTAGGCCAGTCCAGGCTCTCTTTAATCATTTTCAGCTTAAAATGAGAATTGTGATCCTCGGCTTAATAATGATACTGCTTGAATTTGTAGTTTATATTGCGGGTGCATATCAAGCGGCTGTACTTGTTGTGTGCGCGATTATCACCATTTATTTACTTGCAGGACTGTTTTTCTCGTTGGACATGGCTACCATCCTTCACCAGGAACCACTCAGTTTAACCCAGGGAGAAGAACCTGTGAACCAAATCAGCGACAATAAGTCAAACGTTTTCAATCAAATCATTGCCACTACTGGAGATGTAAAAAATACAAGTCGGCAGTCATTCGAATCACTTTGTTCAATATCTACCATGATACAGGAGGTGACAAATGATTCCGACTCACAAACCAGAATTGTGAGTGAGCTAAACAAGGCAGTGGAGGAAATGGCTTCCGGGCTGCAAAAAATCGCCGAAAAGTCAACCATGGTAGCTCAAAGGACGGCAGATGTTGCAGAGGGTGCGCGGGAAGGAACTACTTCCATCCATGCGGTTACACAGCAAATGAATGCCATAAATGCAGCAACTTTGAATTTGTACGAAATATTTGAGACCTTGAACAAGAAAATTAGCGGAATCAATCAAATTACCAATGTGATTTCCAATATTGCCTCCCAGACGAATCTTTTGTCTCTAAATGCTTCCATCGAAGCGGCAAGAGCGGGAGAAAACGGCAGAGGCTTCACAGTCGTTGCAATAGAAATCAGAAAGCTTGCGGACCAGTCAAAGAATTCGGTGACACAAATTGTAGACTTGCTCAATGAGATACTGGACTACAACACAAAATCTGTTCGTTATATGCATGAGGTGGAGAATAGTGTAACTGGCGGTATATCCATTGCTGATGCATCGGGTAAACATTTTGAGGGAATCATGAATTCAATTACTGATGTCTCAGGTGAAATAAGTGACATGTCTGACACTTATCAGGAGATGTCGGCAACTTCGGAGGAAATCCTTGCAGAAATCTTAAATATCAACCAACTGATCATTAATACTTCAGAAAGTATACAGAACATTAACGATATTTCGATGAATGAAATATCCACTTCTGAAGAGATTGCTG
>LOEW01000032.1 GCA_001516045.1 Desulfosporosinus sp. BRH_c37
GTGCGAAGCCGCCAACTGAGCCAAGGATGGCGAATTTGGCGGGAACCCCGCTCTCATTCATTAGGCGATTGAACAATTAGTTTGGTCCACGAGCTCTAGGATGAGCGGTGCTAATGCGAAGTCTCCTACCAGTAAAGAAAGTAAGACCACACCCGTACAAGGGAGACCCTAAACTTATACTATCTGATACGTTAATAAGGGACTGCCTCTTCATAGAAATGAGATTTCTATTTTGAGACAGCCCCTTTTTAAGTACCTAAACTGTACTTCCGTAGAATACAGTATCACAATGTGAAACAAAAATATATGCAGAGGGAATTAATACCACAGCGAGATGCCGAAACAGGCTGGGTTGGTGTGATATTGCCTTTTACTCAGGAATTTTTCCTGATACTTAAAATTATTTATGGTGATATTTAAATACTTTGTTCCATAACTAAACCAATTCGACCATTAAAGTTAAAATAGAAAGGGTTAAGACACTTGAAAAGGCAGTTGACAGAAAATTTACACTATTCTGTTTTAATATGATATACTTATATCAGAAACAAAGTTTTGTGATGTGAAACTCATAGGAGGTGGTCTACTGAAAAAAGAGATAATCGTTTAAGGAACCGACTTTTTAGTTGCGAGTTGTAGGGTAGAAAGAAAATGAGTAATCGGACAAGTGATCTTAAAGTAAAGGGAGATTGGATTATATGGCAGAATGGAGATCCGCGAAAGTTCAATTGTGTTCCAGAGGTTAATCCTTGAAAAAATGGAGGGTGAGAAAATGGTAGCAAAAGAACTTGAAGCTTTATTAAGTGAAAATCGACGTTTTAAGCCGTCTGAAGAGTTCCAGAGTAAAGCAAATGCCACATCTGATGCATACAAGGAGTCGTCTGAGGATAGATTAGGATTCTGGGCCAAACAATCAGAACGATTAACCTGGTTTGAACCTTGGACGGAAGTATTAGATTGGAAACCTCCCTTTGCCAAATGGTTTATTGATGGCAAATTAAATGCTTGCTATAACTGTGTTGACCGCCACCTAAAAACTTGGCGACGTAATAAAGCAGCTATCATCTTTGAAGGGGAAAATGGAGATGGTAGGGTTCTCACCTATCAAGACCTGTATCGCGAAGTGTCCAAATTCGCCAATGTTTTAAAGTCTTTAGGCATAAAAAAAGGCGATAGAGTAACAATATATCTTCCTATGATTCCTGAAGCGGTTATTGCGATGCTTGCTTGCGCACGTCTTGGAGCTCCACACAGTGTAATATTCGGTGGTTTCAGTGCAGAATCCTTGAAAGACAGAATCAACGATGCTCAAGCCAAAGTATTAATTACCTCCGATGGCAGCTTCCGAAAGGGTAATGTCGTTCCACTTAAGGCAAATGCCGATACTGCATTGTTAGGCGTCAATTGCATTGAACATGTTGTGGTTGTTAAACGAACTGAAAACAAAGTGCAAATGCAAGAAGGTCGAGATCTTTGGTACCATGAACTCATGAAAGATGCCAAAATCGTTTGCCCAGCCGAACCAATGGATGCCGAGGATATGCTTTTCATTCTCTATACCAGTGGAACAACAGGCAAACCCAAAGGGGTTGTACACACTACGGGTGGCTATATGGTGGGCGTTTCAACGACGCACGATTGGGTGTTTGATCTTAAAGAAGACGATGTTTATTGGTGTACAGCCGATGTGGGATGGATTACAGGCCATAGTTACATTGTTTATGGTCCTTTAGCCAATGGTGCTACTGTGTTTATGTATGAAGGTACCCCAGATTATCCTGCCAAAGACCGCTTTTGGGAACTTATCGAAAAATACCGCGTTACCATTCTCTATACTGCTCCGACAGCTATTCGGACATTTATGAAGTGGGGACCAAATTACCCACAAGAAAGAGATCTGACAAGTTTGAGATTATTAGGTAGTGTAGGTGAACCCATTAATCCTGAAGCTTGGATCTGGTATCATAAATACATTGGCGGTGAACGTTGTCCAATAGTTGATACGTGGTGGCAAACTGAGACCGGAATGATTTTGATGACTCCGCTGCCAGGTGTAACTGAAACTAAACCCGGATCCTGTACAGTACCTTTCCCGGGTGTAAAAATGGAGATTATTGATCAAGCTGGCAACCCAGTTCCCAAAGGTAGTGGGGGCTTTATAGTTGCTCGTGAACCATGGCCGGCAATGCTTAGGACAGTTTACAATGATCCGGAACGCTACGTTAGCACTTATTGGAGTAATTGGGAAGGCGTTTATTTTGCTGGAGATGGGGCAAAGTGGGATGAAGATGGATATTTTTGGATTTTAGGCCGTGTCGACGACGTTATCAACGTCTCTGGGCACCGTATTGGAACAGCTGAGGTGGAAAGTGCCTTGGTAGATAACTCGATGGTTGCTGAAGCTGCCTGTATTGGAAAGGAACATGATGTCAAGGGTCAAGCTGTTGTCTGCTTTGTGACTTTAAAAGAAGGTTTTAAGGTTATGGATGGACTAGATGATGAGCTTAAGAAACACGTTGCGAAGAAAATCGGTGCCTTAGCCCGTCCCGAAGATATTTTCTTTACTGCAGAATTGCCTAAAACCAGAAGCGGCAAAATAATGAGGCGACTTCTCAGGGATATCGCTGAAGGGCGGGCCTTGGGGGATGTTTCAACCTTGGCAGACGCTTCCGTACTTGATTTCTTGAAAAAGAAATATAATGAAGAGGAATAAACTTGTTCATCATTGGAAGCTATCCTCAACGGAGAAGAATTCGCAGTAACACCCCCACTTGAAATGGTTGATATAACGGTTTCAGTTCGAGCTTAAAGCTCAAGTAGCCATGAAATTGTGAAAGGATGTTACTAAATATGGGCAATAATAACTCTAAAGGATGGACCGTACTCTTTGCTGGTACAGGAGTTAATTTGGCACTTGGTGTACTATACACTTGGTCGGTTTTTTCGCAAGCCTTAACTGAGCAGCTCCACTGGACCAAGACTCAAGCTACCCTACCGTACTCAGTGGCTTGTATCGTCTTTGCAATTATGATGGTACCTGCCGGACGGCTCCAAGATAAATATGGACCACGGTTAGTGGTAACCCTCGGAGGGATCCTTACAGGTGTAGGGATGATTATCGGTGGCTTAACTCATTCCCTAACAGCTCTAGTCATCTCTTTCGGCGTTCTAGCGGGAACCGGGATCGGATTAGGTTATGCTTCGGCTACTCCTGCAGCCGTAAAATGGTTTCCCCCGCATAAAAAAGGGATGGTCACAGGCCTTGTTGTGGCTGGGTTTGGTTTAGCGTCAGTCTACATTGCCCCTCTAACTAAAACATTGATTGGTTCTCTTGGGGTTTCTAAAGCTTTCTTTGTAGAGGGTATTGCCTTTTTAATTGTCATTACGCTTTTAGCTCAGTTGATTAGAAACCCAGCGACAGGCTACGTTCCTCACGGTATGCTCCCAGCCTCTTCTCCAAAATCAAACGTCAACAATCAACAGTATGAATGGCATGAAATGATTAAGACCCCCCAATTTATTCTACTTTGGTTAATGTTTGCATTCGGTTCTTCCGCGGGCTTAATGATTATTGGGCAATTAGCGAAAATTGCCAACGTACAAGTACACATTGCGTGGGGATTTATTTTTGTAGCTCTTTTGGCTATCTTTAACGCTGGTGGTCGAATTATAGCTGGTTTGGTTTCTGATATCATCGGACGTACCCGGACTATGCTGATTGTATTTCTATTCCAAGCGGCTGTAATGTTTCTCTTCGTCCAAGCAGACTCTGTTCTATTAATGGCAATAGCCGCTGCTTGTACTGGCTTCAACTATGGTTCATTACTATCTTTGTTCCCAACTACCACCTTTGATTACTTTGGCACCAAAAACGGTGGAGTTAACTACGGATTAGTTTTCACTGCTTGGGGTGCCGGCGGTCTATTCGGACCACTTTTAGCTGGTCGAGTTATTGATGCTACTGGTAATTATGGAATTGCATATACCATATCAGCTATCCTTTGTCTGGCTGCTGCTGGTTTATCCTTGATCACCAAGGCTCCAAAAGCGAATACTGTTCCAGCAATACAGGGTATCAAGACTGAAACTCAGTGATACTAATTTCTCGACTATGGGGGATAAAGAATAGATGCACCATGCTATATAAGCCTGGTGCATCTTCATATTTGTTGAATTTACAATCGCTCTTTTCCCATTCCCGAGGGGACATAAAAAGTTTGGCCTTGGACATTCTCAGGTAAATAGGTTTGTTCGACCCAGTGATTGGGGTAGGCGTGAGGGTATAGATACCCTTGCCCGTGTCCCAATTTACTGGCACTGGGGTAGTTGCTGTCTTTAAGGTGGGTAGGAACCTCCCCGGTAGGCTGTTGTTTTACATAGGCTAGGGCACGGTCAATACTCTCGACTGCACTATTGCTTTTTGGAGCGGTGGTAATGGCCAGAACCGCTTGAGCTATGGGAATCCTCGCCTCAGGCATGCCTAACCATTCAAGCGCATTGGCAGCGGCATGTGCTTGAAGCATGACCGTGGGATCTGCGAGGCCGACGTCTTCAGAGGCATGGACAATAATTCGGCGCATAATGAAACGGGGGTCTTCTCCTGCTTCCAATAAAATAGCTAACCAGTAGAGCGCAGCATCAGGGTCTGAGCCACGCATACTTTTTATAAATGCGGAAATGATGTCATAATGATTATCCCCTGCCTTATCGAACCGGATGGACCTTTGCTGAATAGATTCTTCGGCGACTTCGAGAGAAATTCGGCGAACCCCATTTTCCGGTAGGGTAGTGAGTACAGCTAACTCTAAGGCGTTAAGGGCGCGTCGTAAATCTCCATTGGCATAATTGATCCAGTGCTTCCAAGCTTCAGGGGTAATCTCCACCTGATATCGGCCTAGGCCTCGTTCTGTATCTTTCAAGGCGTATTGAAGTCCAAGGTGGATTTCCGAAGGAATGAGAAGTTCTAAACGGAAAATAGTGGAACGGCTAAGAAGCGCAGAATTAAGTTCGAAAAAAGGGTTCTCCGTTGTGGCTCCGATAAAGGTAATGGTGCCGTTTTCGACGGCAGGAAGAAGTGCGTCTTGCTGCCCTTTATTGAAGCGGTGAACTTCATCACAGAAAACTAAGGTTCGTTTCCCATAAAGGTGAAGATCATCAGTTGCCTGCAAATTGATTTCACGTATATCTTTAACGCCTGACGTGACGGCATTAATGCGGATAAAGCGTGAGGTTGTTTTAGTCGCGATGACTTGTGCCAAAGAAGTCTTGCCTGTTCCCGGTGGTCCATAGAGGATTAGAGAAGAAACACGGTCCGCTTCAATAGCTCGACGAAGAAGTTTTCCGCTGCCGAGAATATGACTTTGTCCGATATACTCCTCGAGCGTTCTGGGGCGCATACGCTCCGCTAAGGGGGCGACCAAATGTTGATCAAATGATTCAGAAAAAAGATCCATATTCACGTTCCTCCTCTGGTTTGGGTGATTTCCTGATGTCTGGGAACGGAATGAATGCCAATGTAATTGTACTGTCACCCAAGCTTTCAGGGAGCTGTTCCTCCGTCGTTCCAAACCCCCGTGGGACCCAGGCCAGAGGAAGTTTCTTAGCTTAGAGAGCACGGAGAGAGGAATTGCGTCAATGAGCGTAGGCGATAAGGCGTGAAGAAACGCATTGGTTTACATTCAGAGAAGCCCAGAGGTTATGCGTTTTAGCCTTAGCGACAAGCGAATAGCAATGGAACACGATAGTCTCCAGTGACGAAAGCCTCCAGTGGAGGGTTTCGCCGTAGGCGCAGAGCCAATGACGCACACTGACGCGCCGTAGGATTAGTATCGCCGAAGCCGTGATCCCAAGAGGAATCTTACCGGCGAAGGATGTGCGAACGCGCTAAGACACTGACTCCCTATTATAACATGCGAGCCGTACATTTGCTTGTGGGAGCGTAGATGTGGAAAATGAAATTTAATTTGAAGATCCTACCACATTGAAGAAGTAAATTCCAGAATAATAAAACAATAGCAAATTGGTTGGTTATCCCTTGACAAATCCCGAGTGTTTTTATAAGATATAAGTGGAAAAGATCTTACATATATCGATTAGGATTTAACTCCGGAAAGGAGGGGGTGAGGGTATTGAAACTCTCGACCAAAGGGCGGTATGGTGTTAGAGCCATGTTTGACTTAGCTCAACATGTAGGTGAAGGCCCGACTTCTTTGAAAAGTATTGCGGAGAGACAGGGCATTTCCGAACATTATCTGGAGCAACTCGTTTCCGGTTTGCGTAAAGCTGGTCTCGTAAAGAGTGTTCGTGGGGCACAGGGTGGCTATCTATTGGGCAGAGAGCCAGGTAAGATAAGAATTGGGGATATCATTCGTGTGTTAGAAGGGCCAATAGCTCCTGCCGATTGTGTATCTGAGGAGGACCCAGAATGTTGCGCTAAAGCGGAGTATTGCGTGACCAAGACAATCTGGGAGAAAGTCCGAGACTCCATCGCTGAGGTTCTCGATTCCATCACTTTGGAAACGATGCTTGATGATGCTAAAAAGCGTGAAGAGGACAGAAGCTTATATATGTATTATATTTAGGCTAATTATCTACAATTATAATATGTACTAGGGAGGGAGCCCAATGCGGCGAATTTATTTAGACCATAGTGCAACGACCCCAGTTGACCCGGAAGTTGCAGCTTTAATGATGACGTATTATACCGAAAAATATGGTAATCCTTCAAGTGTTCATAGTTTTGGTAGAGAGGCTAAGCAAGCTTTAGAGGAGGCACGGCGCCAAGTGGCAGAGTTAATCGGAGCCGCTCCTCAGGAGGTAACCTTTACAAGCGGTGGAACGGAAGCGGATAATCTAGCGATTCTGGGCGCAGCCGAAGCGCTGCGTAAAAAGGGTAAGCATCTTATCACATCGGCCATTGAACACCACGCAGTCCTGGAAACCTGTGAGTATTTAGCGAAAAACGGCTTTGAACTAACGGTTATCCCTGTTGACTCAGAGGGAATTGTCTCGGTTGAAGACGTTCGTCAGGCAATTCGTCCTGATACTATCTTAATTAGTATGATGCATGCTAATAACGAAGTCGGAGCAATCCAACCGATTACTGAGCTTGGTAATCTGGCGAAGGAACATGCTATTACATTCCATGTTGATGCAGTACAGTCTCTTGGTAAGATACCTATTAATGTCAAAGAAATGAATATTGACCTGTTGACGGTATCTAGTCATAAAATTTACGGTCCCAAAGGGGTCGGAGCTCTTTATATTCGTAAAGGGGTTCGCCTTGTGCCTTTGGCACACGGGGGAAGCCAAGAAAAGAAGCGCCGTTCGGGGACAGAGAATACGCCGGGAATCATTGGGTTTGGCAAAGCCTGCGAACTGATCGGAAAACGGATGGCCGAAGAGGCCGAGCATCAAAGAAATCTACGCGACAGACTTATGAACGGAATCCAGGAACGCATTGAATACGTGAAAGTGAATGGCCCCCTCGGAGAAAAGCGTTTGCCAAACAATGTTAATGTCAGTATTCGATTTGTGGAAGGGGAATCTTTGTTACTTTCACTCGATATGTTGGGTATTGCTGCCTCTAGTGGATCGGCTTGTACATCAGGTTCTCTTGATCCCTCTCATGTTTTGCTTGCCATGGGGCTGGTCCATGAGATTGCCCACGGCTCCCTGCGCTTTTCTTTAGGACGTCAAAACACGGAAGAAGAGATTGATTATGTTCTTGAACAGTTACCGAAGATTGTTGAACGTTTGCGTATGATGTCCCCGCTTTATGATCAAGTTATTTCATCTTAACAATCACAAGAAATAAGGAGTGGACTAATAGATGTATACAGAAAAAGTGATGGATCATTTTACTAATCCTCGTAATGTTGGTGAAATCGAAAATCCAGATGGTGTTGGTGAAGTAGGGAATGCCAAATGCGGAGATATAATGCGTATTTATTTAGATGTTGAGGGAGACATTATTAAAGACGTAAAGTTTAAAACATTTGGCTGTGGTGCGGCGGTGGCTACTAGCAGTATGGTCACGGAAATGGTTAAAGGGAAAACTATCGATGAAGCTATGGTAATCTCTAATGCTGCAGTTGCCGAGGCCTTAGGAGGGCTTCCTGAATCGAAAATGCATTGTTCGAACTTAGCAGCGGATGCACTTCACAAAGCTATTGAGAATTATAAAGAAAACCAGTTAAAAAAGGAATAGATGAAGTATGGGTCTAACGACAAAACCAAAAGTAGTTGTGGGTATGAGCGGTGGTGTGGATAGTTCCATGGCCGCCGCTTTGCTCCAAGAAGAAGGCTATGATGTCATCGGAATTACCTTGCAGATTTGGGAATCGGCGGGTCCTGAGGTGGAAGGTGGTTGTTGCTCCAATTCTGCCATCGATGATGCTAGGCGGGTTGCATTTATCCTGGGAATTCCCCATTACGTTATGAACTTTCGATCGTATTTTGAGGAGACTGTGGTGGATTATTTCACACAGTCTTATTTGGCTGGAGAAACGCCAAACCCTTGTTTGGCCTGTAATAAGCATGTTAAATTTGGTGAGATGCTTCGTAAAGCTCGTGGACTGGGGGCGGAGTACATTGCAACCGGTCACTATGCGCAAGTCTTGCGAGATCCGGATAGTGCACGATTTCTATTAAGCAAGAGTGCTGATACGAGAAAAGATCAGACCTATGCACTTTACATGTTAACCCAGGAACAGTTAGCCCAGACCCTTTTTCCATTAGCGGAATATCCAAAAGAGCAAGTCAGAAGAATGGCTAACGAACGGGGCCTGGGTGTGGGGAACAAGCCCGACAGCCAGGAGATATGTTTTGTTCCAAACGATGACTATGCTTCTTTTGTCCGAAGACGTTCGAGTGATTTAGTTAAACCGGGGCATTTTGTGGATCTTAAGGGAAATAGTTTGGGCAAACATCAAGGGATTATTCACTACACTGTTGGGCAACGGAAGGGTTTAGGGGTAACCTTCGGTAAACCGATGTTTGTAGTGGGCCTGAATCCTGAAAGCAATGAGGTTGTGTTGGGAGAAAACCAAGATATATTTACGGATACGCTTTGGGCAAGTGATCTAAATTGGATATCCATTCCGTCTTTAAATGAACCGCTCCAAGTCGAAGCTAAAATTCGTTATAATTCATCAGGAGTTCAGGCGACCATTTATCCTGGGAAGATAGGGGCAGTCGATGAAGTGATGGTTCAATTCGAAGAACCACAACGTGCGGTGACTCCGGGACAAGCAGTAGTCTTTTATCAAGGAAACTTAGTGGTTGGCGGGGGAATAATTAGTTCCGATCCAAGAGGCCGAAATCGAGGCCAAGGACGAGGTTCGAGGTTCGAGGTTCGAAGTTCGAATTAAGTCCTACACGCCATCACGGTGCCTTGCCAATCCACACTGCACGAGTATGCGTAATGAGTTGCAGTGTGGCGATAAGCTCGTCCGCTTATCGTCGTGGACAGCGTATGCATAAATTATAGAGCTGCAGGGCAGAGTATATATAGGAGTTGTTAGCGAGGGGGGAGACTATGCGGCGCACTCGAGAGATTGTCGGACTACCTGTCTTAGATCTAACAAGTGGGGACTCGATAGGGTGGGTACAGGATCTGGTCCTAGATAATGACAAAGACAAAGTTGTTGGTATTCTCTTAGAAGGCGGGCACTTCTTCCATTCGGAAAAAGGAATTCCTCGAAAGGCCATCATAACTGTAGGAAAGGATGCTTTAACCGTTTCTAGTAAAACTGTAGAGGTACTTAAGGGGACACGGTGGTCTGATAAAGTGGGAAATGAAGTCTATACCCAAGGTGGAGACGCAAGAGGTACGATTGAGGATGTCTTTCTCGATGATTCTGTAGAAAAAATGGTAGGATTTGAAGTATCTGACGGGCTCTTCGCCGACCTACTACATGGTAGGGGAACGATTCTTAGACCCCATATCATGATCGATGGAAAAGACATTTTGATCGTTGATAATCAAGTATCTCCCTTGGATCAAGCAAATGAAGGGGGTATACTATTATGAACTGTCCGGTATGTTCAGGACGTGCCATCGGTAAAGTAGGGGTAGAGCAGTTTTATTGTTGGGATTGCTGTGTTGAATTCACGACTCAAACTGACAAAGTTGTTATTTATGATCTGGCGGAAGATGGTTCACTAGTGGCATGGGATGATCCGGTCCTAGAGGACGTAACTCTTCAAGCGGGTGAGGTGGATCTTTCCTGTGTTGCTATGGAGTAATTCATGCAAATCGTTATTATGGGATTGATGGCTAAGTTAAGCGCGCATTGCGCGCTTTTTTTATACTAAATCAGACCGACATGCCGCTACGCGGCACCACTGATGAATGGAAATGACTACTTCCAGAGTCATGGCTGGCGCTAACAAGAAGGCTAATACGTGCGAAGACAGTGTCTTCGCGGGCGCTAGCCATGTTTTCTATATATTGGGAAAGGGGGAATAAGATGAAGCACAAACCATGGCGTTGGATATTTACAGGAACATGTCTACTATTGGCAGTGCTCCTTCTTTTCAAGGTAAGGACAATTTTGGGTCCGTTTTTTCTAGCTTTTATACTCGCCTATTTGTTAAACCCCTTGGTTGTAGCGTTGGAACGGCACAAGATTAGCCGAAAGAAGTCGATCCTGATTGTTTTTTGCTTGATAATTACTGTCATGATTGCGATTATTTTCCTCATACTTCCAACACTCTATAATGAACTTAGCAAATTGGCTGTGATTTTACCCAATGCGATTCAGCTATTTACCGAAAAGGTGGATGGGTTTCGTGCGCAATTTAAAGCGACAGGGTTGCCCAGTCGTGTAGCACTCGTATTGGATCAACATTTAGGGCAGGGAGAGGTTATACTTGCCAATCGTCTTAATCTCTTTTTAGTTAACTTGCCAAAGGCGTTGTCTACGGTCACACTGTATATACTATCCCCAGTTATTGCGATTTATTTTCTGGCAGATTGGAAAGCTTTAGGTGTCCACTTTTTTCGAATTATCCCTCAACGCGGGCGGATGGAATGGCGACGACTATGGCAAGACATTAACCATGTGATCCGGCAATTTGTGCGAGGAGATTTAGTTGTTGCAGTGATTGTCGGGATAATGATCGGGATTGGTGTAGAATTGGTCGGAATGGAGTATGCTCTGTTGATAGGCTTGATTTGTGGAGTTTTTGACCTTATTCCGTACTTTGGGCCAGTTATTGGGGCAGTACCAGCTGTTTTGCTGGCTTTATCGAAATCCCCCGCTATGGCATTGAAGGTTGCCTTGATTATTTTAATCGTGCAACAACTTGAAGGAAACGTCATTTCGCCGAAGCTCATGGGGGACAGTGTAGGACTTCATCCTCTCTGGGTTGTATTTGCCCTTTTAGCAGGTGGAGAACTTGCCGGATTTTGGGGTATGTTCTTGGCTGTCCCTGTGGCAGCAGTGATCAGAGTCATATTCAATCACATATATTTTAGGTTAGTTTCGTCTAAGGTGTAAGGTGGTTGACAAATTAGACATCCCTTGTATATACTTTAGTAATACACTGAGAATCTGGAATAATTAAGAACGGATAAAGCACTCATTTGCCCGAAGATAAGCAGGGTGGTACCATTGAAAAATCTCGTCCCTGATTGATTTAGGGGGGATTATTTTTTTATTCGGTTTTTAAAGGTGTCAGAAGGATAATAGTGCTATTACAAAAGTGGACACGATAAAACAAGAAAAATCTTATGAGACAATTGTTTAATATACTTTTGTCTACAATGTAAAGGAGCAGTGTTCGTGCATGTATACAGGAAATGAATTAAGGGACATGTTTCTTAAGTATTTTGAGGCAAGGGGGCACCGGATTTTGCCCAGCGCGTCACTCATCCCGAAAGATGATCCTACTCTTTTGTTAACGGTCGCGGGCATGGTGCCCTTTAAGCCATATTTCCAGCGACTGGTTGAGCCCCCCTTTCCTAGAGCCACAACCGCCCAGAAATGTGTTCGTACCCCCGATCTAGAAGAAGTTGGGAAAACGGCTCGTCATCATACATACTTTGAAATGTTGGGGAATTTTTCATTTGGAGACTACTTTAAAAATGAAGCGATTCCCTGGGCCTGGGAGTATATAACGAAAGTATTAAAAATTCCCGTGGAAAAACTATGGGTGACAATTTATCCTGAAGATGAAGACGCGAAAAAGATATGGATGGAAAGAGCTGGAGTTAAGGCTGAGAGGATAATTGGGGATCCAGATAACTTTTGGGCGGCTGGTCCTACTGGTCCTTGTGGCCCTTGCTCTGAGATTTATGTCGATCTCGGAGAAGCCAGAGGGTGTGGCAAGCCAGATTGTGCAGCGGGTAGTTGTGATTGTGATCGCTTCTTGGAGATCTGGAATTTGGTTTTCATGCAGTATAACCGCGATGAAGCGGGGGTTCTAACCACTTTACCGAAACAAAACATAGATACGGGTATGGGTTTAGAACGAATTGCTTCGGTTATGCAAGGAGTAGAAACAAATTTTGATACGGATTTGTTCCGTCCAATTATTGATCATGTGGCCTCGCTGGCCGGTATTCGGTATAAGGAGAACCCCAAAAATGATAGGGCGTTAAAAGTGGTTGCTGACCACGTGCGTGCGGTTTCATTTATGCTGGCAGACGGAATTCGGCCCAATAACGAGGGCCGAGGGTATGTTCTCCGTCGTATTTTACGTCGAGCTGTTCGTTATGCTAAACTCTTAGGAATCAACGAACCTTTTTTGGAATCCGTTTTTCGAATTGTCCAAAGGGATTACGGTCAGGCTTATCCCGAACTTATAGAAAATGAAAATTTTCTTCTAAACCACTTAAGTTTGGAAGAAAAGAACTTCCAAGCCACGCTGGAGCAGGGCACTCAGATGCTTCAGGAAAAAGTCAAGGATCTCATAAAACAAGGGGAGGCAGTTTTGGCTGGACCGGATGCCTTCTATCTCTATGAAACCTATGGCTTTCCAGTGGAGTTGACGGAGGAAATGCTTGAAGAACAAGGGTTAACTGTGGATATGATAACTTTTCAAGCAGCGGTTGAAGAGCATCGTCTGAGAGCAAAAGATCAATCTCAGCAAATGCGTGCTGTGGTTGAAAGCCCAGCAGTAATGGCAAAGGCAAAACTCCTAGGTGTGACCCCTTTCGTCGGCTATGAAAAGGTTTCGGCAAAGGCCCGGATTGAAGGCTTATTTGTTGGCGGAGAGGAGACTCAGGATGCTGGGGAAGGGGAAGAGGTGATGGTCTTCCTTTCTGCTACTCCGTTTTATGCTGAAAGCGGCGGTCAAGTATCTGATGTTGGAGTACTGAAAACCTCTCGGGCTGAGGCTCGGGTGCTGGCAGTGAAAAAGGGTGTAACTGGTACCTTTTATCACCGTGTTCAGGTTATAACTGGGGTTTTACATTTTGGTGAAACGGTGGAAGCGGTAATCAATGGCAATGAGCGGCAGGCGACTTCTCGTCATCACAGTGCGACTCACCTTCTCCAGACGGCCCTGCGTTCCGTGTTAGGAGAACATGTCCAGCAAGCGGGGTCCTTAGTGACACCGGAACGCTTACGCTTTGATTTTACTCATTTTTCACCGATGACTGCGGAGGAATTAAGAGCCGTAGAAGGTCTTATCAATGAAGCTGTGTTAAAGAATATGCCTATACAAGCTACGGAAATGTCGTTAAAAGAGGCTAAAATCAGTGGAGCTACGGCACTCTTTGGCGAGAAATACGGAGATATCGTACGGGTAGTTCGGATGGGCTTGTTTAGTCAGGAATTGTGTGGTGGAACCCATGTCTTGTGCACGGGGGAAATCGGGTTGGTTAAGATTCTCAGTGAGGGCGGGATAGGGGCAGGTCTACGCCGGATTGAGGCAGTGGCAGGATTAGAAGCCTTAGCCTATCTTCGAACCCTTGATGAACAGGTCATGGAGGTTGCTCAGATCCTTAAGGCACTGCCATCTGATGTGGGTAAGCGTGTAACCGGATTGGTGACCCAAGTAAAAGATCTCGAACGAGAAATTGGACAACTTCAAGCAAAACTCGGTAAAACTGAAGCCGAAGGGTTACTGAAAGGCGTTGCGGAGATTGACGGGATCAAGGTTATCGCTGCCAAGGTTCAAGTATCCGATATGGAGGGCCTTCGTCAAATGGCGGATCTACTACGGGTAAAACTCAAAACTGGGGTCATTGTCTTAGGTGCAGTAAGCGAAGGGAAAGTTAATTTCGTAACGGTTGTCAGTCCAACAGGTTTAAGTGGACTTCATGCCGGACAGATTATTAAAGAAGTGGCTAAAATAACTGGTGGTAGCGGTGGTGGCCGACCGGATATGGCACAAGCCGGAGGGAAAGATCCCAGTAAACTTGGCGAAGCCGTTGATCGTGTTCCGACGATTCTCCGAGGATTTCTTAAAAAATAGGAAAAACGTCTTGTTCGAGTCATGCTTAGCTTAATGAATGGCGAAAGGGGGAACGGAAAATGGATCGATTTGAAGAGACCATGATGTTTAAGACCGTAGGAGAAGAAAACATTTCTGCCCGGGATATTTTGCAGAAAGTGTATGCGGCTTTGCAGGAAAAAGGGTATGATCCTATTAACCAAATGGTTGGATATCTCATGTCCGGTGACCCAGTATATATTACTAGCCATAATCAGGCACGAGCATTGATTCGTAAACTTGAACGCTTTGAGCTAATCGAAGAACTCGTAAGAAATTATTTGCAAGAAAGATAATGTTGCGATACGCGATGCGCGAAGGCATGGAGGTGCGAGACGCGGAGCACACGAAATGAGACGAAAAACCCGATATTCGAGGCTCGATATTCTGATATCGGGCCTCGTACTTCTGATATCGAGCCAGGGTCTTCGAACCTCGCGCTTCACGCCTCGCATCTCGAAAGGAGTAGCTATGCGTCAGATTAAGCTTGGTTTATGGGGGGCGGAAGTTTCAGAGGTATGCTTTGGCAGTTTAGCTATATCCCCGTTACAAGGTCGTTTGACGGAGGCAGAAGGGGCTAATGTTTTGCGTTATGCCCTCGAACAAGGGGTTAACTGGCTTGACACGGCAGAAATTTATGATAATTATCAGCAAATTTCTTCGGTCATCAAAGGTTATCCTGATGTTCGAATTGTAAGTAAAACGTACGCTGTCTCAGCTGTGGAAATGTGCCAGAGTCTTGAAAAGGCGAGAACTGCCCTCAACCGAGAAACCCTGGATTTTTTCCTTCTCCATGAGCAGGAAAGTGCGTTAACCTTAAAAGGGCATGCGGAGGCTTGGGAAGAACTGATGCGCGCTAAGGAAAGGGGTATCGTACGGTGGATCGGCATTTCGACGCATGCAGTTGCCGGAGTTCGAGCCGGAGCGCTCCAACCCGGTCTTGATGTGATACACCCGATCCTAAATTATCAGGGACTAGGGATTATCGATGGAAATTTACAAGATATGCTCGAAGCCATTTCATTTGCGTCTGAATTGGGTATTGGAATTTATGCAATGAAGATTTTCGGGGGCGGCCATTTAACCAATGATCCCAAAAAAGCAGTGAACTTTGTCAGAAGTGTTCCGGGTGTTCAGGCGATGGCCTTGGGAATGTCTAGCCGAGAAGAAGTTGATTATAATTTACTCTTGCTGTCCGGTAATGATATACCCAGATCTTTACGAGATAAAGTGAGGCATAGAGAACGAAAATTATATATTGCGGATTGGTGCCAAGGGTGTGGGCGTTGCTTGGAAGCCTGTCCGCAGGGTGCATTGCATCTTAGCGAAACGGTAGCAGTAGTGGATCCCGAGGCCTGTGTACTTTGTGGGTATTGTGGGAGAGTTTGCCCACATTTTTGTCTTAAAATTGTGTAGTTGAGGAAGACCGAGGCTGTGGCCGAAGCACGACGGGACTGTGCATGCTGGGGGGAGTTGGTGGACTCCGCTTCGCCCACTGCGTTTGAATGCTCAGCTCCGGCCACGCAACTCCCCCTGCTCAGGGGTCAGGTCTGGGTGCTTGGGCAGCAAAGTCGCCTCGGCTCTTGCTAGGGTTGGGGAGGCCGGGAGACGTGCATGCTGGGGGGAGGAAGATATCATGCGGATTATGGGGTTGGACTTTGGTTCGAAGACAATTGGCGTGGCGATGAGTGATGCATTTTTTTGGACGGCACAGGGGGTTAGGACGATCAGGCGCTCCAAGAAAGAGATCGATGAGTTGCGTCAACTCATTCGCGAGTACGAGGTAATGGAGATTGTAATAGGCTATCCCAAAAATATGAATGGTACATTGGGACCCCGTTGTGCATCGACTGATGAGTTTGCGGAGGCTTTACGTTCAGAGTTTGGGCTTCCGGTGGAATTGTGGGATGAGCGATTAAGTACGGTGGCGGCACAGCGGACTCTTCTGGAAGCGGATGTTTCGCGCTCAAAGCGCAAACTAGTAATTGACAAGATGGCAGCAGTTTTTATATTACAGGGTTATCTAGATCGAAGGCAGAAGAAAAATATTCCAGTGTGATTTGACAATCATTACCTACAATAGTACAATGACCATATCTTTGATAAGAGGTGAATCACATGACTGAAAAATCACATGACCATGATGAGCATGACGCTGAAGAGTTTGACACAGTCGTTCTCACAGATGATGAGGGAAAAGACCACGAGTTTCTTCATCTCGATACCTTGGAACTTGAAGGCTCGACATACTTTGTCCTGATGCCTATTTCGGAGGACGAATCTGAAGATGAGGATGCCGATGAGGCCATAATTCTTAAACTTGGCAAAGATGCCGAGGGTGGAGAAATGTTGATCGACATCGAAGACGATGAAGAGTGGGAAAAAGTGGCTGACGCTTGGGAAAACCTAGTTGAATCCGAAGAAGACTAAAAGAGTGAGCTTAAGCAAACAAATATGTATTGGTACTAAGAAGAACTCGCTGAGATGTTAGCGAGTTCTTCTTTATACTAGAGTTGTAGAAAATAGAGGATGGACGAAGGACAAGCTGGAACAAACGCGGGTACTGTTGTACAATGAAACTAGGATTTCGAAATGAGTAATGCTCATTAATTCGGTTAGGTGATAGCTATAATTAAGATAGAGAGGATCAGGCGAATACCTCCTCAAACAAGGAGCTTTCCACGCCTGACGTTGGTGAGAATTTGTCCAGGAAAAAAAAGCCGGTGAGCATACTTAGATGGGTAATAGTTATTCTTTTGGTCGGGGGCATGGGATTCTTATCTTGGTGGAGTTGGGCAACAAAGCCCTACTCACTTACAGGTAACAATGAAAAGATTACGATTGCTCAGGGAACAACTGCAGCTCAACTGGCTGAAGAATTACAGCAGCGACATCTTATTCGCAGTGCATGGGTGTTTAGGTATTTAGCGCGTGCACTACAATCGGATTTCAAGCTTTATGTTGGAGATTACCAATTGGCTCCTACAATGCCACCCAGCGAAATGATAAAACGCTTAATTAATGGCGCGGTTACCTCAGATATCAGCCGAGTGACTATTCCGGAAGGGTATACTACGGAACAAATTATCGAACTTCTTGTACAAAGAGGAATTGGTAGTAAAGAGGAGTTTACAAAAGTTGTCAGCGAAGATGGTTTTCCATATCCATTTTTAAAGAATGCCCCAAAGGGGATTCACCGCTTAGAAGGATACTTATTTCCTAATACTTACGACATTTTTGTTAAAAGAACTCCTCATGAAGTTATTGATTTGCTCCTTCAACAGTTTGAAAAAGAACTGACACCAGAGGTACAGAAGCGACTCGATGTAATTAAACTTTCCGTTCCCCAGTGGGTTACCTTGAGCTCTATGGTTGAAAAAGAAGCGGTGAAAGAAGCGGATCGCCCATTGATTGCTTCCGTGGTAATGAATCGATTAAAGATTAATAAGCCCCTTCAAATTGATGCCACAATTCAGTTTTTGCTGGATACTCCAAAGCCGAAACTTTATAACAAGGATCTTCAGATTCCTTCCCCATACAATACCTATCTCCACACAGGATTACCGCCGGGGCCGATTGCTAATCCTGGACATGCCTCACTGCAGGCAGCATTGTATCCGGCCCAAACAGATTTTCTATACTATGTGGCGAAAAAAGATGGCTTTCATGCGTTTGCTAAGACGTATGCTGAGCATTTGAAGAACATAAAATTGTATCAGTAGGAGAAGGGAGGCTTTTGCCCGTTCACCCTAAACTGCGTTGCTGCGAACTGGACGTTAAAGCGAAAACGCTAAACCCTTATGCTTTCTGCAAGGTAACCGCTAGCGTTTCAGGCTTTACGTCGGCGTTTCGCTTGCCGCAACTCCGTTTGACGTGATTCACTTTACAAAAACCATCTCATCTTATGAGAAATTGGGGCTAAGAACGATAGTCGAGGGTGGTCGAGTGAAGGTTTGCAGACCAGCATAAACTTACATTGCTGTAAGCTGGAGGTTAGTTTGATTTTGTTTTCATGTTAAAAATTTGATCTACGTCTTTGTCTCCGCGGCCGGATAGATTGACGATCAGGATTTGGTCTGGATTCATGGTAGGGGCGAGCTTAATTGCATAGGCAACCGCGTGTGCACTCTCAAGGGCAGGAATGATGCCCTCGGTTTTGGAAAGTCTATGAAAGGCTACGAGGGATTCATCGTCCGTAATGCTAACATATTCAGCACGGCCAATGTCTTTTAGGTAGCTGTGTTCGGGTCCTACACCGGGATAGTCTAAACCTGCCGAAATGGAATGGGTGGCGAGGGGCTCCCCAGCTTCGTCAGCCATGACGTAACATTTAAAACCATGCACGATGCCAGGTGCACCGGCTGTAAGGGGAGCGGCGTGTTTCCCGGTGTCAATACCTAAACCGCCTGGTTCAACGCCAATGAGTCTCACACTTGAGTCAGAGATAAAGTTTGCAAACATTCCGATGGCGTTGCTTCCACCGCCGACACAGGCCATAACTACATCTGGTAGCTTCCCCTCTGCTTCCAGGATCTGTTGGCGTGCTTCCCGAGAGATAACCGATTGGAAGTGTTTGACGAGGGTGGGGTAGGGATGGGGGCCAACCGCCGATCCGAGCATATAAAAGGTGGTTTCGTAGTTCGTGGCAAAGTCCCCCAGGGCGGCATCCACGGCATCTTTCAACGTGCGTGTTCCGGAGGTAACGGTTACTACTTCGGCTCCTAACAATTCCATGCGGAAGACATTCAGGGATTGGCGACGAGTGTCTTCTTCTCCCATGTAGATAACACATTCCATATCAAAAAGTGCACAGACCGTGGCAGTTGCTACGCCGTGCTGCCCAGCTCCTGTTTCTGCGATTACCCGCTTGGCTCCCATGCGTTTGGCAAGCAAGACTTGGCCAAGGACATTGTTGATTTTATGTGCTCCAGTATGGTTTAAATCTTCACGTTTGAGGTAGATTTTCGCGCCCCCTACTTGTTTAGAAAGCTTTTCCGCATAGTAAAGAGGGTTTGGGCGGCCAACATACTGACGTAAATAGTAGTCGAGTTCCTCGTTGAATGCGGGATCGTCCTTATACGTTTCGAAGACATTGTCTAACTGATCTAGGGCGTTCTGTAATTGGGGTGGGACAAAACTTCCACCGTACTCACCAAAATAACCTTTGTTCATAATAAAATCCCTCCATCTCATTAATAAAAAATAAAAAACTCTCCGCCCTTAGAAGGACGGAAAGTTAATTTCCATTATGCCACCTTTTTCGTATAGGATCTACATAGTAAATACCTATATCTCAAGCTTAGATACGAAGCAGGATACGAATCTCGTGCAAAAATAAGCAGATGCAGAGAGTCGGCCTCTCGATATCCGTGTTTCTGTAACGGGAAACCCCCGGTATCACCTAATGACGCTATTGCATGTTCGGATTACGACTCTGAGATCCATTCGGTCTACGGGAAGAGTATCAGACTTTCACCCTCTCTGACTCGCTAAAACGTTCCTCAAAGACTTACTAGTTCTCATCATTGTCTTGCATGTTAATTTTCTGTATTGTAATATAGCAGCAGAGTTTCGTCAAGGGGTGTTGGGTAAAAGATTTTTCAGCGAGCTTACTTACACCTAATAATTACATACAATTATCGAATAGGGTTGAATTCAGTTATAAGTAAAAGTATAATAATAACAAATATTACCAAAGAAAAGGGCATTCGCAGAGAATGTCAAAGCCAAATTTATCCAAATCGTAAGACTCCCACTTCTACAAGTGGGAGTGGTACACCTTATTCTGCTTCGGTGGGGGTAGAGTCCCCCACCGAAGACTCGATGTTCAACTTTAGTTGAACGAGTTCACTCAATTGAAGAAATTAGAAATATTGTTCATAATGGGAAAAAGGGAGTGGTTTAGGATGTGCCCCTATGATATGGAAATAGAAAACATAAAAAATCAGCTTATTAAAAAGTATCATCCTATTGACATCATACTTTTCGGTTCCTGCGCTAAAGGGAGGGTTACTCGAAGTAGTGATGTAGATATTTGTATAATACTTGAAACAAAAGATAAAAGAAAAATAGTCAGAGATATTTTAATTGAGGTAGAATATAAGGTTGATTTGGATGTTGTAGTGTACACTCCACAAGAATGGCAAAATAATAAGGATGATCACGCTACATTTGCGGGAATTATTAAGAAGACAGGGGTGAGTTTGATTGGTTGATACTGACAGATATAACGAATGGTTTGCAATGGCTCAAAAGGATTTAAGGAGTGCAAAGATATTATTTGATCATGATGCTGACAACGAAATTGTATGTTTTCACTGCCAACAAACTTTAGAAAAATATCTTAAGGGTTATCTTATTGCTGTGACCGGAGAACTGCAGCAGGGACATAATCTTCTAAAACTTTGCAAAAAGGTGATGATCAATGACAATACATTTAATGTGTTTTTGAAAGATATGGCTTTTGTTAATGCCTTTTATATTGAGACTCGATATCCAGCGATTGATCCTTTTATTGTTAGCAAAGAAGACACTGAAGAGTGTTTCAGGATAGTTAATACCCTTTTGGCAAGAATAAATGAACTAGTTGGTATTAGTAAATGATAAAGGAACCCAAATGGGTTCCTTTATCTATTTGCGTACCATTAATTTCTTAATCGCCTGATCAAGTCCTTCAAGGGTTAATTCATACATGGGGAAAATTTCGCGCACAATCTGTATCGTTTGGTACCCGTGAATTCGTTCCCAATACTTCTCAGGAAGAGGATTGAGCCAGACGTTATACGGAAACTTCTTAACTAAACGCTGTAACCAACTAATTCCGGGTTCTTCGTTGCTAAGTTCCCAGAAAATGTTACCGTCGCTCATCATCAATTCGCTGGGAGCCATGGCGGCATCCCCGATGATGACCACTTTGTAGTCTGAGTTGAGCGAACGTAGGATGTCCTCAGTTTTGACGGACTTTCTGGGGTCATAAGAAGCATCCAAATACAGAAGGTCATAGATGCAGTTATGGAAATAATAGAACTTCAAGTCCTTAAAGTGTGATGACTTATGAACCGCTGAGAACAACTGGCTACAGATATTGGCATATGGAGTCATCGAGCCGCCGACATCCATCAGTACGATAACCTTGACAGAGTTTTTGCGGGGTCTCGTCCAGACGAGCTTTAAGCGTCCTGCGTTTTTACAAGTTTCATCAATCGTATCTTCTATGTCCAGTTGATCTTTGACTCCATCTAGACGCGTACTAAACTGACGCAAGCGGCGTAAAGCAACTTCAAACTGACGAACTCCCAAGGTTTTATCATTGCGATAGTTTCTATAATTGCGCTCGCTAGCCACTTTTACCGCGGATTGCCCGTGAGATTCACCCCCAATCCTTATTCCACCAGGGTGAAAGCCGGAGTGCCCGAAGGGAGAGGTCCCGCCTGTGCCGACCCAATTACCCCCACCATGATGAGGGCCATCTTGTTTGCGCATACGTTCTGCCAATTCAGCTTTCAAGCTCTCCCAATCAGGCAATCCCAATTTATTTAGCAGCTCATTTCGTTCCTCTTCAGAGAACATTTTTGGCGGCAGAGGATTTTCCATCCATTGAGAAACCTGATCCAATAATTGTTCCGGGGTTTCTATCCCTTGGAAATACTTCTGAAACGCAAGATCATATTGGTCAAAATGGCTTTCACTTTTGACTAAGACGGCTCTGGAAAGGTAGTAAAACCCGGATAGGCTTGATTCAGCAAGGCCGACCGATAGTGCCTCCATCAAAGTCATCCATTCTGTGATAGAAACAGGAACCCCCTCACGTCGTAGTGCGTAAAAAAAGTTTGTATACATGGTCTACCAGCCACGTTTGGCCCGAGACGGATTCTCTGTCCCGCGCGTATGGAGTTGTCTTAAGGTCAAATCAAAATCCTGATTCTTTTTCAACAAGGCCCCAAGGAAAGGGATCTCCTTAGAAATCTTTTCAGGATCGATACCACCAATTGTCAAGGCTTGAACCCAATCAAGAAGTTCGCTTGTACTAGGCTTTTTCTGTAAACCGGAGATACTTCGCAACCAATAGAATGCTTTTAAAGCCTCGGCGAGTAATTGCTTTTCCAACTCTGGAAAATGGACATGCACAATTTCTTCCATCATTTTTGTGTCAGGAAAGTCAATATAATGAAAAACACAACGTCGCAAGAAAGCATCCGGAAGTTCTTTTTCGGCGTTGCTCGTAATGATTACGATTGGCCTATGTTGCGTGGTGATGGTTTCTCCGGTTTCAGGTATGTAAAAGTTCATAACGTCCAATTCCCAGAGTAAATCATTGGGAAACTCCAAGTCAGCCTTATCAATTTCATCAATTAACAAGACTACCCGCTCGCTTGATTCGAAGGCTTCACCAAGTTTGCCCAGCTTAATGTATTGCTTAATATTTGAAACATTCTGTTCACCAAATTGGCTATCATAGAGGCGTTGAACTGTGTCGTAAACATAAAGACCATCTTGAGCTTTGGTAGTAGATTTAATATTCCAGATAATTAAGCGCAGTCCAAGAGAACGAGCAATGCTTTCCGCTAAGACTGTTTTACCGGTGCCAGGCTCCCCTTTAATTAAGAGAGGTCTTTTTAAAGCGACTGAGATATTAACACTGTTTCGAAGATCATTAGAAACAATATAATCCTCGGTTCCTTGATAGAGTAATTGGTCGGTCATTCTATAGCTTCCTCCTTATGCCTTTAAACTTCTTTTAACGTAATAATACCACAAGTTGTCTAAAGTTTGCGTACGATTTGTCAAAGTATTGAGGATTTATGAAGGAAGCATTCAGTGTTGGCTATGAATTTTTCCCAGTAACTACATTTAGGTTAATACTAAATAATTCGAAGTGTTTGAGGATCTTTTTAATATTCCATTGTTTATGATAAACTATAAGTGGTGAACTAAATTAATGGGCTAAAGTAAATGTTAGGGGAAGCTTTATGAAAAAACCAGAACTGTTAGCCCCTGCGGGAGATTGGGAAAAGTTAAAATACGCGCTGGCTTATGGAGCAGATGCGGTTTATATGGGCGGTCAAGTATTTGGTCTGCGGGCTTTTGCTGGAAATTTCAGCTTAGAGGAAATGAAGAAAGCGGTGCTTTTGACGCATGGGTTGGGAAAGAAAATTTATGTGACGGTTAATATTTTCGCCCATGAACCGGATTTTGAGGAACTGCCTGTTTATCTCAAGCAGTTGGAAGGGCTGGGAGTGGACGGGGCTATTGTCTCTGATCCGGGCATAATTGCACTGTCCCAAGAAGTTGCCCCTCTACTACATCTACATTTAAGTACCCAAGCCAATAGCACGAATTCATATTCAGTTCGATTTTGGTTGAAGCAAGGGATAGAACGGGTCGTACTTGCCCGTGAGCTTACGCTTGAAGAACTACGGGATATGCGGATCAAAGTGGAAGGCGGGCTGGAGATCTTTATCCATGGGGCGATGTGCATGTCGTATTCAGGTCGATGTTTAATGAGTAACTATTTGACAGGACGGGATGCAAATCGAGGGGAATGTACTCAGCCCTGTCGCTGGGGATATGCTCTTGTAGAGGAAAAACGACCGGAGCAAGTCTTCCCGATTGAGGAAGATGAACGAGGGACTTATGTCTTTAACTCGCACGATTTATGTTTGTTGCCACATTTGCCCTTGTTGAAGCCTATCAGGCTTGATAGCTTTAAGATTGAAGGGCGAATGAAAAGCGTTCAATATGTTGCCAGTACTGTCAAAGTCTATCGTCAAGCAATAGATACTTTGTGGGAGCAGGGGGAGGATGCTTTTCGAGAGAAGCTCCCACTATGGCTAGAAGAAATGGATAAAGTTAGTCACCGTGACTACTCACCAGGCTTTCTGTTCGGCAAGCCGGGGGCTAAGTCGCATAACTTGGAATCCTCTCATTATGTACGGGATTATGATTTCGTTGGGGTGAGTTTAAGTAATGAAGACTGTAAATACAACGTTGAGCCCATAGAGAAAAATACGGCCTGGATTGAGCAAAGGAACAATTTTAAGCGTGGAGAGTTACTGGAAGTGCTCACTCCACAGGGAGTGTCCTGGTCCTTCGAAGTCACGGAAATGTGGGATACTGAGGGTGAACCTTTAGACGTCGCCCGCCATGCTCAGCAAAAGATTAGGCTTGCGGTACCCGAGAAAATTCTCCCATACAGTATTTTACGGCGGGCGAAGATCGAAAAAAGTTGATCACGGGAAATGAGGGACGATTAGATGAATCCTATTATTCAAGAAAGTTCTCAGTATGCAGATGCTGATGTCATAGTCCAGGCACGCTTAGAACGAGTTGATATGCAAATGTTAGATAAGCTAGTTGAGGGCTTAGGGCATCTTGGCATTGTAACGACTACGAACAAAGCATTTGGAGAAGTTATGATTCAAACGACGAAACAATGTTGGCCAGATTTGAAGAAGGCTATTGAAAATATGCCGTTTGAGATAGAGTTTAAACCACTATACGCCGATATTGATCTTATCATCAAAGCCCGCATCGATCGATCGGAAATCCAAATGTTATGCAAACTTGTTGAGGGCTTAGGCCATCTGGGCATTGTGACAACGACAAACAAAGAGTTAGGAGAAGTTATGATTCAAACTACGAAGGATTGCTGGCCAGAGTTAAAAGAAGTAATAGGAAAGATGCCGATTATAGTTGATCTTATTTGAAAAAAATAAAAGGAACTTAAAATGAGGTCTTTCTTCTCATTGAAGATTTAAATAAATATGAAAAGAAATAATATGAAATAATTAGCTATAGCCAAGAAATCGAGTATAATTGTGTGTAAGCGAGCGGCCGGGAAGGTTGCTTTTCTTATTTGTCAGAATCCTGTCAGAGGAAGAGCGTAGAATTAAGATGTTAGGGAGGGTGGATCAAGGGAATAGGTGAGAATAATATAAAAACTTCACCTATTGCTCCCTTCCCCCGAGTATAAAATTAATATCTCAGAATCGAGTTTTGGTACTTGTTAGTCTGTTGACGATCAGTGAAATTGCCGATACTATATAAGTGGGAGAAGAAAGTCAATAGGAAGAAGGTCCTCGATTTGTTAGGATAAAGGTCCTGTTCCCTAGACGAAATTACTAAAGGGAAAATTGATCAGTGCCGATCATTTTATATTTGATGTTACTCGATTTTATGAGGATATTGAGTCGTGAGAAAAGCGATTTAGGTAGCTTAAAACGCACCTTATCCATCACGGAGTGACGGAACAGCAGCAAGCTGTTGAAAAAATTATCAAACCATAAATGATCGACCAATTTGATAAATTTCTTCTCGAAACCTGTTGTTGGGACAAAACTTAAGTTTAAAACTGCTCTAAAGCCTTGCTACATCTGCTTCTGGAAAAGATATACACTGTATAAGTAGTTTAGTTCATAATATTTATTAAAAACGGTTAAGTAGGTGAAAGCTTGAATCTTGAGCTGGTTGAAGAGGCAGATACCATTGAGTTAGTGAATAATCTTAAGGCTGATTTAGAAAAGCTTATTAACGAAAAAGAGTTGTTAGAGCAAGAAATTCAGCATTTGAGTGTAAGGCTGGAAGAGAAGTCTAATGAGGAAAAAATACTGGAATTAGCGTTTTCTGAAGCAAATCGTTTGGCTACTCTAACACAAGATGAGGCGAAACATCGGGCAATTAAGGTTGTATCAGAAGCCGAGGTGAAGGTTGCAGAGTATTTTAGCCAATACAAAAAGATGGAAAACGAAATAGAGCAACTGGAAAACGAAATTCAGTGCTATTCTCGATTTAACGAAGAATTAATGAGTATTCAGAATATGGAAAACCTCGCCTTGTACGATTTTAAAAACACTCCGGTAAGTATTAAGGAGATCAGTCACATTAAAGCTACCGTTTATTCTTTTATGCTGGTTGCATTTGTCAACGCCAGACATTTTGTGACTTTTGGTGGGAAATCAGGCCCAGTGCACGCCCACTCGTGGCAGGTGCAGATTGATGCGCATGTTCCCACGGAAAAAGCTGAGTTAGTGGCTTTTGCTAGGATTATTGATCAAGTCAAAAAGGCAATGGGTTTTTACGAAAACAAGGTTTTAAATGAAGTGTTTCCGTTTGATCAGATACAACCAACTACTGAAAACATATCTCTTTATTTTTTTAATCGTATAGAAGATTTACTCGACGAGGTCGGACTATTCCTGGGTAAAGTGACAGTTTGGGAAACTCCTACCCGGGGAATTGAAGTTACCAGCCGCTATGAGGAGTTTGACAGGATTCTTTCCGCTGAAAGAGAGGAAACCGATTCTCTGCCTGAAATTGAGCAAACTTCAATCAATCAAAGGGAAGTTTATAAAGAAATTGCGGCTGCAGCCTTCGATGAAACGAAAACCATGGAAGAAGAACAATTAGAAATACCTGTTATTGTGAGGAAAATCCCAATTTCTAGGCATCCTTTTAAGCTTCTTCCTTTCTTTATAGCCGTCATAACTGTCGGCCTTTTTGCTATAGGAATTAATTATCAAATTCTTTTTTCCGTAGCTGGTCACTTTACTTGGAATACTGACGCAATTAATAACCTTTTTAAGGCAGAGTATCTTTATCATACAATCAGTAAAGGCAATATGACACCATTGTTGACAGAATACTGGAACACCGGCCCGACCATTACTTACCATCTAACCTTACCCTATTATTTGGTAGCTTTAATACGATTTTTCTCGCCAGATATTTTTCTGGCAGGGAAATATTATTTGGCGACATGTACTCTTGTTGGCGGTCTTTCCTGGTTCTTGTTGGCCCGTTATGTTGGTTTATGGCCAGCTGTTCTCCTTAGTGTTAATTGGATGCTTTGGTTGGACAATGTAAGCCAGATATTTGCTCAGGGCAATATTGCTATGGTTTTAGTGATTAATTTACTACCTGCATTTTTAGGCCTTGTTTTAAGTGTAATGGGCGGAAAAAAACCATCATTAAGCTCGTTTTTGCCCAAAATAGCTCTTGTTCAAGTTATTGCCTTGAGCCAACCCGTGGTTGCTGTTATCTTGGGTCTTTGTTTGGTCGTTTACTTTCTCTTAGCTTGGATATTTAAAGCGTGTTCTTTTGTGGATGTTTTTAAAGGGATATTCTTTTATTTTGTTGGGTTAATGACCTCAGCTTGGTGGCTTCTGCCGATAATTCCGGATTTGTTCTTCAACAAAGCCATGAAAGGCAGCCAAGAATTTCTGGGGAGCATCTTAACGTCGGATATGCACTATACGGCAGGGCCTGCTTTTTATCTTCACTGGGAAATAGCTTTTGTTGGAGTTGTTTTGTTCGTTTTGCTGACATGGAACGCCAAACCGGCGTGGGCCAAAAGTCTGGCAGTTTCCGGGGTATTATTTTCACTTCTGACATTTCCTTTTATGCAAAAATTTTATCAAACGATGCCCTTTAGCCAAATGGCTTGGCCGGCTGACTTTTCCGGAATTGCTGCGGTTACTCTCTTGGCATCGGCTTTTGCTTTTCAACCCAGAAGTGAAGGCCAGGGATTTCTTTACAAAAAGTATCGGCTTGAAGTTCTTCTCATCGTTATTTTTAGCTTCATGATGAGTAATTCTATCCTTGCTTTTTCGGAGGAAAGGAGTAATGCATCTAAGGTCGCCGAAGGTTTTGTTGAGAAAAGTTTTCAAGAAGGGCAGGTATGGCGCAAGGCTTTAATTGATTTAAGCCCCGAGGATTCTCCAACGACTTCCTTTTTACTTGACAACGGCCTAAGCAAGAGGGGTTTAGGTTGGATTTGGCAGGGAGGAGCGACTTCAGGGATGTTAAGCTTGCAAAACAAAGGAATGGAAATGCAGTACTACCCATATCTAATGAGGACGAGTCTCTTTCATGGCGTAACAAGTCTATTGATAAAAAAAGACAGCATCAGGCGGCCAGAAGAATTTCGCCAGGATGCTGAACGGGCGGGCTACCGATTTCTCTCCGAACAAGAGGACATGAGTCTATGGCAGAAGTCAGATCAGCCGTTTTTGATTAAAAAAATGACCCAGGGTTTGTTAATTGGCAAGCAGGCTGGTTTGATGGCCTTGTGTTTTCCTGGGATGGAAGTAGGTTTTTCTAATTATCTGGATGATTATTCCCTAGATTATTTATCAAAATACCCTGTAGTTGTTTTGACCGGTGCCGAGTGGAGTTCCGTATCCCGGGCTGAAAAGCTAGCAGTAGATTATGCTGGAGCGGGTGGTCGCTTGATTGTGGACTTAGCCGGTGTTCCGAAAAGTGTTCTCTCCAAACAGCCGGAATTTCTTGGGGTTTACGGTGAACCAGTGGTTTTGTCTGATCCTCTGGTTGTTTTTGGGCAGGAGAAAAATATCTACCTGTCCCAAACTCTTTCCTCGAATGCCGAAAACAGTTCCTATGTACCCATGGGGCTTGACAAGGTGGAATTGAGCTTTGATTACTACGGGAACACTGCTCCTATATTTGGCTACAAGGAAGTTGGTGGAGCTCGTATCGGTTTCCTGGGGGCAAATGTGGCCAGGAGGGCAATTTTTTCTGGGGATGATGCCTACTTGAAACTGGTTCAAGGAGTTTTGGATATTCCTGTGGATTTTACCCCGGAAACCACTGTTCCACTGACAAATTTTCAGACCACTCCCGGTATTTATGAAATGAAATATCAGTTTGATCAGGATTTTACAGCCATAGTTCCTGTTCCGGCCTTAAAAGGGATTAAGGTTTACATCGATGGTATGCCTGTTTCCAGTTATGTTTTTGAGGATCTCCTGCAGCTGGACTTGCCGGCAGGCAGTCATACAATAAAAATGACCTATCCGATTTCCTTAATTAAAACTGAAAACATTGTTGTCTCTCTCTGCGCAATTTTGCTGGCTTTGATAGGATACTTAATCCAAGGGAGAAGAGTGCATTATGCCGGGGGGAGAAGAGAGGAATTGCAGAGTGAGCAGATATAAGCTGCCAGTCATAGCCTTTTTATGCGTGCTCTTTAATCTTTGCGCACCAGCATCTGCTTGGGCTGCTTCTGTCATTCAAGTTGATGGTTCTTTCGCTGATTGGAACGATCAAATTTCTTTAAGCGATGGATTCGGAGACGGTCCTGATGGCGGAGATTTCAAGACCTTGGCCTGGGGAACCAACCTCAATGAGCAAGAGCTCTATTTCATGATTGAGCGGTTTACCCCGAAGTCTGGCCTTACCCCTATGGTTTACCGTCTTTTTTTCGATATGAATAATAATGGGAGTTATGAAGACAAAATAGACAAATTTGCAGAGCTTCAATATAATCCTTCAAGCAGTGAAGGGGACAAGGTTAGCCTTAAAATTTTTTCATCATCAGGAAAGCTTTTGTACGAGAAAAACGGAGTTTGTGGTGATGGAGGGCTGAAATTTGAATTCGCCTTAACTGTCGATGAATTGCAGATTATTCCTCCCCAACCTATACGCTTCTATTTGTCAGGAATAGGAGGGGCCGGCGATCGACTGCCCGGAAGAGGAGATGTTATGTGGGTACCTTTTCCAGGCAAGGGAGGAAATAAGATTTGGATCGTAGCGGGTATAATTGTTTGGCTCGTCATTACAGCCTTCTTCTTAAAACATCGTATCTGGTTGTTCTATTTTATCTGGGGTGCCGTGGGATTCTCTATTCTCTTAATTATGACCTTAAGAGGTTCTCCAGTGGAATTTTTTATGGAACATCTGTCAGGCCTAATTTTACAATCCATTTTGAGATTATTGAACATTATTACCCTTGTTTACAATGATTCGCCGGGAACCCTGCTGGTGTTGAGTAGGGTTGACAACACTTGGACCACGATGGGAGTGGACATAGAGACATCAGGTTTATTGGAAATGTGCATTTTTTTGGGTTTAATCTTTTTTTATCCTGGTTACACAACAAAAATGAGAACCGGATATTCTTTGCTCGGAGTTATTTTGATATATTTTATCAACATTGTCCGGATGCTTACGGTTATCTTCATTGTCCAACTCGGAGGAAGAGATTATCTTTTCTTTGCCCATTCTGTTTTGGGTCGTCTGGTTTACTTTGTGTTGACGATTGCTTTATACTGGGCGTTTTTTACGAAACCAACCTTAAAAATGATCTGGGAGCAAGTGCAAAATGCTTGAGCTTATTTCCGAAAGAGTCATTAATTTCATATTGTTTTGGGGAATATGGCTTCTGGTTCCCTTGTTGGTAGATGCTTCTACAGCTTTTGTCTATTTGCTAAGCCTTTTTGTTACTAATAAGAGCGAGGATTTAAGTGATTTTAAACTAGAATTCTATCCCATTGTCACCATGGTGGTGCCGGTTTACAACTCGGCTGGAACCTTGAAAATGTGTCTGGAATCTCTCGTCAACCAGTCCTATCCCAACAGCTCTGTTCAGGTTATATGTATTGACAATGGTAGCAAGGATAACAGCTTTGACGTATTCCAAGAGTTTCAGAGTCAAAACCATGATATGTCAGTGATGTGGGTCTCGATTGACAGACCGAGCAAGTCAATCGCCTTGAACGTAGGAATGTATTCAGGTCAGGGAACCTATTTAATTAATCTGGACTCCGATACGTGGTTGGGACGGGATGCCATTCAAAATGTCGTCAAGACCTTTGAAAAAGACAGCACTCTGATGGCTGCTACAGGAAGCATCAGGGTAGACAAGGTGCTTGGGAAGCAGAACTCTTTCATTGACCTGATTAACTACTGTGAAGTGGTTGAATATCTGATCGCTTTTGATATCGGAAAACGATATCAGAGCATGACAAATACGATATTTACCCTTTCAGGGGCTTTCTCTGCATTTCGCAGGGAAACTATTATGCAATCCTTTTTATACCAGGAACGTACGGTTTCCGAGGATACCGACCTAACCTTTCACATCAGAAATGCTATTAAAGGGAAAAACGGACGTATTGGTTGTGTTTCCAAGGCTTTTGCTTATGTTGAACCTATTGAAACACTGGCCCGTTTATACTCGCAGCGTCTGAGGTGGCAGCGGGGTGAGATGGAAGTGGCGTCTGCATACTATACGAATGTGACGCATGTCTTTAAGTCGGTATTTGATCTCGTTGGGCGAACTTTGTTAACCGATCATACCTTGGCCTTAGCACAGATGTCCTGGACCTTTTTGCTGCCATTTATGTTCATGATTGGTTATTCTTTGCCCATGGTTTCAGTGGCTATGGGTGGAATGTTTGTCAGTTACCTGTTACTTGATATACTATACTTTTATGTTGCTTATCGGGGAGCAGATGATTTGTTCCGTAAGGAATTGTATAAAATCCGATGGATAATCTTTATCTTGCCATTCTACAGGTACATGCTTTACTGGTTTCGCATGGCGGGGAATATTCAGGTAATGACTGAGGCGAAAAGCTGGAAGGTGCAAAATCCGATCGAACAGTTGGCAGACGTTTTTGCAGAGTACAAAAAGCGGATATTAAGTTGGTCGCTTTTTAAGAAAAATGCGCGGAGGTGAGGATAATGGAGAAATTATCAGAAAAGCATACCTTTCTGATCTCTTTAATACTAGGTTTTATTTTTTTAGCCGTCTTTCCATATATTGTTTGGTTATTGAAGCCTACGCAGCCTTTGCAAGTTTGGATTCTGGATAATACGGTGCCCACCAAAGATTACAGGGAACATAAGGGTTTGATGTGGGTATTAAATCACTTTAAGATGAATAACGAACTGGCTGGAAGGGAATTCCAATACGATACGGATTATTATGGCTTTTTTCCTGTTTCTAAAGACAACTATCATATTCGGCAGTTGCCAATGGGGGATGTCTCGCCGGATTTGATATATATCGCCGACACTTACGGTGTATACCAGGAAGATTATTTTGCTGATAACCTGAAAGGTGACAGATCTTCTTTGATTTACGGAGGGTTAAGCGAGACGGATCTTCTTAAAATTGAAAAGAAACTGCGTAAGTATATGACTCTAATTGCCGAATTTAACTCCCTGGCCTCTCCGACAAGTACGGATGTGCGTGGCCGATTAGAGGGTTTGACGGGGATCAGTTGGAGCGGCTGGATAGGACGCTATTTTGTTGATTTGACCCAGGGGAAGGAAGTTCCGGAATGGCTGGTGATTAACTATGAAAAGCAATATGGTGAAAAATGGGAGTTTAGGGGTCCTGGTATAGCTTTTGTATCAGAAGACGATCAAGTGATGATCCTGCTCCAGGGATTGGATATCGGGAGTGGAGGTATAGCTTTCTCCTTAGAAAAATCTTTTGAACAAGAGTTTTCTGTACAGGAGCCTATTCCTTATTATTACTGGTTTGAGTTCGTTCAGCCGGAAAAAAATACTGAAACAATCGCCTCTTATCATCTTGATGTAACCGAATCTGGACTCAGCAAATTGAAACAAATAGGACTGGAGACAACGTTTCCCGCCATTGTGCGCAAAAAGACTGATGACTTCACGTCATATTATTTTGCCAGTGATTTTGCTGACAATAACAAAGTTCCCCAGTGGTGGCAATACTGGGGTATTGACATTTGGAAAAAATGGACTACATTAGACATTAAAGGCCAAACAGATTTTTTTTACTGGCACGGTTACGTTCCGATTATGAAGAAAATACTGGCAGATATAAAACTTCAGCAGGCTCAAGTTGGTAAGACGCAGTATTAGCAATAAAACCTCTGTTGATAGATTATCTTTATATTGGCCTTGGTATATAATAATGTATCTAAAGTTGACTCCGAAATTTTTTTATATTTATCAAAATGGCTAGTGAGAAAGAAATCTGTTAAAGGTGTAAATTTAACAGTGACATAATTTTAAAGGAGGTTAAAAAAATGTCTAAATTTTTTAAAAGAGTTTTATTCGGATATAAACCGGCAGAAGTAACTTCTAAAATGGAAGAAATGCAGACAGAACAGCAGAAAGAAGTTCAAAATCTTAAAGCTCAAATTGAAGAAGCTCGGGTTCAACTAAAAAGACAAGAGGAAATCATGGCAGAGCATAAAAATAAAATCCAAGAGTTTATTGAGAAAGAACATATAATTGCTGAAGTCTTGTTAAATGCTCAGAAACGATCTCAAAAAATTGAAGAAGATGCACGGGAAAAGGCGCAAAATATTTTGGATGAATCCGAAGAAAAGCTGAAGAAGAAACAACATGAACTAGAGAATCTTCGCAGCAAGATAACCGTTTTTAAGGAAGATTTTCAAAGAGTTCTTGAGAAATACCAATCATCACTGGATACTGTTGTTGTTCCGCCTGAGGAGCCATTTATCCCGACAGTCATTATCTCTAAAAAGTCAATATGAAATACTGAATCCGATTACCAATAATGGCTAGGGCCTTGATATGGAACATAAGCTGCCAAGCGGTAGTGAAGTTGAATACAATGATCACTGTTTGGAGCGGTATATCTTTGTATTTTGGGAGATGAAAAGGTGAAAAAGATAATTCATATTTTATCTATTCTTTTAGTTATCTCTTTACTGTTGACAGGGTGCAGAGGGAGCGAAGATATTAGTACAAAAAAGACTAATACTAATACAATAGAACCCACTAGTAATATTCTCTATACAGAAAACGGAATATCATATATTTCTAAAGTTGATTCAAAATCATTTTACATATTCAAAGATGGACAATGGCAAAAGGAATTTTTAAAAGGGGTAAATATGGGAGTTGGCGTTCCGGGCAAATTCCCAGGGGAAATGGGTATTACCAAACAACAATACTTGAGATGGTTCAAATATATTGAAGACATGAACGCTAACACCATTAGAGTATATACAATTTTAAGTCCTGTATTTTATGATGCTTTTTACGAATATAATCAAACTGCCAAAAACAAGCTTTACTTGATACAAGGATTATGGATTAATGAAGAGGATCTTATTAACTATCAAAACACATATGATGCCCATATTATAGATACTTTTAAAGAGGATGCGAAAAGTATTATCGGGATACTTCATGGAAACCAAACTTTGCCATCTAAAAAAGGACACGCAAGTGGTACGTATACTAAAGATATTTCTTCTTACGTAATAGGTTTGATACTGGGAATTGAAATTGATGCTGATGTTGTCAATGGAACAAATTCAAAAAATCCCACAAAAACAAGTTTTAATGGAAAATATCTTTATACCCAAAATGCCTCCGCCTATGAAACATTTCAAGCAGAAGTCGGAGATTTTGCGATAAGTTATGAGACATCAACCTATAAAACGCAAAAACCTATAGGTTTCGCCAATTGGGTTACTACTGATATGATGACCCATAACAACGAACCCTTTCCTCAAGAAGATTCGGCATCAGTCAATCCAGAACATATTAAGGCAACAAAAGACTATGTACCCGGCCTATTTGCTTCTTACCATATTTATCCTTATTACCCTGATTTCCTGAACTGGCAACCAGAATACATTACATTTAAAAACAAAGACGGTAAAATAGATAACTATAAAGCCTATCTAGCTGATTTAATAAAACAGCATGATATGCCTGTACTTGTAGCAGAATATGGAGTACCCTCTTCCCGGGGTCTGGCTCATCATAGTATTATGGGCTTTGACCAAGGCATGCTAACTGAACAAGAACAAGGTGACATGGGAGCTTATATGCTACAGGATATTTATGACGAAGGGTATGCGGGCGCAATTCTCTTTACTTGGCAAGATGAGTGGTTCAAGCGCTCATGGAACACTGCAGATTATGATATTCCTGATCGAAGGGCCTATTGGTCTAATACTCAAACCAGTGAACAATCATTTGGCGTATTGGCGTTTGACCCGGGACGAGTAAGCTCTGTTTCCTATGTTGATGGCGATTTATCAGAATGGAATAGCGAAAAACCTTTAGCAAGTGGATCTAACCTGAGTGTTTGTGTCAAGCACGATGAAAAATTTCTTTATTTAAAGGTTGATGCTAAGAATTTCGACATTGAAAAAGATACTATTTTAATCCCTATCGATTCTATTCCTTCACAAGGAAATAGCACCTGGCCAAAATATAACCTGACCTTCAAAAGGCCCACCGATTTTGTCGTTGAGATAAAAGGAAAAGACAATTCAAGGATTTTAGTCGACTCATATTATGATTCATTTTATTATTCATGTGCTAAAAAAACTAGAGTAATACTATCAAACCCGAGTTATGAAAATAAAGAATCTGGAATTTTTAATCCTGAATACACAATACTGAGTCAAGAACTGCATTTACCTGCCACTAAACAGATTATTCCTCTTAATAAGTATGAAAGCGGAAAACTTTTATTTGGCAACGGAAATCCTCAAAGTAAAGACTACAATTCTCTTGCAGATTTTTTTGTTGTGAATAACAATATTGAAATCCGGATCCCATGGGCCTTATTAAATGTAAGAGATCCTTCATCAAAAATAATTATAGATGATTTGTACAAATCAGGAATCCAATCCATCAAAACCGACGGTTTTTATATTGGTGGTATCTTATTTCAAGAAAACAAAGTTATTGAATCGATTGATATGAATTTATACTCTTGGCAAGAATGGGATATGCCTTCTTATCATGAAAGATTGAAACCATCATACTTTATCATGAAAGAAGCTTTCGCAAATCTTCATTAGATCTCTAATTTTTATTTCCAATTGTCAAAGTAATGAATAGCAATTCAATAAAAATAGTGATTATAGAGGAAGGAGAACAGGAGTTGAGAAGATTAATAAAGCTAAGCTTGTTATTAGTTACACTTATGTTATTTACTTTTGGTTTTGCTGTCTCTGCCATGGGCGATATTAATTTATATTCTCCTTTCTCAACAACAACTCAATCATCAATAACGTTAGGCTCTGACGCAAAACCAGGTAAGCTTAATGTTGGAATAAGAGGGTACACTGACCCTTCCGCAAAAAGGATCACAAAAAATATAATTGTTGAATCCAAAAGCGCAGATTCATCTAACATAAGTCAAATGAAGTTAGAGTGGCCAAATGGGGAAGGTTACAGTACAAACGGTGTGTTCGATGAAATTACAGGTGTTGGTTTTTCTTCTCAGACTACGTTAAACATTCCCGCAAGGGTTGTATTTACTTTTGATGATGGTTGGAGCAGTGTCTACTCAAAGGCGTACCAATACATGCACCAAAACGGAGTAAAAGGTACTGCGTACATCGTCCCGACTTTTTTAGATAAAAAAAACTATATGACCTCCGGTCAAGTTCAAGAACTTTATGACAATGGCTGGTGTATTGCTAATCATACGTTGGATCACCACAATATGTCAGCTTACACATATGCCCAAGCATATCCAGAAATACAAAACTGGATTACATGGGCGCAGGGAAAAGGGTACACTTCTGGGCTTAAGCACATTGCCTTTCCAAATGGCGGGTTCAATACTGATGTTCTTTCTGCTTGCACAGATTTAGGGTTAGTTACAGCCAGAACTGTGGGCCATTCCCTTAACTCAAATTTTTCAATGTATGGAGTTCCGCCACAACTATTATCACCACTGACTTGCGGCTTGGGTGGCGATTCTCCTGATGCCACTGCGGTAGATACCCAAATAGCAAATGCTGTGTCACAGGGTAAAGTGGCAATATTAATGTTTCACAAGATAGTGGATGTAGCTGGTAAAAATGGTTCAAGCATTAAAGATGGTATGAATTTTGTATATTCAGATTTTCAACAAGTTGTTGACTACTGTAAAAACAATGGCATTTTACTAGAAACAATCGATGAATTTTACAATTCTCTTAATACAGAGATTCATGCAATAACGGATATTCAAAAAACACTTGAATTTAACACAAACTATCAATGTATAAAACTTTGCGATAAAGTTATTCTTGATGGTACTCTTGCATGGACTAAACCGACTTTATTCCAAACTAATACTTATCGGGCGTATGTCAAAGGTTGGTGTTCTTCACATCCAGATGTGTCCAACGCAGTAGGTTCTAATCATACAAATTTTAATGATTTGCAGGTATTTGATAGTGTGGATGTTATTAAAGGTAACCTAGCTAATCATTATCAGGTTGGGGTGCATACTAACGGAAATTTGTATATTTCGATTGATAAAGTCTATGGCGATGCCAACGGATTAACAACTTCGGCAGCAATAAAGGAGTGGTTGAATTCCCACCCCATAACTATGATATACCAAAAAGTTACACCAGTAACTACGCCAGTAACTCCTTTAATAACAACTAATGGACAAGCGGATACATCGTTAAGAGGATGGGGCGAAAATACTGTAATTAGTACTAAAACGGCTATGCAGGAAGATACAACATCATCTATGCCTGTCTTAGTTGAGACACACAGAGTTGATAACGATACACCAGTTCTTCAACCTGGTGAGTTACAGTTTAGCGCAGCCACGTACGAAGTTTCTGAGGTAGGCCCAACAGCTACCATAATGGTGAGCAGAATCAATGGCAGTACCGGAGCAGTGGGAGTAACCTACGCCACCAGCAACGACACAGCCACAGCAGGATCAGATTATACGACAGCAACAGGAACTCTAGCCTTTGCTGACGGTGAGGTAACTAAAACTTTCACGGTACCCATTACGAAGGACTCCGCCGCAGAGAGCAATGAGACCGTAATCCTCACTTTGAGTTCTCCAACTGGCGGGGCAACACTCGGAACTCCGAGCCAAGCGACCTTAACTATCACGGATCTTTCCTCGGACGAAATATTTTATTCTACCTTTTCAACAACAACTCAATCATCACTTACGTTAGGCTCTGACGCTAGACCAGGCAAGCTTAATGTTGGTATTAGAGGTAATACAGATTTATCAGCTAAGAAATCAACTAAAAATGTTGTGATAACTTCTACAAGTGCCGACTCATTAAACTCAAGTCAGATAGCTTTAGACTGGAGTGGAGGTGAGGGCTATAGTGTTAATGGGGTGTTTGATGAAATAACAGGCACAAGTTATAACTCAGTAGTTAATGTTGGCGCAAAAGCAATTTTAACATTTGATGACGGCTGGGCTTCGGTTTATACAGAGGCCTATCCAATTATGAAACCATTAGGGTTCGTTGGTACTGTTTACGTAGTATCAGATTATGTTGATAAAGCTGGCTATTTAACAACCGCACAATTAACTAACTTATATGCGAATGGTTGGTGCTTGTCGATACACTCTAAAGACCATCGTGATATGGTAGCCTTTAATTATGCTGATGCTTATGCAGATATCAAAGGTTGTCAAGACTGGTTAATATCTCATTCGTTCACTCGCGGTGCATATCATATTTCTCCTCCGCATGGTGGTTATAATGATGCTGTACTTCAGGCTTGTAAAGATTTAGGCATAAAGACAACTAGAACAATCGTTAATAATTACAATTCAAATTTTGATACTAGTAAAGATATGCAACTTTTAAATACTTGGACTTGTGGGGCAGGTATGCTAGATTACTCACAACTAAAGCCCATAATTGATACGACATATTCGCAAAATTTAGTTTCTATTCTAATGTTTCACGAAGTAGTAGCTTCTGTTCCTGGAGAAGATGGTACAAAAATCTTAACGTCTGACTTTACAAGTTTGATGAATTACTTAACGTCAAAGGGGATATCAGTTGTTACGATTAATAGTTTCAGCGATACACTAAATTCATTAGTAACTACTGAAAGAGTATCGCAACAGAGCAATATGTTTAATAATTCATTTAAACAAGTACGAAGAGTAGAAAAGTTAACTCTAGATGGGTCTTTGGCATGGATTAATCTTGTTACAATTGGTTCTACTCCGTTCTATAGAGTGGAAATTTCAGGTTGGGTGACTGCTCATCCCGATGTGCTTAGTCGAAATTTTGCGAGTTATAATGATTTGCAGGTATTCACATCAGTTGAATCTATTACAAATTCTGGCCCTGGTCAATATCAAGTCGCAATTCATACAAACGGAAATTTATATTTATGTGTTGACAAAGCTTATTTAGATGCCAATGGTGGCGGCACACTTGCTAATTTAAAGGCTTATTTAAATTCGCATCCGGTTACGATGGTATATCAAAAAGTTACACCAGTGACTACGCCAGTAACTCCTTCAATAACAACTAATGGACAAGCAGACACATCTTTACGGTGCAGCGGAAATGGGACTGTAATTACCGCAAATCTAGTAAGTGATTCCGCGACACCAGTTATTATCGAAAGCCATCTAATCGGAATGACCGAAATAAAAACTACTTCACCGATCGTTGGGCCAAGAAAAGTATGGACTATAAAACTGAACGGCCTGGTAAATGAAGCTAGCATCAAGGATAAGATTTATATAACCAACTCTCACGGTGTTAAACAAGTACCCACTTGCACAGTTACAGTGAACAATGGACTTTCACAAATTAGTGTTAAACCAGATATAGAATATACGCCCGATGATTATATACTGTGGGTAACAGACATAGTGAACGTAAAAGGAAATAAACTCAAAAGCCAAGTTTATCTAAAGTTTACAGTACAGTTGCAATAAGAATGGTGAGGCCGTTACTTGAAAAAGTAGCGGCCTCACCATTGGGAGGGAAGGCTGAATTTACTTTGCCATGCTCATCCAGCTGTCAAAGTAATGAATAGCAATTCCATTAAACGCTGGATTATCTTTATAGATCTCATAAACGAGATCTAACTGCTGATACATGTAAGCTTGGTTTTCCTCATAGAAAGTTACAAATTCATTTCCATCTTCAAGCGCACCTGTCTCAACTGCTATATTACCCTTAACATTATATTTGTTGAATAATCTCATTTCTGCTGCGCAAATTCCAATTATCCCGTCGCTACCAGATGCTGTATCTCTGTAAGCCATAATTGTCATCGATTTTACATTTTTACAAAGCCATTTGGCAAGGTTACCGTGGCCGTATTTTGTATTATATTTTACTTTGTAAAACCAGAAAGGAATATCTATACCAAATTCCAGGTCTAAATCAATTGCATGATTTCTAAATTTAACGATGAAGTTCTGATAATTTTCTATAATACGATTATCATACCAATCATTTTCATTTTCATATGGTTCAACATCTAAATGAATACCTTTAAACTTTTCATTGGTTAATGCAGACTGTTGATATTCTATCAGCCAGTTAATATAGTCCTGTTGAAGTGGTGATCCTTCATCAGAGACCCAATTTGCTTCGCCATCTAAGGCATAAACACTGATCATATTTATAGTTGCTTTGCTGATAAAGCTCCTATAATAGTTAATATCTATTGTGTCATTGACTTGCAGAAATAGAAACTTAACATTATTATCAACCAACTGCTGTATAATACTGTCCGGATTTGTCACTATTTCAGAGGTATCCCATAACCATGTTGAAGTATTTGTGGAATCTTGAAAAGCTGGTGTTGAATTTGCTACCGCCTTCAAAGGTAAGGTAGTTAGTAACAAAGCAGTGATACATAAAACACTTAATATTCTTTTCAAGCTAATTCCTCCTATTCTTTTTTATTAATCCCTGTATCGTCGCAGTATTTACAAAAACTTAAAGTAAATGGTTAATATTATGGTAACATCAAATTTTTATAACAATACTATTTTTCTTAAAGAAGAACACAGTCTGACTTTAATGTCGAACTGTGTAGGTTGACTGTTGTTCTTATACTAATATTGTATTACAGTTTTTGTATTTTTCCATAGGTCTTTATTCCTGTTTTTTATTATTAATTGGATAAGCAAAATCTTCCCTTCTTAAGCATAAGTATTAGAACAGTGCGAAAGGGGTGGAGAAGATGATCGCGGAACTATTTTTTGTCAGTTTGGCACTCTCCGTTCTTAAGGGAGTTTCATTACTGGTCTCGTATATCAACAACAATGCCTTTCCTCAGCCCTTAAATGAGCAGGAAGAAGCGCGTTATTTAAAAATCCTTAGTGAAAGTAAAACACAACCCTTTACCCTAACCCGTGAAGTTGAGAAAGCACGCAATACACTCGTTGAGCACAATTTGCGCTTGGTTGCTCATCTAGTGAAGAAATTTGACGGAACAGGGGAAGATGGTGACGACTTGATTTCTATCGGCACAATTGGTTTAATCAAAGGGATCAACACTTTTGATCCAAATAAAGGGACTAAGCTTGCTACCTATGCAGCTCGTTGTATTGAAAACGAGATCTTGATGCATTTACGGTCCCTGAAAAAATCACGTGGAGAGGTTTCCATTTATGATCCGATCGGGATGGACAAAGAGGGCAATGAAATATCTCTTATCGATGTTCTTGGATCGAACGAGGAAGATATCTCTATCAAGGTTGAAAACGAGTCTGAGCAAAAGGCCTTACTTGAACTTGTTAAAAATTTAAACCGAAGGGAAAAGCTAGTGCTTCAGTTGCGTTATGGGTTGATGAACAGTCCGAAACGGACACAGCGGGAGATTGCCAAGGCTCTAGAGATTTCGCGCTCGTATGTTTCTCGTATAGAAAAAAAAGCAATTCAGAAATTGATGGAAGAGATGGGAAGGATTAATTCGAAAAGATAAGTCCATTACTTGCTCTCATGGTGTCCTCTAAGGTATAATTATTGAAAACTTCTACACTTCGGAGGATTTAATGTTTGAGTATTTTAGACCAACAATTCAAGCTCCCTCACTTGATCTTATTTCGGTTGAGCAACTTACTCGGGACGGGATCAAAGGACTCATTATTGACTTAGATAATACTATGACCCCCTGGAACGATATTAAAGTTGGTCCAAAAGTGGCAGAATGGTTTATCAAAGTCAAGGCTGCGGGAATTAGCGCGTGCGTTGTGTCCAATAACAGTAAACGACAGCGCGTTGCTGTTGTTGCGGAGCGCTTGGACATTCCTTTTGTTTTCGGAGCGACAAAGCCGCGCAGAAGAGCGTTCCGATCGGGAATGGATCTTTTGGGAACAGGGCATAAGGATACTGCAGTCATTGGAGATCAGTTATTTACGGATATACTAGGAGGAAATCGACTCGGCCTCTACACGATATTGGTGACCCCCATTAATGAGAATGAATTTATTGGAACTCGGGTTATGCGCAGAATGGAGAAGGTGCTGGTTTGGTTGATGAAGCATTGCACTCTGGCAAAACCTTTTAGCCCCAAGATACATTAAGCGTTTAGGGAATGGTCTGCCATTCCTTTTTCTATAAGATGTAAAGGAATGTTAATATGGAGAAACATTATACGGTAATCGGAGATCCAATTGAGCACTCCCTCTCTCCAGGGATGCATAATGCCGGGTATGAAGCCTTGGGGATTAACGCAGAATACCAACGCTTTCGAGTGGAGCCAAGGTATTTGGCGGAGGCGGTAGAAGGTCTTTGTGCTTTGGGATTTTCCGGTTGGAATGTAACCTTACCACATAAGGAGAAGATCATTTCCCTTCTTGATAGGCTTACTCCTGAGGCTAGACGGGCTGGGGCGGTTAATACCGTGAAAATACATGAGGGGCAGAGAATTGGTCATAATACGGATGGTAATGGGTTTGTTCGCTCGGTGGAAAGAAAGCTTGATGGGTTTAAAGGGAAGAAAGCAGTTCTACTCGGGGCGGGTGGAGCCTCTAAAGGGATCGCCTTTGCCCTGGCTGAGCAGGGGATGAAAGTACATATTCTGAATCGGACGCCTGAAAAGGCGGAGGCCCTGGTTCAAGCGATTCACAATGAGGGAGGAACGGCAACTTCAGGAGTGTTTGCACCGGGTGCTTGGCTGGAAAATGTAGATCTTTTGGTGCAGACGACTTCAGCGGGGTTGCACGGTGAACCTTTCCCGTTTTCAATACAAGGGATTACTGAACAAGCGCTCGTCGTTGATATAATTTTTAACCCTGCGGAAACAGATTTTTTACTTGAAGCAAAAAATCTAGGGTGCCTGACGCTTAATGGTTTAGGTATGCTGCTTTATCAAGGGGCTTTGGCTTGGGAGTTTTGGTTCGGCGGACAAGCTCCTGTTGAGGTGATGCGACAGGCTTTGGAAGAACAACTTTTGCGTAGGATGATCCATAAGTAAGTAGGGGAAAAAGGATGAGGAAAATGAGAGCATTGGTGAAGTGAGGGGCAATGATCGAGGATTAACGTTGCTGGAAATAATGCTTGTTTTGATTCTATTGTCTGGGGCGGGTTTTGTTTTGCTCATCAAGCTACCGATAAATTTTGACAAGGAACGTCTGGCCTTTGCGACAACCCAATTACTCGAGGATGTTCGGGATGTTCGGCAGGCTGCACTGGCAGAGAATAATTGGTATACCATTAAGTTTTATTATCAGGCTGGGGATCACCATTATCAGATCTTACGCCAAGGCACAAGAATAAAGGATGTATATCTTAAAGATGGCATCCAGTTTTTTGAAAGTCCAAAGGAATTAACTTTTAATGCTTTAGGACGAGGTGTGGGATCAACCATCGTTTTAACCAACTCAAAGGGTGAGCATAGGAGTGTCATTGTTGCCCCCGTAGGCATGCGCATCAGAGAAGAGTAAGAGGATACAGAAAAGGGGGAAAATAGTGCGTTTTTTAACGGCAGGGGAATCACATGGTCAGAAATTAGTGGGAATTATAGAAGGTCTTCCATCGGGAATGAAGATTTCCAAAGATCGAGTCGATGAGGCTTTAAGAAAGCGTCAGCAAGGCCCTGGGCGCGGGGGACGAATGGCCATCGAACAAGATGAGATTCAGCTCATTTCCGGAGTGCGAGGAGGCTTAAGTACGGGAGCCCCAGTTGCTTTGGAGATTCTGAATCGTGATTGGGAAAACTGGGCGGGTATCATGGCTTGGGGAGAAGAGGCTGACTTAGAGAGCCGTAAAGTGATGACGCCTCGCCCCGGACATGCTGATTTGAACGGAGCGCTTAAATACCGCACCGAAGTTCGGAATATCCTCGAACGAGCAAGTGCACGTGAGACTGCTATGCGGGTCGCGGTCGGCAGCATTGTTAGACAAGGCTTGTCTGCCCTAGGAGTAGAGATCAGAGGGCATGTCCTCGCAGTAGGCGGTGTTCATGCGGAGTATACTGACGAGAGCGAGTATTGGCAACGTGTAACGCAATCGGAGTGGTCGGTGGGGGATCCTGTTGCGGAACAAAAGATGGGGGAGCGACTCTTTGCAGCGCGGGAGCAAGGCGAATCCTTGGGCGGACTGTTAGAAGTGCAAGTTTTGAATGTTCCCGCAGGACTGGGATCCCATGTGCAGTGGGATAGAAAATTAGACGGAAAACTGGCCCAAGCTATCCTCTCTGTGCAAGCGATGAAAGGGATCTCCTTTGGGTTGGGGTTTGAAGTGGGAGAACGAATGGGCTCACTGGTTCATGATCCAATCTATTATCGCCAGGGGCAGGGCTTTAGAAGGGGCTCCAACAATGCCGGCGGCATCGAAGGAGGAATGAGCAATGGGGAGCCAATTGTCATTCAGGCGGTCATGAAGCCGATTCCAACCCTATATCAACCTTTAGACACGGTGCATTTAGAAACCAAAGAAGTGGTTAAGGCCAGTGTGGAGCGTTCCGATGTCTGTGCTGTACCGGCAGCCCTGGTTGTTTTGGAACATGTGGTAGCCTGGGTGATTGCCGAAGCGGTGCTTGAAAAGTTTCCAGCGGATAGCTTTATTGAATTACAAACAGCCTGGGAAGCTTATCGAGCGTATTTAAGCATATGAAAGAAAATAACAAGGCAAAGATGCCATGGATATTTTGCGTCAGACAAGAGGTATTTTTACCTCATAGCGGGCTATTAGGTGAACATGCCAACGCAGTATGACACAAAATAGACTGGCATACTGACTGGTTATTTTTTTGAATGTGCCTGACACTTTAGACATTTGAGAGGGTGATCTCCATGCGAAACATTGTTCTCATTGGATTTATGGGAACAGGCAAAAGTACGGTTGGTAAGCGCCTTGCTCAGTCGCTGGCGTGGGATTTTATCGATACAGATTGTGAAATTGGAGAAGTTACAAACTTGAGTGTGACTGAAATCTTTCGACGTCATGGGGAGACCCGTTTCCGATCAGAAGAAAGGATCGTGGTCGCGCGACTCAGTCAGCAGGAGCAAATGGTGATTGCGACGGGAGGCGGGACCGTTTTAAACCCACTTAACTGGGAAGCTTTGGCTCAGAATGGAATAATGGTAGGTCTTCATGCCTCGCTGGAAGCAATTTTCAGCCGAATTGGTCATAAAAATGACCGTCCGCTCCTCAAGGGCTCCAAAGAGGCGATTGAAAAATTATGGACTGAGCGGCAAGAATGTTACGCTCAGGCTGATTTTACGGTAGATACTTCACAAAAAAATATCGATGAAGTGGTGAGTGAGATTTTGGCACGGCTTGGGAGGCGGATTTACAATGAGTTCAGCGAAGAAGTTGCAAAAGATTGAAGTTACGGCTGCAAAGCCGTATCCGGTGTTTTTAGGTGCACCCCTCGAAGAGTTGGGAGAGTACCTTCATTCTCAATTCAAAGATTTAGGGCACATTCTGATCATTACCAATCCGGTAGTCGCCGAGCTTTACGCGGAACGTCTCCAGAAAGGACTTCTGGACTATCGAGTGAATTTCTTGTTTGTCCCTGCCGGGGAGACGGAAAAATCGTTGGAACGCTTGAGTCAGCTCACGACCGCGGCACTGCGCTGCGGTTCAGATCGTCATACTCTTGTTATTGCCCTTGGAGGCGGTGTTATCGGGGATTTAGCGGGTTTTTTTGCCAGTGCCTTTATGCGCGGAATTCCTTTGATTCAAGTCCCTACTACATTATTGGCGCAAGTGGACAGTAGTATTGGTGGGAAAGTCGCTGTGAACCATCCAGCCGGAAAGAATATACTAGGAGCATTTTACCCTCCAAGGGCGGTGTGGACAGATTTTACAACGCTGGACAGTTTGCCCTGGGGAGAAGTCGAAAATGGTTTAGCTGAAAGCATTAAGCATTCCTTAATTGCCGACTCGGGCCTTTTTGAGTTTTTCGAAACACAGGCAGAAAGCATTAAGCAACGGGACGCCTCGATTTGGCGCGAAATGGTGACACGATCGGTATCGGTCAAAGTGAGGATCGTTTCCCAAGATGAACGAGAACAAGGGGAACGGGCCTTGCTGAATCTAGGGCATAGTTTCGGGCATGCTTTGGAGACGAAGATGAACTATCGCGGCGTGACTCACGGACAAGGTGTCAGTATTGGCCTCGTGGCTGCTGCTCATTTGGCCAATGCCAAGGGGCTCATGACCGAGGCTGAGGTTGATGGAATCAAGCGTTTGCTGAATATCTTTGGGTTACCGATTTCAATCAGTGGGCAAGACCCTCAGGGCTTGTTGCAACTTATGAAGGCGGATAAGAAAAACCAAGGGGGGCGTAAAATCCTGATTCTTCCGCAAGGGATCGGGCAGACGATTATTTCCAAGGAGTGTACTGATCCCGAGATATTGGACGCCTGGAATCAAGTGGTTGAGGGAAACTAACCTTCTCGCCAAACGGTATCTAGCTATCCATGGCAACGGTTCCTTCCCGCTGTCTTTGGCTGCATGGACACATGGCCTTCTAAGGCCAGCCAAGTTTTCTTCATAACAGAGACATGATATGACCCAATTCAGTTGACATACTCCCAACACCTAAGAGGTGGGGGCTTCTTGGGACGTACCGACTTATGCCGATATTATTACCAAGCTATTAGCTTAGAGGCGGGAGACGTCTTGTCGCACGCCGTTAAAAAGCCTGGAATTAATTGTGAACTAAAATTTGTAGCTTACGCCAGCCCAATTGGTACTGCAGAAGGAACTAATAAGAAACCATCGTTTATGGTTTCTCAATTTGGTAGCAAAGATGTTTGAACAACAAGTGGCAAATGGACCCAAACAATAATAGATATGGCACGGCAAAAGGGCAAGACCCTCTGACCTTGTTGCATCGGATGGAAACTGGTTCGGCTAGGATTAGATTATCCTTGTCGGATCTTTTGTTTTGTTGCTGGAAATTATAGCCTGATACTAAGAAACTAGGAGTAATTTGAGAGAGAATAGCTGATGCAAGTATTTAAGGTAAAGGTACGTCGACTCGCTGTGATGATAGAAGGTATTTAATGATGAATGGAGAAATCAAGAAAACTATATGGTCATAGAACAGTTTATTAGGATACGTTGGCGAACTTTAGATGTTAGGAGAAGTTATAATCATGAAAAGAGAGGGGAATTGGCAAGCTGGTTTCACATTATGGGAACTCTTACTGGTTCTTTCTCTAATGGGAATCCTTTTTACCTTGCCTGCGCCACATTTCAATTCGGCAGCTAACCAGGTTCGGACACAAGTCAACCTGGCTAACGTACAGAAAATTGAAGGTGCAGCGCAGCTATACAGGATTGATGTCGGAACCTATCCGTCTAGTGTGACGGATTTGATGAATGTTCGTGAAGGGGTGAGTGGCTGGCGAGGTCCATATTTGAGGAAAATCCCAGTAAATCCTTTTGATTCTGCTCAGAGTTATCAGATTGATACTTTGGGGCAGGTGAAATAGATGAAAATAACAACGGAACGAACAAATCATTCCCTGGCTCAAGGATATGTCTTGCTTGATGTGTTATTTGCTTTATTTTTATTTTCTTTAGGGTTTACTGTTCTCTTTGGATTGATGGAGGGGGCTTATTCCGAAGCACATCAAGCTACAAGACTTATGGAGGGGGCGAATTTTGCTCAGAAAACAATGGATCAATTGGCGAATCATCCCTGGAGTGAAAATATTGCTCGACAAGCCTGTATCCCAGGTGGAACGGTTGAGGGAAGCGATGGAAAATACTACTGGTTAATTCGTTCAGATTGGGGTGATATTCCACAACTTTTAAGAGTTAGTGTGGAAGTGCGTTGGACGGAACGAGGGAACCCTTCTTCATTTAAACTAGAGAGTCTTTATGCGGTCGAATAGGGGGTTTACACTCCTAGAAGTAATTTTCGCCTTATTAATTTCCGGGGTTTTCCTTATCGTGGCCATGCGTCTTTTAACGGATCAATGGCGAGGGTCAATTGCCCTTAAAAACCATTTAGAAGCGCATTATGCTGTCCTGACGGCTGGAAAAACAGTTACCGAGGCTGTTCGTAAGGCTAAAACGGTCGAATGGGTTCAAGATTCAGGTCTACTCAAAGTTTTGCCGATGCCAGATGATGTAAACCCTACACCAACGCCCGATTCGTATTTCATAAGTGACTTAGACATGGATGGGACGAAGGATCTTTATTGGAAACACTTGGGAGTTTCGGAACCATTGGCAAGTTTTATTACCTTGTGGGAATGTACGGAGGTGGAACCGGGGTTGTGGGAAGTTTTTATGCAAGCAAAGTTGAATGGACAAAATGTAACCTGGCGAAGCGTTACTCGGCAAAGAGTGCATTCTCCGATCTCTCAGGCAAAAATAGGTCAACGGGTTATGTTAGCTTTCTTATCCTCGTCCTTTTGACGACGTTTTCAGGACTGGGAATGGAATGTTACCTAAAGGCTAATACAGAGAACCAGATGGTGAGACGGGATAATCAAAGTAGACAGGCTCTCTACGTTGCTGAAGGTGGAGTCGAATGGGCTAAGGCCCATTTGATGGTTAGTCCGGGATTACGACTGGGGAGCTTCTCCTTAGAAACGGGGCGAGCTGATATTGTCATTGAACCAAATGGAGGAGGGTATAAAATCGTCTCTGAGGGGCGTTCTGGCTTAGCAGTTCGAAAAGTTGAAGAAATTCTGCAGATTGAAACTGGTAAATGGGTCATTAAAAGTTATCAGGAGTTGCATCAGTAAGATGAAAGAACGAGACGAATTTGCTCAGTTCTTAGTTGCTAAGGGCTATATAGATGCGTTGGATTTGTCAGAATATCTAGAGAGTTCAAAAGTTGGAGAGCCGATCGGAGAGGCTTTTCTTCAAAGAGGTGTATTGTCAGAAGAGCAGTTGGCGGAAGCTGTGCGACGATATCTGGATATCCCGGAAATCTCGCTGACTCAAGTCATTATTGACCCAGGGGTTGCTGGACTTATTCCCGAAGAAATGGCTTGTCGCTATACTCTTATTCCAGTCGACCTGCGATCAGGGATCTTAAGAGTTGCCATGTTTGATCCTACCTATGAGCGGGCCCTTAGGGATGTCCGAATGTTTACCGGGTTAGAGATTAAACCCGTATTCGCGAAAAAAGAGGAAATCCAAGCAGCGATTCGTCGCTGTTTAACTATGGAGCAATCAGTCGCTCGACTTGCTAATCTTGTGGACCGAACCTTCGAAAATCAAGGCTTGTGGTTGACAGAGTTGACTGGTGTTGATTCTCAAAAGGACAATGCGCCTACTCTTAAATTGGTTTATTCCGTGTTGCACGAAGCGGTTATACAGGGTGTTAGTGATATTCATTGGGAATCTCGTAAAAGCGATTTCATGGTACGCTATCGCATAGATGGTAAACTCAAGTGTAAACATGTTCTTTCTTTGAATATCGCTCGGAGTATCGTATCCTGTTTGAAAGTCATGGCTCAGATGGATGTTGCAGAAAGACGAATTCCTCAGGACGGGCGCATGACGTTTATTGCAGGTCAGCGACGAGTTGATTTGCGGATGGCCTCCATGCCAACAGTTTATGGGGAAAAAATAGTCGTGCGTATATTAGATCCAGAGATGGCTCAGCGTCCGCTCAGTGAGTTGGGCATGCGTACAGAGGTTGAAAAAGGGGTACAAGATTTATTGATGCGTCCTAACGGATTAATACTGGTGGTAGGGCCGACTGGAAGCGGTAAAACCACAACTCTTTATGCTTTGCTAAGGGAACTAAACTCTGAGGAGCAAAATATCATTTCAATTGAAGATCCTGTCGAATATCAACTGTCTGGGGTCAACCAAGTTCAAGTCAACCTTCCAGCCGGACTCAGCTTTGCGGTCGGATTGAGGCATATTTTGCGACAAGACCCGGATGTGATCATGATCGGAGAAATACGTGATGAAGAGACAGCCAGAATTGCTATTACAGCTTCCTTAACTGGACATTTAGTTTTATCTACTCTACATACTAATACAGCCGCTGAGGCGTTGGCTCGACTTATGGATATGGGGATTGAGCCATATCTATTGGCATCAGCGGTCAGCGGGGTTTTATCCCAACGCTTGGTTCGTCGGTTGTGTGAACACTGCAAGAAAACGTATCAGGTATCTGAGGCCGAAAAGAGAGCACTTCGCTTACCAGCGTCTGTTACCTTGCTGTATCGCTCTTGCGGATGCTCAGAATGTTTTGGAACTGGCTATAGAGGTAGGATGGGGATTCACGAGTTTTTGCTTTATAATCAAGATATCAAGGAACTAGTGCTTTCTCGAAATAATTCTCGAGACATCGAGCAACAGGCTATGGTTTCTGGAATGATGACGGTTCTCGAAGATGGGCTAACGAAGGTGATCCAAGGATTTACGACGGCTGAGGAAGTGCTCAATACTGTTTCTGGAATTAAAGGGTAAAAGGAGAGGTTGAAAATGCGTTCACTTGAAGAACTGTTGCATATGGCTGAAGAAAAGAAGGCATCTGACATCCATTTGACAATTGAGAGCCCACCTGTTCTGCGAATTAATGGTTCACTAGTTCAACTACAGCTAGATAAACTTTCTCAAGCTGACTTAGAACTATTTGTTAGTTCGCTGATGAACGACCAACAGGCTAAACGGTTTGCAGAAATGGGTGAACTGGATATGTCCTATAGTTTGCCAGGGGTCGGACGATATCGCGTCAATGTTTTTCGGCAGAGGGGATCGATTAGCGTGGTAATTCGTTTAATTCCTTTTGTTATTCCCAGTCCAGAAACCCTGGGACTGCCACCAGTAAGTATTGAGTTAGCCCGCTTGCATAAAGGGTTGGTGCTGGTAACTGGTCCAACAGGAAGTGGTAAATCGACAACCCTTGCTTCTTTGATTAACTATATTAATAGCACTCGGTCTTGTCATATAGTTACCGTTGAAGACCCTATTGAATATTTACATCGACATAACCTAAGTTTAATAAATCAACGAGAAGTCGGTAACGATACTCAGTCGTTTACTAATGCATTACGCGCTGTTTTACGGCAAGATCCAGATGTGATTTTAGTTGGGGAGATGCGAGATCTAGAAACCATTGCTACTGCCGTCACAGCCGCTGAAACCGGTCACTTGGTCTTCAGTACTCTACATACAAACGATTGCACTCAATCGGTTGATCGGATGATAGATGTGTTCCCGCCGTATCAACAACAACAAGTCCGCGTGCAGCTGGCTGCTGTTTTGCAAGGAATAATGTCCCAACAATTGTTTCCTAGGGCGGATGGCAAAGGACGAGTAGCGGCTATAGAGGTGATGTTGGCGACGCCTGCCGTTCGCAGTCTTATACGAGAGGGGAAAACCCATCAATTGCCGACCGTTATCCAGACAAATGCTAAACTAGGTATGCAAACCATGGATAAGGCTATTCTGGATTTAGTTCAGAAAGGGATTATTTCTAATGAGGTTGCCCAGGAAAAACTACAAGATCCCGGTAGCTTAAGGCGATGAGTCAACGTTTTGTGTGGAAGGCTGTTGATGCCAACGGAATAATTCAACACGGGATGTGGGTAGGAAATATGATTTCGGAGATTCAAGTCCGCTTAAGGAATGAAGGATATTTCCCAGTGAGTATTCGAATACGTAAGAATTGGCTAGGCGAATTTTTATGGTCTCGTCCAAATGAACAATGGGGCCATTTTGCCTATCGATTAGCTGTTTTACTTGAAGCCGGAATACCCTTACTTCAGGCATTAGAGTTAATGACGTTTCATGAGGAAGTATTGACTACGGAACTAGAACAATGGAAAATCGTCAAGGGACAGGTTGAAGCGGGCAAGGACTTGTCGGAAGCCCTACTTTTGCTGAATCCAGCTCCTAGTTCATTTGTGCTCTCGATGATTAAAGCTGGTGAATGTACCGGGACACTCGGAAAAGTCCTCAGTGAAGTGGCTGAAGAGCTAGCTCAGGAAATTATATATCGCAAAAAAGTAAAAGCCGCTCTTTACTACCCTGTGTTTTTGTTTATTGCAGTGTTACTTGTTCTCTTTGTTCTCTCTACTTGGGTACTCCCAATCTATGGGACGCTTTTCACTAGTATGAATGCAGAATTACCGTTTTTGACGAGAGTCATTTTTGTCTGTGGTCGTAAACTTCCCTATTTATTATGGAGTAGTCTTGGCTTGATATCGGGTGGTTTGTTGTTTTTAAAGCTATCAAGTCCGGAACTTTGGAAAGTGCGCTTAGAAAGGATATTTGGACACCTCCCTTTCCTTCGAAAAATCTATCGTCTCCGTGATTTGGTTCAATTCAGCCGAATTTTACAACGTTTGTTATCTGCAGGAATTCCTCTTCTGGAAGCGCTGCGTTTAACTGCAGGAACGTTACGTAGCCGGGAAATGCTCGAGTTAACGAACCAGTTAGTGCTCAATGTACGCCAAGGAAAACGCATGGCCCCTCTCTTACGTACGAGTCGGGTTTTTCCCAGAGAGGGAGCTGAAATGATTGCAGTCGCCGAGGAGACCGGACAGTTGGATCGAATGTTACATTATGTTTTACAAATGTATCGCCATGAACTTGATGATCAGCTCAAGCAGTTAACTCGTATGATCGGACCCGCACTTACTCTCGTTTTATCAGTGCTTATCGGCTTAGTCGCTGGCGCGGTAATGCTCCCTATTTTTGATCTCAGCTCACATCTTGAATAACAGAAAGCAGAGGTCAGATATGAGTGAACAAGTGGGATCATGCCGAAGGATATGTTTACACCATACTTGAGATCATTTGAAGCAAGGATCGCTATGTATTTGCAGGGGGTGGGTGAGATGAATTCTATCAAGCGAGAGAACGGCTTTACGCTCATCGAGATCATGGTTGTGATTATAATTATTGGCATCCTAGCGACAATAATAATTCCAAAATTGACGACAAGTACAATCAACGCACGGCGAAAGGCAGATATTGCAACTGCACATGAGGTAAAAGCCGCCCTAGATCGTTATCAAATAGAAAATGGATTGTACCCAAAAATTGCAGAGTTGACGGTAAATGCTGGAACGGTCACTTGCTCGATCCTTATTCCCAAATACATTGTTAAGTTGGATAAATTGACCACACAACAGCTTGTTCCTGAGGGTAACAAGGGGTTTGGAGTTGCCGCGCTTTCTGCCAATGTTGCAGACCCCACACAATTTAGTATACCTAATACTAGTCCGGTTGCTAACTTAATCATGATTTATTTAACGGTCGATGGTTTAGCAGCCGAAGTTCGGGCATATGATGAAGGCTTAGATGACGTTCTTTGGACGTCAGCAAATTAAGTATCTATACTTCGATCGCTCGACACGGACATAATAGTTGTAAAATTTCAATAAAGAAAAGGGGATCTCCATTTGTATTTTATTAGTATGTCAATCGGGTTCTTAGGACTTATGATTGGAAGTTTCCTGAACGTTGTCATTTTTCGTGTTCCACGTGGGGAATCTGTAGTAACACCTGGTTCTCACTGTCCCGCTTGTGGACATTCCTTACGGGCCTGGGAGCTCATTCCAGTGGTTAGCTTCTTGATTTTGAAAGGGAAGTGTCGCAAGTGTCAAGTGTCAATTTCTTGGCGTTATCCAGCAGTGGAACTCTTAACAGGTATGCTATTCTTTCTTACTACAGCGTTTACTCTGAGGTTAGGGATCAACCCAGCGCGTCTAGTATCAAACTTAGTTTTTGTGTCAGTTCTTATTGCCCTATCCTTTATCGACCTAGATACCTTTCGTTTGCCGGATGTCCTTACTCTGCCACTATTAGGACTTGGCATTACCGGAGCCTTTTTTATTCCGGGGAACCCTTCCGGATGGGAAAGCATTCTTAGCGCCTCAGGTGTCGGTGGATTTTTCTGGATTATTGCCCGAGCTTACCCGCAAGGAATGGGTCTAGGGGATGTAAAGCTGGTTGCTGCTTTAGGAGCGAATCTTGGGTTTCCCGCTATCTTTTTGGCAGTATTCATGGGAAGTTTTATGGGTGCGTTCGTAGGAATTTTTCTTCTCTTAGCAGGTCGAAAGAAATTTCGTCAGCAGATCCCCTTTGGGCCTTATCTTGCGCTAGGAGCAATATTTTCGTTATTATGGGGAACCAATATTTTTGACTGGTATTGGACTTGGATAAAATAATATGCTTCTTGCGTCTACTTGGACTCGAACATCGAATCTCGAACCTCGATTTTGGGAGGTGTCCGATGCGAAAAAAATCCGTAGTTTTTGAATTAACAGATGGGGAAATCCGGGCTTTTTGGTTTACAGTCCCTTTTATAAAAAAACAAGGTCATGTTTCTAATGCGGTCAAATTTGACCAAATTCCGATTCCGACTGGAATCATTGAACAAGGAAATGTGCGTAACGAAAAAGCTTTAATTGGCATTCTATCAACGTACAGAGCACAATATCCGGGCAATAATCATAGGACTTATTTGGCAATTCCTTTGAAACAAGGATTTATTCGAGTCTATATGTTGCCTTGGCTCGCTAAAAAGGATATAAAATCGGCAATCTCTCTCTTAGTTGCTGAAGAGACTCCAATTGCGGGGGTAGATTTACTATATGACTATCTTGTAATTTCTAAAGAAAAGGACAAAAGTCTTCAAATTTTATTGGGTGCAACACGCCGAAGTTTACTGGATAGTTACGTATTTATCTTTGGACAAGCCGGGTTTAAGGTGATAGGTGTCGATTTTGCATTATTTGTATTAGGCCAGGCTTTAGGATTTGAACCTAATGAAGATGTATTATACCTTGAAGGGGAGTCTGATTGTTGTAAAATGGTCTTGTTTCGCGGAGCGGTCCCTGACAACGTACGTACTTTGCTTCTCCAACAGCTACCTCATCCTTTTTTGTCAGAGGATAATCAAGACCACGCAGACAAGCGAGTTAAAGAGTGGGGGAACGAAATACGACGATTTCTCTTGTACTACAGAACACAGCAACCAGATCTTGATCTAAAACGCTTGGTTTGGAACGGAGATATTGTGGTAGACCAACTGGCAAGTGGACTATTGTACTCTGACCATGTATCTTCGGTTGAACAAGCCAAGATCAAGTTTTTACCTGACATCTGGAAGATGGCTCTTGAGGAAAACAAGGGTAAGGGTGAAGTTGCAGTTGGATATGGAATAAGAATAACTGCTCGTCGTCGCGGCTTGAATCTATGGCGTCAACCGTATCTAGCTCAGATTGCTCAACTAAGGTACCGGAAGATGGCAATTATTATATTTGCTTTATTTATTACTGGTATTATTACTTGGTTTCCGCTTTATCAAAGGGAGTTGACTTTAAAACAAGAGGTTCTAAGGCTTTCCCACCAAGGTTCAAAGATTGAGGCACAAAACAAATATCAGGAAGATCTCGAAGTAGCTTGGAAACGCGTGAAAATGAACCCTAAGAGAATTGGGGAGGGCTTGGAACACATTCGAACTTTGCCGGGGGCGGAGCTAAAGTTTGAACAGGTAATTTTCAAGCAAGGTACTATATCTCTGCGTGGAAATTCCCATGATCCAGAGAGTGTCCAAACGTTGATCCGTACACTACGTGTTTTGGGTTGGGAACACCCCGTTTTATCAGAGTATAAGTTAACTTCATCTAACAACGTTGAGTTCTTTCTTAGTGCAAAAAGCGGGTATCTTAGAACAGAAACTATAACTACGAACCAAGTGACGGAATAATCACTAACACATGTGCATTTTGAGGATGGAGGGTCTTTGTATGGCGTTTTTTATGAGTGAGATTAACTCCGCCAAACAATTATTAATAACTTCTTCAACTGCTACTATCTCTTTAGCACGGCGATTTTCATTAAGTTGTGCGAAAGGCATTGTTGTTGGGTTTCTGCTCTGCTCAGGCCTTGTGTTTTTCTTTCTCTGGCAACCTACTTATGTACATGTACACTTCTTAGAAAAGGAGAAAGCTAATTGGCTAAACATCTTGGATGTAGGTGTTGCGAGTCCAAAGAGCAATATTCCTTCAATGGACCAGTTACCGGCTATCATTGGGCAGTGTCGCGAATCGTTTGTCAAAGAGGGTATAAACGTCGTTTCCATATATGTTGAACGGTTTGGTGAGCAAAAAGATACTAAAAATGGGGCAAGTTTAGATTATGCTTTAGTGCGCTTACATTTGCGTGGAAACTGGAAGGAGATTCTCACATCGCTTAAAACTATTGAGGATATGCAGGAAGTTAGTATTCACGTTCAGGAAGTAACTTTAGCGGATCAAAGTGGAGAAACGCTTTTCCAAGTATATTTTCGCACAGGGGAGTGAATAAAACTCATAGGCAAAGCAAAACCATGAGCTATTATTTTCTTAGCATGGATAAGGATAATTTTTGGAAATAGGTAATTATTGGAACGAGACATTCCCTTTCTTTCATATTCTGAGGAGAGGAGGGGATGTAGGGTGGGTAAGTTATACAGCATTCAACCTGGGGATAATTTTCATTGTTTGGCACAACGTTGGGGAGGTACTTGCGATGATTTCTTACAGGTCAATCCGAGTATTGATCCATTAAAACTTCAAATTGGACAAAAAATTGTTCTTCCGGAATTTAAAGGATTAATCAAAGGGCAAGAACAATATGCAGATATAAGTGCGGATCACGGACAAGAGTTTGTTGGGGAGTATCTTGATGACGTTGAAATGGAGGCTGAGGGAGTCCGTCTTCGTCTTCGACGTATCGGTGAACCTAAAATCCCCCATGAAATTCACTTTATTCTTCCTCGTACCGAGATTCGTAAAATCCAACCGGCAGGGGAATGTGGACCGACTGAAGTGCAAATTATGCTCAGTAATTTGGACGTCGTGCTCTCTCCTCGTCTAGTTAGTGGTAAAGGGGACACTGCGGAGCAGGCTAAACCGGCGGGTCAGACGCAAAATCAGGTTCAAGCACAGCAAGTATCCCAACAGCAGCAGGTTCAAGCGGGGCTAACTTCACAAACTCAAATGCAACCATCGCAACTTAATGCATCTCCTCAATATGGTCAGGGAGCGCAACCAGCACCGGAACAACCGCGATGGCGTATGACTTTTCCATTTATTAAGCGCTGATAAAGAAAACATGGCCAGCGCTCGCACGAAGACACTGTCTTCGCACGAATAAACACTTCTTGCAGACACTGTCTTCGCACGAATTAGCCTTCTTGTTAGCGCTGGCCATGACCGAACTATCCTACGCCGATAAGTACTTTTTTGGGGATCACGGCTTCGGCGATACTAATCCTACAGCGCATTTGTATTCGTTAAGGGTTGTGCGCTTACGGCGATACTAATCCTTCGCCGCAAAGTTTTCCTTTTGGGTTAAGCGGCTACGGCGAAACCCTCCACTGGAGGCTTTCGTCACTGGAGACTATTGTACCGGAGACTATCGTCACTGGAGACTATCGTGTTCGAGGTTAGTAGCATTATTAGTAAAACCCCCGAATAGCCGAGGTTTTAAGTTTGAGATGATGTTCAATTGAAAATACTATGCTACAGTACGAAATTGTGATAAAATTTTGATATGTGACGAGGAAGTGATAAAGTGGCAAACATTTGGGTGTTTCATGGACCAAATCTTAATCTATTAGGACTACGAGAACCGGAACATTACGGATCGCGGACCTTGGCAGAGATTAATCAGGAGGTTGTATTAATAGCCAATCAGGTGGGGATTAACGCGGAATGCCGGCAGACGAATCACGAAGGAGATCTCCTGGATTGGATTCAAGCTTTAAAGTCGGATGATTTTTTAATTCTGAATCCTGGGGCTTGGACGCACACCAGTTATGCAATTCGAGATGCTATTCGTGCGGTAAGGGTTCCTACGATCGAAGTTCATCTTTCAAACATCCATGCGCGTGAAGCATTTCGAGCTAATTCTGTTATTGCTCCGGTCTGTGTCGGACAAGTTTCAGGACTGGGAGCAGACGGTTATGTTTTAGCGATGCGTTATGCCATCGAGTACCAAGATCGACGTAAATAGTGAGAAAGGGGGAATTTGGCATGAGTCGTCTTGAGCGGATGCGTCAACAGATGCACGTAGAAAATATCGATGCTTATGTGATTATTCGCCCGGAGAATGGACGGTATCTGAGCGGTTTTTCTGGTGGGGAAGCAACGCTTTATATTACTACCGAAAAAGCCTTTTTGCTGACGGATTTTCGTTACATAGAACAGGCAAAGGGTGAAGTTCCCAAGTTTGAAATTATTAAGACGGGACAGGACCACTTTGAATCGTTAGCAGAAATTGGGCGACAGGCTCAGCGGGTCGGTTTTGAAGGAGACTTTGTCACCTATGAGAATTTTGGTAAACTTAAAAATGGGTTTCCACAAGCAGAACTTCTTTCTCTACCTAATCTTGTTAGTTATTTGCGTTCGGTGAAGGATCAGGCGGAGATTGAGACGCTTCGGCAAGCTGTTAAAATTGCTGATGACGCTTATGCCAATGTATTACAGACGATTGAAATAGGTCAGAAGGAAGAAGAGATCGGACTTGTCTTAGAATATTACATGCGCAGAGCTGGGGCAAGTGGAGGCTCCTTTGAATTTATCGTGGCTTCGGGCGTTCGTTCGGCCTTACCCCATGGCACGGCCAGTTCAAAGAAGATTCATTTAGGTGAGTTCTTGACGATGGATTTCGGAGCGATCTATCAGGGTTATTGCTCCGATATAACACGGACAGTTTTTTTGGGCCAACCCCAGGACAAGCACAGGGAAGTCTATGAGGTCGTATTGGCTGCCCAGAGGGCAGGGATTGCTGCGGTTGCGCCAGGGCGCACAGGAAAAGAAGTGGATGCAGTAGCACGTAAAATCATTGAAGACGCTGGCTATGGCGATTACTTTGGCCATGGACTAGGACATTCTGTGGGTCTGGCTATTCATGAAGGGCCAAATCTGAATACGCGAGAAGAACGCGTGCTTGAACCAGGCATGGTCATTACTGTTGAACCGGGCATTTACATCCCAAATTGGGGTGGCGTCCGGATTGAAGACATGGTTCTAGTAACCGAAAATGGCTGCGACGTCTTGACACAGGCACCGAAAGAATTAATAATCTTGGAGTGAAGTTTGCGGTCCTTCCTAATTATTTGACATTAGAGGGGACAAGCTAATTATACTAGAATATTTAGGGGGAAAAAGACACTTATGATTTCTGTAAACGATTTTAAGACAGGTGTGACAATTCAATTAGATGGTGATGTTTTTTCAGTGGTTGAGTTTCAACACGTTAAACCAGGTAAAGGGGCAGCATTTGTCCGCACTAAGTTGAAAAACGTGAAAACAGGTGGAGTCGTTGAACGGAAGTTTAATGCAGGAGAAAAGGTATCTAAGGCTCACGTTGAGCGCCGAGATATGGATTACCTATATAAAGATGGAGAACACTTCGTGGTTATGGACAAGGAAACTTATGAACAAACATCTCTGACGGCGGGCCAAATCGGGGACGGAGTTAAGTGGCTGAAAGAAAACATGACCTTAGGGGTACTCTTTTTTGAGGTCGAGGTTATCGGAGTTGACGTGCCAAATACTGTCCAACTTGCCGTTACCGCTACTGAGCCAGGAGTAAAAGGGGATACGGCAACCGGAGGAACAAAACCCGCGACCTTGGAAACCGGTACCGTAGTACAAGTTCCGTTCTTTGTTAATGAAGGGGATGTACTGATCATTGATACCAGGACAGGAAGCTATCTTCAACGGGCCTAGCCGGAGATCAGAAGTCAGAGGTCCGATGCCCGAGTTGTGAATTCGATTCTGCGAATCGAAGAACGGACTTGAGACTTTAATCGTTCTGCGACTATGTTCGCCTTCGATTCGGACATCGGACTTCGAAGTTGGAGTCTATGGTAGTTGACGAAGTTAATGACATGATATTTCCTCCTATGGGGCAAACTAAGTAAAGTTGCTAGCATAGGAGGTGTTTTTTTGTTACCCAATAAAACGTCAAAACTCAGTGTGATTCCTCTCGGTGGAACTGGGGAAATCGGGAAAAACTTGCTCATCTTTGAATATGAGGATTCCATTGTGCTCATTGATGGGGGTGTGAAATTCCCAGATGAGGAGTTACTGGGTATTGATTTAGTGATACCCAATATAGCCTATTTGGAGAAAAATCGAGACCGCATTAAAGGAATATTTATTACTCATGGACATGAAGACCATATCGGGGGCTTGCCCTTTATTTTACCCAAATTGAATATACCAATTTACGGGACAAAGCTAACGTTAGGACTAGTTCAGGCCAAGTTTAGGGAACGAAAGCCCTACCCTGATTCCTTGGTGAATATAATAGAACCGGGCCAACCTATACAGGCAGGGGCTTTTGAAGTAGAAGCGTTTCGGGTTACCCATAGTATTCCGGATGCGGTTGGGTATTCCTTGCTTACTTCGGTAGGTAGAGTGGTCTATACGGGGGATTTCAAGGTTGACTATACGCCGATTGACGGTCAAAACATGGATCTCGGAAAACTGGCTGCCTGGGGGGAGGAAGGGATACTGGCTTTGCTTTGCGACTCCACAAATGCTGAGCGTTCTGGCGTTACGATGTCAGAAATGGTTGTCGGAAAAGCTTTGCGGGAGTGGTTCGAACGGGCCAAGGGTAAAATTATTATGGCCTCCTTTGCTTCGAACGTTCATCGGATCCAACAAGCGATTGATACTGCTGCAGATATTGGGCGCAAGGTTTGCGTAGTGGGAAGAAGTATGGAAAACGTAGTTCGTACCGCAACTGAGTTGGGATATTTGAAACTGCCCGATGCGGATATCCTAGTTGACAGCTCTGAGGTCGGTAAGTTGCTGCCGGAGCGGTTACTGGTTCTAACTACAGGGAGTCAGGGTGAACCGCTTGCGGCGTTAACTCGAATGGCTACTAAGAGCCATCGGCAGATAAATGTCCTGGAAGGGGATATGGTTATTTTGGCGGCGACGCCTATACCTGGTAACGAGAAACTAGTCGGGAAGACGATTAACCATCTTTATCAAATCGGAGCCGAAGTTGTCACGAAAGAAATGGGTCTTGTACACGTGTCAGGGCATGCCAACCAAGAGGAGATTAAGCTAGTGATTCGCCTCACTCGCCCGCGATTTCTCATTCCACATCATGGCGAAATCCGGCATCAAGTCGCTTTGCGTAGGATCGGACATACTTTAGGTTACTCAGATCAGGACATCGCTATCACCCAATTAGGTTCTCGGGTTGAGATTTCTCAAGATAGGATGGAGTTTGGAGAGAGTGTGGAAGCAGGAAGCGTTTACATTGACGGCCTGGGAGTCGGAGATGTTGGGCAAATTGTCCTACGTGATCGACAACAATTAGCTCAAGACGGAGTGGTTATAGTTATAGCAGCACTTTCTAAAGGAAAGCCCTACAGGCTTTTATCCGGGCCGGATATTATTTCGCGAGGGTTTACATTTATGAAAGAGGCAGGAGAATTGGTCGATGGTGCAAAGATTGTCGCGAGCAGTACCCTGGAAAGTCAAATGCAGAGAGATCAGATCGAGTGGGGAGTCATAAAAACCGCGCTTCGTGAAAGCACGGGTAACTATTTTTGGGAAAAAACTAGGCGTCGGCCGATGATCTTGCCAGTTCTACTGCAATATTAGTTGAGTAAACTCCCTTTTCATAGAAGAGGGAGTCTTAGTAGAGGAAAAATGAAATTTTTGTATTTATGAGTGCTACGGACCTGATGTCATAAAACGTAGTACTCTTCGTTTTTATAATACTATTATTTGGACTTCAAAATTTTCAATTAAGCTATTCTTTTGAAGGATTCCAAAGAATATTGGAGAATAAAGCTTTCTAGGAAGGAGTGTCTGAAAATGGACATTAAAATAAGTAGGCATTCCAAAAGTCATGATCTTAAAAGGGTCACTCCATTAGTGTTGGCCGCTATTTATGCCTTAATCAGTGGAGCATGGATTCTTTTTTCAGATCATTTACTAGGCGCTATCGTGACAGATCACAGGTTAGCCCTTCAATTATCGACGGCTAAAGGTTGGTTCTATGTTGCGGTGATGGCGGTTTTGCTTTATTTTCTTTTTCAAAGGGGATGTGATTCCCTCCTGCAATCTGAGAGAACTCTTCAATGTGACCTGGAACACTTGAAGCGCTATCGCCTTTTGGCAGAGGATGTTTTAGATTTGATTATCTTTTTCAGCGCAGATGGACAGATTATTGATGCCAACGAAGCAGCAGTTAAGCATTATGGCTATACACGAGAGGAATTAACTAGTCTGTCTATTTACAATTTACATTTACCTGAGGATCGGTTAACTGTGTCAAACTTTCTTCAGAAAGCACCAAAAGGGCTCCAGTTTGAGCTCCAGCATGTTTGCAAAGATGGAAGCATTTTTCCGATCGATATCAGTGCAAAGGGTGCAACTTCAAATGGGGAACCAATTATTGTAAGCATAATTCGAGATATCACAAAACGTAAAGATGCAGAAGTTGAAGTCTGGCTAGAGAAGGAACGGGCTCAAGTGACTTTGGAGTCTATCGGAGATGCGGTGATCACTACCGATTTACGGGCGAACATAGAGTACCTCAACCCAGTTGCCGAATCTTTAACCGGTTGGACTAACTCAGAAGCGATTGGCCAACCCGTGGAAAAGATCTTTCATATTATCAATGAAGAAACTGGCCAAACGGTTGAAAGTCCGATCGTCCACTGTCTCAAGGAAGGACGTATTGTTAGTTTGGCAGATCAAACGGTCTTGATCAATAGAACGGGATCTACGCTCGCTATAGAGGACTCGGTAGCTCCTATTCGTGACCGAGCTGAAACGATCATCGGAGGAGTCTTAGTTTTTCACGATGTCAGTTATAAACGAAATTTTATGAAAGAACTGGCGCATCAAGCGCATCATGATGACTTGACAGGGCTTCCAAATCGTCTGCATTTCAATGATTGTTTAAATCAGGCTTTAGCAAGGGCGAAACGCAAACGGAGAATGTTGTCGGTCATGTTTTTGGACTTGGATCGCTTTAAACTGATTAATGACACGATGGGTCACAACCTCGGAGACCAACTTCTCAAGGATGTTGCAGAACGCATGCGTGAAACCTTGCGCGAAGGAGATACGATTGCAAGACAAGGCGGAGATGAATTTTTAGTTTTACTTCCGGAGATAAAGGATGAACAAGAGGCAGTTTCCGTATCCGAACGGATCTTAGGGGTTTTTACCCATCCGGTATTACTTGATGGTAATGAAGTCTATATAAGTACGAGTATTGGGATCAGCCTTTACCCGAACGATGGCAGTGAAATAGATACTTTGGTGAAACAGGCAGATACGGCGATGTATTATGCTAAGGAGCGGGGCAAAAATAATTATCAATTCTTTACGGCGGGTCTTAATATTCGAGCCAATCAACGGCTTTCAACCGAGAATAGCCTACGTAAAGCCTTAGCGCGTGGTGAGTTTATCCTTCATTATCAGCCCCAGGTCGATATCGAAAGCGGATTCATCATGGGTTTGGAAGCCCTGATTCGTTGGAACTCCGCGGAGCAGGGAATCGTTCCACCACTCTCATTTATTCCCATAGCGGAAGAGACTGGCTTAATTGTGCCCATCGGAGAATGGGTTTTGCGGACCGCTTGTGCTCAAAATAAGGCCTGGCAAGAACAAGGATATCCGCCCTTGCGTATGTCCGTCAATATCTCTGCTCGACAATTTCAAGAACCGGAATTCATTAAGCTAGTTGCGGGAATTCTTAAAGAAACTGGTATGGATCCACAGTGGCTGGAACTCGAAATTACAGAAAGTATTGCCATGGAAAACGGTGATGCTGCGGTTGAAATGCTGACTCGTTTTAAAAACTTAGGTGTGCGAATTTCCATCGATGATTTTGGAACCGGATTTTCTTCACTTAACTACTTGAGGCGTATGCCGATCGATACCCTGAAAATAGATCAGTCCTTTATTCAGGATATAAGCTCAGGTGAAAATGGAGAGGAAGTGGTTGCGGCCATTATCCATCTCGCTAAAAACCTTCGCTTGAAAGTGATTGCGGAAGGAGTGGAAACGAATACCCAAAAGTCCTTCCTCAAGGACAAGCGGTGTGATGAAATGCAGGGGTTTCTCTTTAGTATGGCGGTTTCCTCCCAAGAGGTGGAGAAATTATTTGAAGATCAAGTGGGATATGACACAGTCCATTTGAATTAAGCCGTGTGCGTGAAAAACATGCACACGGCTTAATTGCATCACAAGACGAAAAAAGCGTCCAGGGACGCTACTCAGGTCGTATCTAATCCCTCTTAAAGGCCCAAGCCAGAGGAAGTTTTCGGAGGAGGATAGTTCAGATAACTCATGAAGTCAGAAAAGAAGGATGCCTTAGTCATCCTTCTTTTTATTCGGGTACTTTAACTAAATAAAATTTTGATTTAGAAATATCTCTTATTTCTTGGGTTTCAACTTGCCTTGCAACTAATTCAAGTTCTACATGATGTTGCTTTGCAAATACTTCTAGGCGATCGAATCGAGCATCGTGTTCTTCAAGCTTTGTAAAAACTTTTTCAAATTTAGCGTTAATGTTTTCAAATTTATAATCAATGTCTTCAAATCTAGTGTTAATGTCTTCAAATCTAGTATTAATGTCTTCAAATCTAGTATTAATGCCGTCAAATCTAGTGTTAATGTCTTCAAATCTAGTATTAATGCCGTCAAATCTAGTGTTAATGTCTTCAAATCTAGTATTAATGCCGTCAAATTGAGTATGAATGTCTTCAAATTGATTATTAATGCCTCCAAATTTAGTGTGAATATCTCCAAATTGATTTTGAATATCTCCAAAATGTTTAATTACCAATTCCTGAAATTTATCTTGGCCTTCAAATTTCTTAATTACCATTTTCTGAAATTCATCTTGATCTTCAAGTTTCTTAATCACGAGATCCTGAAATTTAGCGTTATCCAATTTCCCATCCCCTTTCGCCCTTAGTCCTTGTCCATTATACCACAGAGACTCCTTCAAATTTTGTCATATTACGGCAAACGACACAGTAAAATGTTTCTTGTTTAACGTCTGATTGTGGACTGGCATACGGTGAATCAACTGCGGAATGGTCAACTAATATTTGCCAGACGAATCGGCTATCCAGGCATGGATGATACAAGCTGTGGCCTCTACACCCCTTGTCCTTAGCCGTGATCCCTAAAGGAATACTTACCGGCGTAGGATGTGCGAACGTGCTAAGAAACTTCCTCCCCTTATGTCTAAAATCAAAAATACGGACATACCTTCAATCAAGGGGGGCAATGAAGTGTCGCTACATTACACACTATCTGTCATTCAAACACCTAAAGTGAAGATTAATATTCCAAAGGACAAGTCCTTGCAGGCGAAGGAGGGCATATCAGTTCCCAGTGAACTAGTTCAGCTAAAGCCGAACATCAGGGCTTCAGTGGGTGAGTCAATCCCCGCCGAAGTGGAAATCGGAACACTCACTTATAGAAGTGGGAGTCTCGGAATTGATCAAAGTGCTGTGTTATGGGCGGATATGATGAGATGGTTTGGTGAAGAGATCCGTTCGATTATAGACCATATCAGGGCAGTCCCCTTTCAAGAGGTGGAAGAAATTCGATTGCGAGTGGGTCAGCCCCTTATGCTACGAACTTCAGATGATGATCTATTTATAAACCAAGAGGGCGGAGTAACGAATCCAGAAAAAGCTTACCTTGTCAGGAGAGAAGATCTAGTCTGTGCGCTAGAACGAATGACCCATAGTTCGCTTTATGCTGCCGAAGAGGATCTCAAACAGGGATTTTTGACTCTTCCGGGAGGGAACCGAGTGGGGGTAACCGGAGAGGCAGTTTTATTAAGTGGTCAAATTCAAACGTTGAAGCATGTTTCTGCCTTGAACCTCCGAATTGCCCGGGATATTCAGGGACAAGGTCTAAAGATCTTGCCCTTACTCTTAAGGGCAAACGGAATACTTTCTCATACTCTCCTGATTTCTCCGCCTCGGGCTGGCAAAACGACTCTCTTAAGGGATCTTATTCGAATAATTAGTAACGGGGTTCCGCAAATAGGGCTAAGGGGGCAGACCGTTGGTGTCGTAGATGAACGTGGAGAACTGGCTGGGATGTGGCAAGGGATACCCACCTATAACTTGGGATACCGTACAGATGTGTTAGATGGCTGTCCAAAAGCCAGTGGCATGAACATGATCGTTCGTTCTATGGCACCGCAAGTGATGGCCATGGATGAGCTAGGTCACACTGACGATGTTGCTGCCCTAATGGATGTCTTGCGCACGGGGGTACGGATTCTGAGTACAGCGCACGCCAGTTCTTTAGAAGAAGCGCTCAACAGGCCAATCTTAGCTCATTTACTGGAGCAAGGTGTATTTGAGCGACTGGTTGTGTTAAGTAGAAAACATGGGCCTGGAACGATCGAAGGAGTTTATGATCTTAAGACAGGGAGGATCCTGTAATGCTCATAATCGGGTGTGTAGCACTCATTGCGGGGTGTGGAAGTTTGGGATTATGGTTGGCTCACCGAATTCGACAAAGACCGGCGGAATTACGGGAATGTTTAATGGCCTTAGCGCTTCTGGATACGGAGATTGTTTGGGGGTCGACCCCTTTGCCAGAGGCCTTCTCTATCGTAAAGGAACGTACTGATCAACCCTGGCAAGGCTTTTTCGCAGAACTCCAGGAACGTTTGCAGCTGGGAGAGTCAGCAAGCTTAGCGTGGAAAGCGACAATCCTCAAACAAAATCGGCATTTCTGTTTGAAGCAAGAAGACTGGCAAGTGATCAGTGACGTTGGCAAAGGCTTAGGTCGTTCGGACAGTCATGAACAACACAAACAATTAGAACTCGTTCAACGTCAACTCGCCTTAATGAAGGATCAAGCAGGATTATGGTCTGATAAACAAGCTAAAATGTGGTCCTACTTGGGTTTTCTCTGTGGGATCGCTGGTGTGCTCATTTTAATTTAACCGGAGAGGAGTCGTAGAAATGAGCTTTAATCTGATTATTACGGTTGCGGGAATTGGAATTTTGGTTGGAGTATTAGCTTCCGTGTTGGATTCGACCGGCCGCAAGGAAATGGCTCAGGGCGTTACGATTATCGGCGTCATTGTGGTACTTTATATTGTCGTACAGTCTATCGCAGAATTGTTTACCCTTGTTAAGAGTGTTTTTAACCTTTATTAGGGGGCTATAACGTGGAGATATGGCAAATCGTAGGGCTAGCCCTGATTGTTACAGTTATTAGTGTTGTTCTAAAGCAGATCCGACCTGAAATTGCTTTGCAGCTTACTATTTTAGCAGGTGCATCGATTTTCATCCTCGTGATGAGTAAGATCAAAGTGATTGTTGATTTGCTCCAGAATCTAGCAGATCAAGCTAATATTAGTTCTTATTACTTACTTATTGTTTTAAAGATTGTGGGTGTAGCCTATTTGGCTGAGTTTGGTGCTCAAATCTGCCGTGATGCCGGGGAAGGTGCCTTGGCCAGTAAAATAGAACTTGCAGCTAAAGTTGGTGTCATTGTTTTAGCTATTCCTATAATTGTAGCCATAACCGAGTCACTGGTAAGGCTCGTTCCGTGAGGTGATGTATATGCAACGATTTTTTATCAGGTTTCTAATATTTGTCATCTTGTTAAGTGGGACAACTTCCCCTGCATTGGCCGAGGAGGTTACCCCTCAAACTCAGTCATCGGAACTGGCGCCCCAGATTGATCTGAGTCAAATGCGGGGTTATCTTGAACAACTAGACTCTGATGTCTTGAAGGCCATGCCTGGTTTTTCCTTGGCTCGAATGTTTGAGGATTTAAAGAACGGAACGTTGGATCTGCGTCCGGAAAAGTTAGGTCAGAGTTTAATGGGAATACTCGGAAGGGAAGTATTGAACAGTGCTCCGTTAATAGGAAAGTTACTTATTTTGGCCGTACTTTGTGCAGTATTGGGGCAGCTTCAAGTAGCCTATGGCGGAAGCGTTGGGAAAACCGCCCAGGTTATGACTTACCTGGTCCTACTAAGTTTGGCTCTAACTTCTTTTCAGGAGGCTTTAGGTGTTGCCACGGAAACCATTGATAAGATGGTTGGCCTAATGCAAACGTTGTTTCCAGTGATGTTAACCTTATTAATTTCCATGGGGAACCTAACTAGCGCAGCCTTGTTTAAGCCCCTCATCTTGGGAAGCTTGACTGTTTTAGCCACTATGATCAAAACGGTCGTGTTACCACTCTATTTTCTGGCTGCTGTACTTAGACTTTTTAATAATATTTCTGAACAATTTAAGCTAAGTAAACTCGCTGGACTTCTGGAATTTGCAGGAAAGTTGAGTTTAGGTATTATTATGACCGTGTTTATCGGAGTTATGACGATTCAAGGGGTGACAGGGGGGATTGCGGATAGTGTGGTTTTCCGAACAGCTAAGTATTCGGCAGATCTTATTCCGGTCGTCGGTAAATTTTTCAAAGATGCTGTAGAACTAGTCATTACCTCCGGTTTACTACTAAAGAATGCAGTCGGAATAATTGCTTTACTAGCCATTATTATTATATGTGTTGCGCCTTTGGTGAAAATACTGGCTATGATCCTGGTGTTTCGTATTTCAGCAGCTCTTATTGAACCACTCGGTGAAAAGGCCCTTGCAGAAAGTCTACAGGATATGTCTAAGAGCCTAATCTTTATCATTGTAACGGTAGCTTCAGTGGCCATTATGTTTTTTATGACTGTCGCAGTGGTCATAGGAACGGGAACCTTTTCGGTAATGTTGCATTAGGGGAGTGTAAAATATAGTGCAGACCTTACATACACTTGTGCGCAATTTAGCCATGATCTTATTGTTAGCCACCTTTCTGGAAATGTTGCTTCCCAATAAATCAATGCGCAGCTTTGTACAGATGGTGATGGGCTTATTTGTAATTTCTGCAGTTCTTACGCCAATTGCGACGTTTTTACATACTCCCTTGGCGATGGAAATACCGGCCTGGACTACTACAACAACCCAAGATTTACCGGCAATTGCCACAGAAGGACAGGGGCTAAAATTGGCACGGGATGCAGTTCAAGAGCAATACCGTCAAATTCTTGTCAATCAGATTAAAGCCTTTGCTTTAGGTTCTGATGGAGTCGAGGGAGCGGAGGTCGACGTTGAGTTTGAAGATGGGACAGGGGGGTTAACGGATCAGCCAAAAATAATTTTGGTCAAGGTAACACTCACTTCAGCCAAAGGAGAAATACACCCAGTCCCACCCATTACGATTGGACAATCCCCTCCCACTTCGAAAAACCAATCCTCTAGGGCTGATAGTGTACGTGAAAGGATTGCCGTATTTATGAGCATTTCGAAAGAAAAGATTATTGTTCAAGAAAGTTAGGACGAAAAAGTTTTGAAAGGAGATTCTGAATATGAAGCTATTTAAAGAAATTTGGTCAGATCGAATGTTCATTGGTTTAGTTGCCCTTATCGCGATTGGGATGTCACTGATTTATTTCGGTAAAGGGTCTGCAGCGCCTACCCAAGGAATATTGACTACGTCAGCTCAGACAACCCCCGTGCCTGCCTCAACGACAAAGATAGGTGCTCTGGAAAGAGAATTGGAGAGCAAACTACAAGCTAATTTATTGCAGATGGATGGTGCAGGTAAGGTGCACGTGTCAGTAAGCTTTTCTACGGGCCTAAAAGCAGAGTATGCGCGTAACGAGAATATTACTAAACGAACTTCCAAAGAAACAGATAAGGTGGGAGGAACTCGTGAAACGACAGAAGTAACGCAAAACAATCAAGTAGTTATGCCCAGTAGTTCCTCCCAACCCGTTATGGTGATGGAAGATCGTCCGGAGGTTGCCGGAGTTCTGATTATAGCTGAGGGAGCTAGGGACGCAAAGGTAAGAGAGGGGATTCATACAGCAGTACAAACGCTTCTTAGTATTCCGGGTTCTAAAATTACTGTGGTGCCGATGGGAGGATCATAACGTATGTTTAATAGTCAAGTAAAGCGACCGGTTATTCTATTAATTGGCCACAAAGCAAAGCTGTGCTTGGGAGGAATCGTAAGTTTGGCGGTGATCCTTGTGGCACTTGGGATTTGGATGATAAAGGCCGAACCACCTGCCTATTTTTCCGTTCAATCGAGTTTACCTGTCAATGCTTCTGTTCAGGACAATTTGATTCAGTTTGAAGTTGAAACAGTCAATAATAACGTTTCAGCGGAAAATTATTTTGTGAATTATCGCTTGAAACGAGAGCAGTTTCGCCAGGAGACAAAAGCGATGCTCTCAGAGTTGCTAAACTCGACGCTAGATAAGAGTAAAGAACAAGCTCAAGAAAAATGGCTTGAACTTAGTACGAAAATACATAAAGAGGGAGAAGTTGAGAATCTCCTCAAAATAAAAGGGTTTCAAGATGCTGTGGCAGATGTTTTTCCGGAAAACGTCACAGTAATTGTTTATGCCCCTAGCTTAACGCCGAATGAAGTGAGTATCATTCAAGACATCGTTGTCCGAGTAACAAAAGTTCGACTGGATAAGATTACGATATCAGCAAGAAAGTGATTCGGATATTTAATCATAGGCTCGTTAATTTTGTGCAGGAAAATGGCGTTTGCAAAGCGAATATAAATTTGTAAATAGGACTATGGTCCTAGTTGAGAGGGTGAGGACATCGTGAATGAGCAAAATTCTTATTGCCGATGATGCAAGTTTCGTGCGGCTGATGATTCGTCAGATTCTCGCGCGTAAGGGTCTAACAAACATCGTAGAGGCCGAAAACGGTCTTCAGGCTGTGGAACGTTTTAAATCCGATGAGCCAGACCTGACAATTATGGATATAACTATGCCAGAACTTGACGGTTTGGCTGCTCTTACGGAAATTTTAATATACAACCCATTGGCTCGAGTGATCATATGTAGTGCAGTCGCCCACGAAAGTATGGTCATAGAAGCTTTGAAACGAGGCGCTCTGGACTTTGTAATTAAACCTTTTCGCCCAGATCAACTTTTGCGGATGGTTTTAAAGTATCTCAACTAGGAACCTCATATTTTTGGTACTGATTTATCCAAGTCGTAAGACTCCCACTTCTACAAGTGGGAGTGATACACCTTATTCTGCTTCGGTGGGGGTAGAGTCCCCCACCGAAGACTCGATGTTCAACTTT